>CALCBR010000144.1:0-10937 GCA_937897105.1 uncultured Acidimicrobiaceae bacterium | reverse complement strand
CGCACCACACCGCCGCCATCCAACGCACCAACCCTGCCGCCAGACCGCGTATCCAACAACCGGCCAGGCGTTAACGACTCGAACCCTGACAAGAAATAACCCGACACATCCACCAACAAATGCGCGGTGCCGTACACGTAGAAACACACCCGGCCACCCTCACTCACCGGCACAATCACACCATTCGCCACCGTGTCACCAGACACAAAATTCACACTCGACACATCCGGACGAACCCCACACGGAAACACCGTCACAAACCCACCAAACTCATTCGCCGCGCCATCAACCACCGTCACATTCAACGCAACACCAGACACACCCACGCTCGGCACACCACCAACACCAGCCACCTGCAACTCACGCACCACACCGCCGCCATCCAACGCACCAACCCTGCCGCCAGACCGCGTATCCATAATGCGCTGGGGTGATGACAGTTGTGTGAACGCCGAGCTCTCAGCAACTGAGAATGGTGTGCGAACGGCGCGCTCACTTACTGTTCCCATTGCGACCAAGTTGTGGTCGCCTGCCCCGACCGCTTCGGTGAGCACAATGTCGGCTGTCAATGCGCCGTCGATGGTGGAAAGCGCCGAGCCAAGCGCCACTGGCTCGGAATACGCGAACAGCACCACCCATTCATAGGGCTCAAAAGTTCCGGGCGGATACACGACGGTCGTAGCGGAGTTCGGCGACAAATCTGATGTTGCATTGAGCGCTTCGACCGAACCGAGATTTGCAACAGAGGTCTCGGCAAGAGGAGCAACCTCAGGTGCAGCCGCAGTGTTCACCGCGAGGTCAAATGACGTGACGAGTGCATCAAGTGGAACAACGCCGCAGTCACCCTCCCAACTCAACACGGCGTACCGGCGAAACGCGGTCGACCGCTCTGGCGTGCCTTCAAGGAGACCATCAGAGTTGATGAAAAGGCCATCGGGAAGAGTGGGTGACACCTCAGCGCAGGCGGTCGAGGCGAGGACAGCTGTTCCAGCCATGGCAACGCCGACCGTTAATCGCAATGTCTCCAACGGCTCTGGTAGTGGGCTGAACACCGCAGCGACGTTTGCGGTTTCGACAACCGATATCGAACAGGTTGATCGACCGGTGCAGTCGCCTGTCCACCCCATAAAGACATGCCCTTCATCTGGGGTAGGCGTCAACGTGAGAGAGGTTCCCGAGTCGATAGTGAGCGTGCAGTCGACGGTGCAAGGCCCACCTCCTGCAGACGCTGCCACCGATCCGGAACCATCCCCGGCCACATCGATAGCGACCTCAGCGGTGCCAAGGGCGATATCGATATCTGCATCGCCCGACTTACCACCAGACCCGCCAATCTGAATGTGATACGCCCTACCAGCCGTTAGGGGGTCCGTGATGAGCGACGTCTGACCCGAAAAACTTTCGTCGTTACAGCCCACCTCGGTCAGCGTCCCGAAGCTCGCACCCTCCCAAACGGCAACCATCGTGTCGAATGTGCTACCCGAGAGATCGACTGCCAACGTGGACACAACCGAGGGCGTGAACGAGTACCAAATCGACTGACCAATCACCCCACACGTTGATTCGGGTTCACCGGTTTGACGGCTCGTGCCGACAGTCGACACCACCTCATCAAATGGAACGGTGGTGATGAGTTCTGAATTTTCGAAATCGTCGTTTGCGACGACCGGGTCGAATACTGCTGTTGCAGACTTATCGGCCGACAACATCAGTTCGCAGATTTCCGTCATCATCAAGGCCGCGCAGTCGTCTTGCCATGCAACGAACCGCCAGCCCACATCGGGTGTCGCGGTGAGCGAGAGAGTTGATCCGGTAAAGAATTCGCCGATACACGTCGCGCCGCAATCAATTCCTGATGGATCAGAAGAAATGCTCCCATTTCCCGACACCGAGACGGTCACCTGTTGGGTTGGTGCGGTGGCGGCAAACGACAGTTGCAACGACCCAACTGTCTCTTGGTAACCGAAGACCTGAACGAAGTACGTCGTCGATGCAGTCGATGAATAGGTGATCGTCGAGTCTGTCCAGCCAGTTGCCGCGGTGCCGTAGTCACAGTCAATTTCGGTAAGCCCGCTGAGCGTGCCGTCGACGTCTTTGTACACGGCAAGGATGGTGTCGAAATCACTTCCAATGGTGTCGACGGTGACCGACCCAGATGCGGGGGCTGTCCAGGTGAACCACACACTGTTGGCAGGCCCTGAATCACATGACGGTATGGGTTCTCCCGTTTCCGTTGTTGCTCCGACTGTCGATTGACTGAGGTCGGCTCCCGAGACGATGAGCTCGGCATTCGCAAAATCATCATTGGTCGGGGCGGTAGCAGTGAATGTGACCTTCACATTGACCGATGACACGACGTTCACAGTGCAGGTGTTTCCGTTTGTGGTGTCGCAGCCGGTCCACCCTGTCACGCTTGACCCTGCGTCAGCAGTTGCGGTCAATGTGAATGATGTTGGAGTTGGAACAACGGTCGTACATGTACTTCCGCAATCGATTCCTGCCGGCGTGGAAGTCACACTGCCCGAACCAGTTCCATCGCTGGTGACCCTGAGCACGGGGGCGGGTTCAACGTCGACCGCCTGTGCAATATTCAAACGAGGGTGACTGAACCCGAGGTTGCTACCGCTTTGTCGAGTGCTCACAGGTTCGCCGGTGTCTCGAAGCGCAGCAACAATCTCGTCCACGGTCGCATTGGGAAACACGTTCCGAATAAGAGCAAACGCTCCGGCGACATGTGGCGCTGCCATCGACGTACCTGAATATGCCTCAGATGAATTTGTGGGGACAGCTGAAATGATCGACGAACCTGGCGCATACAGGTCGATGAGGTCTTCAGCAGTATTTGAGAAACCAGAAACCGTGTCACTGTTGGTGGTGGAGCCGACGGTGACCGCAGACGAGATACATGCGGGTGACGAGACCGAGTCGGAAAACCCGTTGTTGCCTGATGCGATGACGGTGGCGATTCCCGATGCAGCGAGTTCTTCTACCGTTGAGGCAATCAGGGCGTTGTCGCACGCGCTGTAGTAACGGCCACCTCCAAGACTCATGTTGACCGAGGCAATGTCGTGACTTGCCGACAATGTCTGCACCCGCTGCAGCGCACTCAATTGATCTGAGGTGTACGACAGCACGCAGGGCGCCGGGTAGGGAGAGCACGCGCCGCTTGCCGCAGTGAACTTGGTGAACACCTGCATCGAAATGATGTCTGCGTCGGGTGCGACACCCGAGATGGTGACCGAGCCCGTGTCCCACTCTCCGCCGGCAGCGATGCCGGCAACGTGTGTGCCGTGGCTACAGCCAGAGATTGAGTTGTCACAGTTCTCACCTGAGCCAATTGCGGTCGATGACGATGCGCCGCCCGGGCACAGCGACTCGATTCCAGTGCCGTCGTTCGTCGAGTAGCAGGCTTCGGCAACGACGCGAGAACCACCTTGGTCGTCAGCAAACATTGGGTGAGATGACTGAACTCCGGTATCGAGAATGACCACTGCGTAGTCAGTACCGGTGTATCCACTTGCCCACATCTGATCGGCTTCGATGATGCCGACGGTTCCATCGAGCACCGGAGGCACAGGGATATCAGGTTCGATCGATCTCACGTTCGGCAGCGATTGCAACACGCTCAGACCTTCGCGGGAGACTTCTGCTGCGACTGCGGGAACGATCCGATATCGGCTGAGAACCGTTGAATCTGCTGTTGAGAGGGCGCGCTCAACTGCGTTTTGGTCAAACGCAATTGCCGATCGACGCTCGACAACCTCTTGCCAACTCGAGAGCGTTGCGCTGGGCTCAACCTCGGTGGAAAGTTGGATAATGACTCGAGCTGACCCGTGGCTAGCGAGTTCTTCTTCGATACGAAGATCGATGTCGACAATCTTGTCGAGCGGCTCTGATGTCGGTTCAAGTGGACTGTCAGAGTTGCCCTCGTTTTCTACTGGAAGATCGATCTCGGCGCTGGCAGGCGGAGGTGTTCCCCCTTGGGGGCTCTCGGCGTTAACGATGCTGGGGTTCGCTGTGACGAACCCGGCGACGAGCGCGACCGCCGAAAAAGAGGTGAGAAGGCGGTGCGCAGTTGTGTTCATGACGTTACGTGCGATGACTGAGGGGTCGTCAACGCACACTCAGTGTCATGTTAGTGACGGGTTTCTGGCGTTTGCAGTCGAATTTCAAGGCCGTGTGGTGCGTGCTGACGGCGAAGGAGGTGCAGCGGTACGTCATCGTTCTCATCGATCACAGCGATGTATCGATTTCGAGGGTCGGCTGCCGCTCGCTCGGCATATGCGCCAATGGTGCGTGAGGTGACGTGCTCGATGTTGATTGTCGTGCAGAGGTGGTCTCGAACCAGGGAGGCGTCTGTATCGAGTAGTGACCGATCAGGTTTCGACCGCAGGTGTTCTGCCCAGGTTGATTCAAAGGTTGCTCGTGATCGTTCGGCGAGGGCACGGCGATCAGCACTGGCTCCTTCGTGATGATGAACCACCGGGCGGGCGCTGACGAGGCGGGTGACGTATCCGGCGTGTTGCGCTCGTTGACCAAAGTCGTTGTCTTCGAAATATGCCGGGTAGTACGCAGTGGAAAACCCTCCGAGTTCGTTGAAGGTCGAGCGTCGCATCACCCAACAGGCTGCTGACGCGTAGTCGACATCTCGGTCGAACATCATCGACGCATAGGAATTCGGGAAGTCGGGCCAGTGCGAGCCACCCATTGCAAGGCTGCTTCCATCCGAAAAGACGGCTTGGCCGGCTTCATCAATGTCACCGTGGTTGTTGAGTAGCACGGGGGCAGCAATGGCGACGACAGGGTCGTTCAGTGCCTCGATCAGTGGATCGAGCCACCCTTCGGTGAGTTCGAGATCGGGGTTGAGAACAGCAATGAACTCTGAGGTTGATTCTTCGATCGCAAGATTGTTGGCTGCGGCAAAGCCAAGATTTTCGTCGACTTTGATCTCGCAGGCTGACGGCGGAACGGTCGCTCGCTCGCCAGCGTCACCTGGTTGTGTGACGACAACATGCTCGACTGCGATATTGCTGGCCTCTCGTGTTGACCGGGCAAGCGATGCACACGTGCGACCAAGCGTGTCTGAGGTCCCGTAGGTCACTGTGACGGCGGTGACAATACAGTCGACATTACGACTTCTCATATGCCTCGATGACTTCGTCGATCTGACCATCCATAACAACACGCCCTTCCACTAGCCAGATTCCACGCTTGCAGAAGGTCCGAAGCTCAGCGAGAGAGTGGTTGACCATCATCAGCGTTCCAGCTGATCGGATGATTTCCTCAACCTTATTTCGAGACTTTTCTCGAAAGTCTTTATCCCCAACTCCTAAAGCCTCATCAATTAACAAAATCCGAGGTTTGATGGCGGTCGCCACTACGAACTGAACACGAGCCCGCATTCCCGACGAGTATGTCTTCAACGGTCGGTGAATCGCATCGCCCAGTTCGGTGAACTCAACTAAAGCATCGACCTGCGCGTCTACCTCGCGCTTCGTCATACCGAGCGCAAGACAACCCAACCGGATGTTTCGAAGGCCTGATGCCTCACCGAGTAAGGCAGCTCCGACACCCATGAGTCGCGGTTCATCAGAAACCAACAATTCACCATTTGTAAGCGGAAGCACCCCCGCAACTGCAGAGAGAAGAGTTGATTTCCCAGAACCGTTGAGACCAACAACTCCAACGGTCTCTCCTTCGCGCACATCGAATGACACATCCCTGAGTGCACTGACCGTCGAGCGCCCAGTAGCTCCACGTTCAATAAAACGGGACTTCAAACTCGCCCGTCGATCAGAAAACACCTCGAAGTCGACATCGAGGTTTCTTGCCTTGATCGCAAGTGGCTCCATCAGGGGATTCCTAGGGACGTCCGTATCGATGCTCATTGTTAATAAAAAACTTCATCCCCACGCCAACGAGCACGCCCGAGACAATGACAAGACGAGCAAGCCCACCCGCAGTAATCTGAGACGGTTCATTCATGAACACCCAGCGGTACATCTCCAGAATTTGAACTAGGGGATTCCAGGAAAGTACCTCGAAAATAATATTTGGACCTCGGTCAGCGAATAGAGAAATCGGAATCATCACTCCTGAGAGATACCGAAAAATCTGAAACAGGAATGGAAGAAATTGCTGGAAATCTCTGAACGAATCGTTCAACCTCGCGGCGATAAGCGCACATCCAAAGTTGAAGACTGTGTGCACTGCGATTACTGCTGGTAACACCAGCAATGTCAGGGAGAAACCTTCTCCGGTGACCGCCACAAACACCAGGATTACTGCCAATTCGAACATGAACGTCAAAAGTTCACCGAGCGTCGTCGCAACAGGGAGCAACACTCTTGGGAATTTCAATGACCTCACAAGACCTTGGCGACCAGTTATCGAAGTTGCTCCTTGCATCACCGTTGATTGAGTGAGCCGAAACACGAAGATTCCTACGACGAGCCACAATATGTAATTCTCAACTCCCCTGCTTGCATCAAGAATGACGCCAAAAATCAGGAAATATACAGCGGCTGAAAGTAGCGGATTTAGGAGGTTCCAGACATTTCCCAACACGGTGTTTTGGTGACGGCTGCGAAACATCTCCATGGGCATTGCGTAGGCAAAATGTCGACGACTCCAAGCGTGACGAACGTACGCCGTAATTGAGTCGGCAACATTGCTCGATCTGAGATGTAGCTCAGACGCAGTTGAAAACTCAGAACTCACCGTACGCCCCTAACCCAACTGCACAATCTCATCGGCGCCACGCACGTTCCATTTTGTTGACATGTGAACCACACCGTGGTCAGACGAGACATATTGGCGAACATCGAATCTAATCCTTCGTTCCCACCAGTCATAGGGCTGTACCTCGGTGTGATCGGTGATTCCGAGAGTAAGTTCGTACGAGCCTTCAAGCAGAGGTAACGCCGGAAATTTGAGCTCGATAGTTGCTGAGTCTTTGATAAGTCCGATTGAGACACCATTGCGACGCGTAGATGATTGCCACACGGTGTGACCGCCAACTTGATCGATTTTCGCAACGAGCACTGAATCTTGAATCGGGGAATGGGCGGTTACATTCGCACTCACCGTCAACGCGTCGAGAGTACGCGGATGTTGCACAGCATTGCCATCGGCGTCGAGCAAATCTACGGTCGCGATCTGTAGTTCTCCACTTCCCCAACGAGATCCAAACTCTTCAGAAGTTGTTACCGCATCATGGCTGTCGCCACGGTAGGCACTGATCACTTCAGCAGCGGGTCCGATCATTCTAATTTCACCATGGTCGAGCCACGCCACGGTCTCGCACAGCGACTCAACCGAGTCGAGTCCATGTGAGACGAAGACAATGGTTCGCCCGTCACGACGGAACTGGTCGATTTTCTCCGCACTCTTCCGAGCAAAGTTCTCATCACCTACCGAAAGCACCTCATCGATAAGGAGGACATCGGGCTCAACATTCGCGGCCACCGCAAAGCCAAGTCGGACGAACATGCCGCTCGAATAATTCTTCACGGGTGAGTCGATGAACTGTTCGAGACCCGCAAAGTCGACGATGTCATCAAAACGCATCTCAATTTCTTTTCGCTTTAGCCCGAGAATCGCACCATTGAGAAACACATTCTCCCGACCTGAAAGCTCTGGATGAAATCCAGCACCAAGTTCGAGTAGGGCAGATACGCGCCCTGCTGTCGTAACTGACCCTTGGTCGGGCACCAGAATGCCGGTCAGTGTCTTCAACAAGGTTGATTTGCCGGATCCGTTGTGACCGATCACACCAAACGTTGTTCCGGTGGGAACTTCAAATGACACATCTTTGAGCGCCCAAAATTCTTCGTAGCGCGCGCGGCGCCCTCGCAGGATCGCTGCTTTCAAGAACTGATTTCGCTCTTGGTACAAGCGAAAGTTCTTCCATAAACCCTCTGCGGCAACCGCAATATCAGACATGATGCTCCAGTCTGTCGGCATTTTCAGCCAAAAGTGTGGCACCACATCACCGCAAGTGGTCGTTACGCTCTGAACATCATGAATCCTGTCATGAGCGTCATTGCGTCTCGCGAGTTGTTGTGGAGCCTCACGCAGCGAGAACTCCGAACGAAGTACCGAGGCAGTTTTCTCGGCTGGACGTGGTCAATGCTCAACCCACTGGCGACTCTTGCGATCTACGGCTTTGTGTTCGGCATCTTGTTCGGAGCGCAGGCCCCCGTCGGTGAAAACTCTGGGCTCACCGGATTTGCGTGGTTTCTGCTGTGTGCGATTATCCCGTGGAACTTTTTCGCTGTCGTCAACAACATTGGTCTGACCGCGATCACCAGTAACTCGGGCCTCGTGCGCCGTGTTGCTTTTCCTCGTGAGACCTTGGTGTTCTCGAATGTGCTGTTCGCTCTCGTCCAATTTGCGATCGAACTCGTTGTTCTGTCCGGCGTGTTGCTCATTGTGGCGGGCGCACCAATTCTCCCGTGGATCCCAGTGGCAGCACTTCTCGGGATTCTGCTCGCAGTCTTCGCTTCAGGTATCGGGCTCGCACTAAGCGCGCTTGCGGTCTACTTCAAAGACCTCACATACTTGTGGGCCATCACATTGCAGGTGTGGTTTTTCATCACACCGGTTGTCTACCCACCTTCAGTTGTTGAAGCCCAATTACCAACGTGGGCTCAGAATCTGCTGCGGGCAAATCCGATGGTCCATTTTGTTGGTGGTTTCCGAGACCTTCTCTACCACGCACAGATGCCAGGACTTGATCGAATCGGGGCGATGCTGGCGAGCGCAGCTGTCAGTCTTGTTGCGGGTTGGTTGCTGTTCCATCGTCTTTCGCCACGGCTTCCTGAAGAGGTCTAGTCGTTCTGATGTTTGCCGCCGAAATATTGGCTGCGTATTAATCTCTTCTTCCAAATTGGGGTCGTTTCCCGATTCCAGTCTGAGAATGCTGGGTCAGCGTTCGCTCTGTAATACAACTCGTCCTCAGTCATTTCTTTCGGATCGACGTACCAGCGAAGATGCCTGGCCAAATAGGGTTCTCCGGTTCGAAGCGAACGCGCATTTGACGACCTCCTTGGCAAGGGCCGGTACATGGCAAACGTTGTGTCCATGTCCGCTCGATACAACCCTGTTTCGACCTCGTTACTCCAAAACCGGCTTTCCCAGGCAATGACGTCGTCCTTCATTGGAAAATGATCTGGCAAATCATCAATACGGAGCCCCAGACCGACCTTGTGTAACTCTGGAAAACGCTCCAGAACGCCCTTCAGATAATGTAAGCAGTCTTCCAGACACTGTTCGTCAGGTATCACGTCCGGGTCCGAAACTACATAAAACTGCTTTCGAGCAATTCGGTGAACCATCCCAGTTAACCAGGGGGCTCGATGCCCAATGTTCCGATCAAGCCTGATTACCTGTCAGTTAGTCCGTTCGAAAAAGTCTAAAAGGGGTGGGTAAGAGGAGTCGTTGTCAATCAGGTAATTATCGCGCTGTCCGACGGACTGAAACCAGTCGATTTACTGAAGGAGCGACGAAAGGCGATCGCGCGTCGTGATAAAAATCGGGTACTGCTGAAGCGTCTCCGTCATCGAGATCTAGCCTTCATGAAAGCCCACGGACGAATTAACGGTCGCGTGATCCTGATCGGGAGAGAGTTAGTGAATTCCTCGACCTGGCGGGTCACCTCATCAAGTTGCTCGCGCAGGGACTCTTCGCGCTCGATCCCGGCGATCACGCCATCCTCCCACCAATCCAGTGTTTGCCCCAATCTCTGACGTAGGCCTTCGTGGGCAACTTCCAGTGCATCAAATGCATCTTGTTGTGAAATCCGTTCCATCGATACCTCGGCCACTTAAAGGTGCACATGCCGCTTTCGAGTCTGGTGAAGAGCGCGAGTCAGCGATCCAGTGCACAGATGACGGTCATGAAGATCCGAAGCTCCGTGGGTATAAGACTTTTCTGTTTAATCATGAACCCACTCGAGCCAGCGCCAATCGTTAAAGCCTTACGCCAGATCCGACCGAACTAAACGAACTTGGTCGATACGAAGGATCGCTCTCAGAAGGAGCGCTGCAGCCACAGCGAACAATGCGACAGTAACGAAATTCGACATCATCGGTGGATGCCAAACGTCGCTGTTGAAGAGATCCCATGAGCCGTTGCGCCCTGTTGCATAGCGCTTCAAATTGTTCACGATTGACCACACGTGGACGCCGAGCCACAGTAACAAGATGGGCTGGGGTCGAATGCCTAGCTTCTTGAGGCTTTCACGAGATGACTGCAGTGAATGGCCTGCGAGCACCATCGCCGCAATCCATATAGGGATCAGGTATCGACCCTGAAAATATGGGTATCGAATCGTTCCAAATGCTACGGGGACGATCACCAGCAACATCAACGACATCACTATCGACCAGCGGTACTGACGCTGTGCGGAACTGATAGCAAGGATGACAAAGAAGCCAGCAGTAGCCATTGAAATGAGGAATGCTTCAATTCCCATCGTTGAATCAAGCCACCCGAATGTTCCCATGAGGTGGTCGAGGTAGATACGCAGAGCGCGAATGGCCTGCCATGTTGAACGCTCTGCCGTTGCCCGTCGATCGACAAACCGAGCGACCCATGGGACCACCCAAAATGAACTTGCGATCACGACGGGTATTGCGATGACACCCGCTCGGCGAGTTTTTGAACTGGACACCAAACGCTGCACAAGTTGACGTGGTGATACGTGTGGTAGGAACGCAACTGCGGCTATGAGTGCCGCCCAGAGCGCCCCGTCTCGTCTCGTCAAAATGAGGATTGCCGCCCCGATCCATAGCGGTGCCAGGCGTTTTCGGCTGTTGTGATGACCTCGGTCTTGCGATGCAATTCCGGTAACGAGCAGCGCCGCACCGGCTGCGCTCAAGCCAGATGGATTGACAGTGCCCATCGTGAACACAATGGTTGGGGTGATGCCAAGC
>CALCBR010000143.1:0-12800 GCA_937897105.1 uncultured Acidimicrobiaceae bacterium | reverse complement strand
CGTGTCCACTGAGGACATGATGAAACTGATGACGAGTTAAGGGATCGACATGTCGGCGATAGCAATCGCAACATTCCGATGCAATTCGGAGGGAAAAGCTGCTCTCACCGACTTTTTGTCGGGGGAGGACGGACTCTCAGTCACCCGGGCGTACGACGGCGCAATGCGAATTGAGACGCTGCTGAGTAACGACAGCGACGACGTAATTCTCTACGAAGAGTGGGAATCAGTTGAGCATCATCAGGCGTACGTGGGATGGCGAGTAGAAACCGGCCTTGCCGATTTCCTCTCATCAAATGGAATTGAGTTAGAGATCACCTATCACGAGCCAACGAGCATCTGATGATCTTTCACATTCATCATCATCACGACGAGAACACATGCCCGGCCAACAGCCCTGAAGCTGTCGGGGCGACATTTGGTTCGGTATTACCTGCCCTGAGTGAATACGGGGTCACCGTTATCGGCGCGTGGGTTGACCCACCGGGCCACGACTTCTTCTTCGTTGTCGAGACTGACAGTTACGACGATCTTGTCGAAGGTCTCCGCCCGATTCTCTCGTCGGGTAGCGCAAGAATTCAGCCGGTCGGTGATCTTCAGGCCCAGGTTGCTAAACGAATGGCTGAGGCCAACTAAACCCTGAAACGTCTATTCTTTAACGGTGCTTCCTTAAGAAGTACCGTTAAAGAATGGATACTCAGCATCACCAGTTACGAGCGGTCGGTGTCACCCTTGACTCAAATGACCCTGATCAAACCGCCAACTTCTGGCAAGCCGCCCTTGGGTTTCGTCGCCGAGAAGGAGACGGCAATCCGTACATCACACTGTCGGATAGCCCAGCAGGCAGGCCGCTGAATCATCTGACAATTCAGCGAGTACCTGAGGGCAAAACCGCGAAGCACCGCTTGCACATTGATCTCTTCGTCTCTGATGACGCGGAATCGGTTGCTGCCCTTGTCGAACTTGGCGCCACCGTGCTGGTTCCGGCAGAGGGTTCTGGCCACATGGGTATGCGAGCAACGGTCATGGCCGACCCTGATGGCGGTGAGTTCTGTGTGGTCTGCCGGGGCTAGCACTCCAACTCTCCCAAGAACTCGGCGGTTGTATCTTTTCAAGGGTTCGAATATGCCGGAATACTTCGAATGGCTGCTACGTTTCTTTAGCCGTGAGCACACTTAGAAACATTCCTGTCAACACAATTACTGGTGAAGAGACAACCCTCGGCGCAATTGATGCAGAGGTACTTCTTGTCGTCAACGTCGCCTCAAAATGTGGTCAGACGTACCAATACGAATCGCTTGAAGCTCTACAACAGTCTCACGGAGACCGTGGTCTCTCGGTATGTGGCTTTCCTGCGAATGATTTTGGTGGCCAAGAGCCAGGAAGTGAAGAAGAGATCGTGGAATTTTGCCAAACGTCCTACGGTGTGTCTTTTCCGATGTTTTCCAAAATCGTGGCAACTGGCGATGGCCGCCACCCGCTGTACACAGAGCTAATTGCTCAGCAGGCGGTTCCAGATGGTGACCACCAGAAATACCGAGATCGCCTCACTGGCCTCGGCATTGAAACAACTGAACTACCAGAGGTTCTATGGAATTTCGAAAAGTTCCTCATCGGCAAAGACGGAACGGTTGTAAATAGGTTCCCACCTAACGTAACGGTGGAGGATCCAATGGTGGTTGAGGCCATCGAAGCCGCTCTGAACGCCTGATCAAATCGCCCTATCTCATGCCCATGGCAGCGTCGCCATGAAGATTGCTCCGGCGGCAAGGAATCCCGCACCCATTAGCAACATCGTTGTCCGGTAGCGGGAGGCCGCGATCGTTACCGAAAGACCGGTAAAGAACAGAGTCACTGTCAAGAGCGTTATCGCCATCGAGTAATCATCACCATTCGAATTTGCTTCGCCGGCAAGAGCAAACAGGGCATCTGCGTCGTCTAAGAGAGCTTCGCCCTCTGCATATAGGGCGTCGTCGTAGTCGTCCCCGAACGGCGCGAGATCGTCGTTGGTGAGCCAAGCCTCAACTGCCTCGACACCATCAGCGGACATATTCGCAAAGATCTGATCGCAAATGGCGCCATCACCTTCTTCTTCGCAGACTCCCGAAGAAAACAGCTCAACGAAGAGAACTTGATCGAGTGAACGGATCGTGTCGGCCTGTTGGAGGCGATCGGTCGCTTGCGTTGTCGTGTTGACCGATTCTGTCAACAGCCTGTCTTGCACTCCGCCCCACAGGGTCGATTGATACGAGCCCCACGCGATGAGAACAGCCGCGAAACCGAGAAGAAAGGTTGCCGACAGATCTAACCGGTGGGCAACCCTGTCGATGAATTCTGTTCCAAAAAATTTCTGTGACGAAGATCCCGAAGATTCATCATCACCCGATTGAGATTCAGAGGTTTCTGACATTTATCTACCCTACTGCTGCTGCGCTCTGTGCTTCGAAAAGATCCCATTCACGTCGCACTCAGATGACAATGACGTGGTCTGGGGCCATTATCGCGTGTAGGTCCCCAACCGTCACTGCGCGGTTATCGAGCACCGCGCGTTGGTTGATATAGCCCTTGTCGGTCATTTCGCCCGCATCAATTGACGGCAACGCTGATTCGATCGCCACGCGGGCAATCCGGCTAGACGAGCCTCCCCCACCCGCATTGTGGGTTGCAAGAGCTGAGGAAATCGCTGCTCTCACTTCGGGCGAATCGCTATGCCCTGGCGTGAGCCAAACGATCAGACCGATCCAGTCATGATCGTGTCCCGTGATGACCGCATCGAGCACGTACGGCGAGCACGCAGCCACGACTTGGGTGCGCAGTGTGCCTGCCGAAACCCACGTGCCGGTCGACAATTTGAAGTCTTCGGCGATGCGGCCATCAAACACGATGCCCTCGTTGGGGTCGGCGTCATTGACGAGTTTCACTGCGTCACCAGTGATGAGATAGCCCTCATCGTCAAATGCAAGCTGTGTTCGCTCATCGTCGTTGAAGAATCCTGGCGTAATGCTCGGGCTTGACACTCTTAACTCTGTCTTTGACCCTGCTGGAACCAACTTCACCGTCACACCGGCAAGAGGCGTTCCCACGTTGTTAGGACCATCGACATCCATGTGCACCACAACAGACGCTGGGCCAGTCTCGGTCATTCCCCAGCCGGCTGCCATCGACACCTGCGCCAGAGCATGCTCATCGATGAGAGAGGTCAGACGATCCCAGATGTCATTGGAGAGCGCAGAACCAGCGTAGAACGCAACACGGAGATGTTCGAAGATCTTTGCGGCATGTTCAGGTGCACCTTCGAGTGCCTCAACCAATCTCCCCCAACCAGCCGGCACATTGAATGCCATGGTGGGTTGCACATCGACGAGGTTTGCGACAGTGATGTGTAGCCGGTCAGGCGTCGGCCGGCCACCGTCGATATACATCGTCCCGCCATTTCGGAGAACGATGTTGAGGTTGTGGTTCGCCCCGAATGTGTGGCTCCACGGAAGCCAGTCACAAATCACCGGAGGCTCGTGTTCGAGAAAGAGCCAGCCCGCAGAAATTGACTCTTGATTCGCACACAACATCTTGTGGGTAGTTATGACTCCCTTCGGCAAACCTGTCGATCCGGAGGTGAACAAAATCTTTGCGATCGTGTCACCTGAAACAGTCGCCGCAACAGCATCAACTGCATCCGTCGGAGTAGTTGACAACATGTCAGCAAGATTCGTTCCTCGTGAGCCATCACCGGTGATGAGGGCTCGGTCGGTGAAAAGGTCGAGAGCACGACCGAACATCTCCCCTGATGATGCAAAGACTGCTCCAGCGTCGGTGTGGCCCACGATGTATTCGAGGCGATCAGTCGTCGTTGCGAGCAATGAGTACGCCTCTGACACCGGCACGATTGGCACCCCGACGAGGTGTCCTGCCATTACCAACGAGGCATGGTCGATTGAGGCACCGGAGAGCAACGCAAGTGGCTGCGTCTGGCTGAGGTCGAGGTCGAGGAGAGCTTGGCCGAGCGCCTGTGCCCGCTGCCACATATCGGCATAGGAAATTGTCCGCCACTGCCGAGTCGGGTCACCTCCTGGCCGCTCAGCGAGAAATGTTGTAGCGGGCCGCTCTTGTGCCCACCGCCGAAGCCACTCTGATACCGACGAGGCGTATTCGCCGATGGCGACGCGTGAACGCAGCAACACGTCGCCATCGCGTTCAATGCGTTCAATATTGGGCTCAGCGAAATGCGGTAGTGATCGTGCCGGTTTCGTCATGTCAGACCGGTTCCAACGATATGCGCCAAATGAACTTTGACATCTGCAGTACTCTCACGAGAATGGTCTTTTGTTTGAAGCGGAGCCAACGGGTGTTCGGCCCCTACTGGCCGTCGAACCCTCGATAGGTCGCAATTTCTTGGACGCTTCGTCGTTCTGAGACAACATCGTTGGCCGGAAAATCGTCGGCCGGAAAGCCCATTGCAACGGTGATGACAATGAGTTGATCCTCAGGAATCGACGCTTCTTCACGAACAACCGACGACTGATAAATGCCCTGCCCGTTAATGACGGCACCAACGCCTCGATCCCATGCTGCGATCACCATTGCGTAGACGAACTGACCCAGGTCGAAGTAGGCCTCGGTTGAATCAATGAGGTCTCGGTCAATGCAACCGATGACCGACACCGGCGCATCGAATTGCCGGAATCCGCGCATCGCCCAATCTTGCCGTTGCTCTTTGTCATCCCAACCGATGCCTGCGGCTTCAAACAGTTGGGCGGCGACACGCTTTTGCCGATCGCGGTGAGCGCCCTCGTATCGAACGTGGCCACGGATCTCACGGTCAGGTTTTCCGGTTTCCAGCATGCGCTCGGTATTGCCAGTTCGGATGCGGTCGAGCACGTCGCCGGTCACAACGTGGACATGCCAGGGCTGGGTGTTCATCGACGACGGGGTCTGTGCTGCAACTTCAATAATTTCGTCAAGCAACGCTTTCGGAACCGGCTCTTGCTTATAGCCGCGAATGCTTCGCCGTTCGAATGCAAGTTGCTGAAATTCCATGGTCGCTCCTACGTCGGGGGTGTATTTAGACCTTAGAACTGCCGTTTCGACGGCTCCGAACCGGGGTGCTCCGACGACGGCATCGCTCTCCGGCTCACCACCAAGGAACTCATCCTTGCACAACAATGGGGCTCCGACCACGCAGTAAGGTCACTCTTATGCATGTAAGCCAGCTCTGGCGCTACCCGGTCAAATCAATGATTGGTGAGCAAATCGACACAATTGACGTCACGGGCACCGGGGTCGCTGGTGATCGCATATGGGCAACTCGCGACCTTGAACGTGGCGGGATCCGTGGAGCGAAGAAGATCCCACTTCTCATGCAATGCGAATCTCGACTCCTCGACGATGGCCATGTTGAAATCACTACCCCCACTGGCGAGGTCACGACGTCGAGCGCAGCGGAGGTGAACCGTGTGCTGTCAGATGCGCTTGGGCATTCGGTCGAGCTCGAAGCTTTGCGACCGGCATCAGATAGCGAGCACTTTCGGCGCGGAGCGCCCGATCTCGACGACCCGATGCAAGAGTTACGGAACCTTTTTGGGCGTGTTGATGATGAGCCCATCCCGAATCTTGGTGCGTTCCCTCGAGAACTCATGGTGACGCTGGCTGAGTACGAATCGCCACCTGGCAGCTATTACGACATGTTCCCGCTCATGCTGATGAGCGAACAGTCGATTTCGCACCTCAAAGATGCGCTCCCAGATTCTGCGGTTGATGTTCGGCGCTTTCGACCGTCAATCGTGATTGATGCACCACCAGAAAACGACGATATGGCTCTTCCTGAACTCTCGTGGGTTGGCCGAACCGCAACAGTTGGTTCAGCAACAATCGAGTTTGTCATTGCCTGCCCGCGCTGCGTGATGGTGACCCGGGCTATTGACGACAGCGTTGGTGAAGATCGAGGGGTACTTCGGTATGTCGTTCGAGAGCTCAATCAAGATGTGGGCGTCTACGCCAACATCATTGAGCCCGGAACCATCTTGATGGGCGACGAACTCACGTTCATATAAGGCCGCGTGTAAGTATCCGCGCTCGCTTTTACTGACTTTCGTAGGGTTAAGGCGGTGACAGATCGTCATCCAAACATCCGTAAAGGGGGGTCATTATGGACCAAAACAGATATATGCAGATGGTGCTAGCGCGCGCCGCCGACATTCGAACAATCGTCATTTCTTTCACCCTCGCCCATGCGACTCTTAGCATTGTCTTGGGATTTGCAGGAGCCGGCCTCGATGATTCAGGCATCCGACTAGCTCTTGCCGCATGGATCATCCTTGGTTCACTGTGGTGCGTTGCATTCATGGATGATGCGCTGCAGGACGTGAATGCTGCGATGAGAGATATGGAAGGCTTCATGGATACCGCGATGGGTAAACGGCTTGAGAAAGCACCAATCGTCGTGTTCCGCGTTGCAAACGTCGTCATTGTTGCTCTTATCGTCATCGCCGAGATGATGGCGATCTACTGATCAACTAAGAAAAGACGACATATGAAGTCAAAAGACCTGTACCGCTGGATTGATCACCGAGCGACGATGCTATGGGTGTGCCTCAAATGCCTCGTACTTCTCACAGTAGGTGTTTCGATAGTCGTTGCGCTTGGTGATCTCTCAAGTGGGGCGTCGACCGCGCTATCAATCGCCGTTGCTGGAATCGGATTCTTTCTCTGGTTCGCAGCGTTCGGCGCAGTCATGGATATTGCAACGATGCGAAACGACATGGACGACGACCTCAAAGGAAGCGCGTTCGGCGCAAACTTTGCGAAGGCACCATTCCCTGTCTATTTCGGATTAATGACATTGGTGATGCTCGGCACCCCGGTGATGCTCATCATCATGTTGAAGTCGTAACGACCTCAACACTCTGCGAACTCGCCTGCTCTGTCATTCTGTATCAGAGAGTGACGGAGCAGGCGCTGATCCAGTCAAGTTCTAAAGAGAATTCACCGTCTGCCCCATCGGCAAGGATGATCCCAATCGTCGTCACGTTTTGAGGTTGGAACGGCGGAGCGTCTACCCGGCGACCAAAGATGCGAGCTTCGAGATCGTCAAACGAGACGTCGATGATTTGCCAACCGTCTCCTTCTGTCTCCAGCGGCGCGTAGTACGTCACACGGTATGCCTGGGAGTCAATATCGGTAAGAAGTACCTCGTATCGGCGTTCGTCGGTGCGCAACCTCAGTTGCAGTCGATCTGACCCGTCGAGACCACCGTCGAGCAACCGGCGCACCGACGAGAACCCGCCGCCATCGGTGACGATGTTTCCCGTGAATTGCATCTGGTTCACTTCTGTTGTGACTGCGCCCTGTGATCTCCCGCCCATGACGCCGTCGTTGACGATTACCCATGGCTGGTCTTCTGATTCCGGCAGTCGTTGACATGACTGGCCATTATCTGGGTTCGTCTGTTCGGCGATCTTCGTTGTGGTCGTTGTTGCCTGGCTCGTCGATGGTTCTGCAGCCACTGGTGCCACCATCTCTTCTGAGGTGGATGTCGTCGTTGTGCCAATGACTTCAACAGATGTGGTTGTCACCACTGTCTGGCTCGGTTCTGCTCGAGCATCCTGCTGTTGGGTGGCTGAACATGATGCAACTATTACCGCAGCAGCACATACGCACAGAAGTCTCACTCCCAAAGTTTGAAGGCAATCTGCCGGTGAAGGGAACTCTTGCGCAAAAACGGAAAGAAACCCCAAAAAGTGCGAGATCGTGCAAGGAAGGTGCTCTTGAACTGCGAGACAACACACCGTTACTCACGATCAAGGGAGAACATCATGAAAATCATCCGCAACACCATCCTCGCAGCTCTTGCTTTTGCCGGGGCTTTCACTTTTGGGACCGTCGCTTCTGCTGCACCCGAGTACCCGGCCGACCAGACACTTACCGTTCAACTCGTTGACGCAGAGTCAGTACATCCAATTGCGGGCGCAAAAGTTTCGATTTATAACTACGTCACAGGGGAAACAATTCTCGTCAAGTCCGATAAGAAGGGTTGGGTCAAGGTCGACTCGCTCTACGGAGATGAATTCGCGGTCCATGTCCGTAATACGCAGTGGCACTGTGGTGGCCAGGTGATGACCGACCACTTCGATCGCTTCGAGCATGCGAACCTTTTCGTCAATCAACGGGACGGAAATAGCTTCTCCGCCGGTCATCTCGGGGTTGCTGCAATGAGCCTTCGTTCAGCATCTGGGGCCTGCTGACCGGCAGTCGAGGTTCTGAGTTGATATCAGCGGGTGGGTAACCGCTCGCTGATTTCGCGTGCAAGATCTTCACAATCAGCGGCACCAATGTAGAGATACCGACCACTCGACAGTTCAAGTCTTACTGCGTAATGGCCACCGGCTCTCCACAACATCCCGTTTGGGACGACGCGGATTCCCCAGCCGTACAGCGCTCGCATGCGATGGGTCGAAACATCCACGATCTCAGAGAGTTGCACTGTACGTCGGGGCCACCCGAAGGCGAATACCACCTGAAGGTTGATGTGATTCACGCAAACAGTCATTTGTTGGAAACCTGCCGTGAATGCAAGAGCGACGAAAGCGACTCCTACCGAGGCCAGGGTCGAGGCCTTAAAGCCATTTGCAATGATCGGCCAGCCGATAACGGCGGCCACTGAAATTCCGATCGCGATCTGAGTGCGTCGCGACAGAGCGTTCACAAAGACGATGTCGTCAGATTCTTCAGTCAATGCTGGGCCTTTCTCTCACTTGACCATTCACCTATGAAAAGATTTTCAACTAAGAGGCGCCTTCACGCCGTCTTTTGACTTTGGGGGTTCAATGCGCTCTGCTTCACGCTGAATGCCTTCAATAACGGCCTCCATATTGCTTCGGTGCTCCAGAAGTCGCCGATAGATAATCTTGCCGGTCTTCTCTGGCATCTGAGCGATCGCACGGCTGATCCCTGACGGGCCTGGTCCAAGCCTGACCGAAAAGCGGAGCCGGGTTGCGCCCGCGATTCGTTCAAGGTCAAAAAGCCACTGCGCCCCAGGGTTATCGGGGTCAGATGTCACCCATCCAAACGATCGCTCCGGCGAGTATGAGCTGACAAAACACGGCACATCCCATTCGCCAATTGCTTCGTGTTGATTAGACCCGGTGAACGATGAGCCGACGGTGATTTCCGCATCGGGGTTGTCCCAGCGTCCGCCAACAAATTCTGAACTGTAGTCGGCTCCGAAATTGATATCGCTGACAAACTGCCATACCGATGCTGGCGATGCCTTGATGTCCCGTTCGACGACGACTCCGGGGCCATCTTCGATGGTGTGATCGACATGGGGCCCCGTCGCCCAGGTTGTCGCAAAGCGATCGAAGTACGTGACCTCTCGCGCTGGCCGTCGGGGCGCAAGGCGAACATCGGTGCCTTTCATCCACGCCACGGGAAGCATTGCGATTTGTGTCATTCCCTCGGGAATTCCCAGCAGTTCCGCGAGGTCATCTCGACGAGAGAGTATTGCTGTTGTCCATGCTGATCCGAGGCCGCGAGCCCGCAGAGCAACACAGAAACTCCATGTTGACTGGATGACTGAGTCAAATAATCCTGGTCGCCCACTTCCATCGTGAACCCCAATGATGGTGGGAATCACGATGGCGGGCACTTCAGCTAAATGCTGCGCAAGGTGCGCAGCTGATGCCATCACTTTTTCTTGCGGGTGGCCGGTGCCTTCAAGTTTTTCGTATGAGGCGATCATCCATTGACCGGCAGATTCCATGTAGATCTCTGCGATGCGATCTTTAATCTCTTGGTCTTGAACAATGATCCAACGGCGACTCCCCTGATTGCCACCTGATGGTGCTTGCTCTGCGATATCTATGCACTCAAGAAGAATTTCTTGGTCAACTGGTCGTTCGAGGTCGAGTCGGCGGCGCACCGCCCTCGTCGTCATTAGCGCATGGTCAACTGAGGCGACGTCGATCTGCATTTCACTTACCCGGCATCATCGCGCTTGAACCTTCGGTCATCAGAGATGTTGCGTGATTGCGGGCTTGCTTACAGAGCGCCACGAACTCTTCGCGCTCTTCGGGGCTAAGTAATTCAAAATCCTGTGCATGAAGTGTGTTGGCGTGAACTTCTATTTCTTTTCGCAGATCTTGGTGGGGTTCCCCATCAGGGAATGGAGCCTCCCAGCCAAAGAGTTCTGCATTCCATGCTCCAGTTGGTCCGCTCATGATGGCTTCAAGTGGTGACAGGTCGGAGCCGAGCATTGCTGAACAGAACCGCGAAAACCCAAGCTCTCTGAGGGTCTGACAGAGTTGCATTGTTCTCCCTGCACCCGATTCTGGGAGTGCTTGATCACGCCAGCCGACGAAGAGGGGTGCTCCGAGTGGGCTTGCGTTGTTCACAACTCGTTCAGCAAGTTCACCGAGTCGTTCAACGCCGTCGAAACCTTTGAGGTGGTCTTCGCCCCACTTCTGACAGATCTTCGCGTAAATTGCTGCACCCTCGTTTGGGCGAAACGATGCACGCCCGATCCGGGTTTGTTCGGCAAGGTATGTCGGGTTCCAGAAGAATGCAGCTGCCACCACATTGTCGACAGGGCAGTCGCCCAATACCCCTAGCCGGCCAACCGCATAGCCTGCGATGCCGTCTGGCATGCCGGCTTCAACAGCCTGCTCTGTCGTTGAGGGTGCGAGTAACCAGTGCATTGCGAGCATCCCAATGGAGCCTCGCATGCTTTTTGCAACGTCTTGACTTTCCATTTCGCCACCGTAATTCGCTCGGCGAAATCGTAGAGAGTCGGTGCTCCATTCGTAGGGAGATTTTCTCGGCACTACGCCGAGTGGATGTCTGCGACGAGTTCTTGAAGTTCGGTGAGGTGATTGTCATGCACTTGGCGCGGGCTTGCGCCATATTTGACGCACAGGGCCGCAGCGCATGCCGTCGCAATTGCGTGCTGAGCGCCATTACCCATGAACTTGGTGACCGATCCGGCGACATGGGTGACACTGATGTGCTTGCCGGCCATCATGAGGTTGTCAATTTCTGACGAGTACAGGCAGCGAAACGGGATGGCGAATGGTAGGTCGTCTCGGGTGTCCCATGTCCACGCCTTTAGACGGAAGTCGTATTTTTCGTGGATCGGGTGATGGAGGCAAAAGGCGCCTGAATTCTCCACGACTGCATCGGGGAATTCTGTGTGTTCTCTGATGTCGTTTTCGGTAAGGATGTAGTCACCGACGTAACGACGAAACTCTCCTTGACCGGGCACGAACGCGACCCAGTCAAATTCGAGATTGGCCCACTGTTCGGCTTCCATCGTTTTGATGTTGCTCATCGTTCCGTACACCGCTCGTAGCAAGTGGTCTCGAATATGTTCGCCTTCGGTGTAGGGGTCGTTCCACTGACCGTATTCCCAGTAGTGAGTCAGTCTTCTCGTGAGATTCCCAAATGAATCGTCTTCATCAGGTCGAAAGGCGTCGATGACTGGCCCATCACCGTTATCTCGGCCAGGTTCGATCGCTTGACCTCCAAGGTCGGCGAAGTCTTTGGCGACTTCGGTTGCCCACGGCACATCGGGAAAGTCGACAGGGTGTTCGGCTTCTCGTGTGCGGAAAAACAGTGTGTGACCATGGTGTTGATCAAGACGTTCCGGTGGGGCATGCGACTCCCCGAATTCTGAGGCACTCTCGATTCCGAACATGGTTGGGGCCCCTGACAGCATTCCAAGAATGGCGGTTCCGGTGCAGTCAATGAACTGGGCTCCCGCAATTCGGATTTCTTTCCCGCTGCGGGCGTGTCGAGCGTCTACCGACAAGATCGTTCCTGCATCGGAGACAAGATCGAATACTTGAAACTCGGTGTAGATCTCAACATGGGGTTCAGCGTTGAGTTGTTGGTGCACCTGAAGGTTTCCTTCAGGAGTTCGAGAAATAGCTTCCGCGACGAAGGGGCCTTTTTCTCCCCGGGGTCCGATGCCGATTTCCGTGCTTGCGTTGCCTCCGAGCACCGGGCGATTTTGGATGAGTGCCACGGTTCGACCGAGTCGCGCTGCGGCGAGTGCCCCAATCGAGCCGGTCACTCCTCCTCCGACGATGACGACATCAAAACTGCCAGCCTCTTCGGGTTCGATCGGTAGTCCGCGTCGTTCTTTTCGCCAGCGAAGGGCATCTTCGCCTTTTCCATCAATTGGTTGGGAGCCGGTCGAGCTGAGGAAGAGCGCGTCGCACCTTCCATCGAACCCGGTGAGGTCACGTAACGCGATGTCGACCGGTCCTTGTTGCAGGTCGATCTCACCGATGTGTTCCCACACCCAGTCTCCGCCATGACTGCCACATTCGTGTTCGATGACGTTTCCGTTGATTGCAACGTTGAAGCGGCCGGGGTGGTGAGCGGGAACCCAGTCTTTTGTTCGGGCCCACACCTGGTAGCGGCCGGCGGTGACAACTTCGATCGTGGTTCGGGCATCATCGACAGGTCGGCCGTATCCGTGAGCAAGGAGGTATGGCGATCCCATTTCGTGTGCAAATTGGGAGTCGAGTGACCATCCGCCGTAATCGGCGAATTCCTCTGTCTCAACAAGAATTTCCCCGGTCACGAACTCGTTCACGATCATTTCCTCCTGACGTATCGAGCCCTGCAGAACAAGGTTCCTGGCTCTAGAGGCCGTTCAACCAGTCGTTGATGGCTTGGCCGATTTCATCTGGGCTGTCCTCTTGAATGAAGTGGCTGCCCTTCACGGTGACTTCGGTGATGTTTGGCCATGACCGCACAAACTCTCGTTGGGGACCGGTAAGGATTGCCCCGGGGTCAGCGTTGAT
>CALCBR010000142.1:0-1525 GCA_937897105.1 uncultured Acidimicrobiaceae bacterium | reverse complement strand
ACAAACAATTGAATCCACCGTCGCAACTGTGAACTCGCTCGCCGAAGAAATCGCAGCGATCAACCATGCCGTCGCAACCTCATCTGGCGGCACCAACACCAATGACCTCCTTGACCAGCGGGATGCAGCGGTAAGCCGCCTTGCTGAACTCACCGGCGCACGAGTCTCACAACGAGACAACGGAACCGTCGACGTATATGTCGGAAACTCATCAATCGTGCAAGGCTCACGAACCTTCGAACTTTCTGTCACTGACACCGCTGACCCTGGCCTCACACCGGTTGGCTTGCAGCGAACCGACATCATGATCGGCGGCTCAGTGCGCATGACATCACTCGGCGGAGAACTCGCCGGGCTCCTCTCAAACGTCAACTCGTCGATCCCGTCGGCGCTATCAACCCTTGACGGTGTTGCCGCTCAACTCATTTCAGATGTGAACACATTGCACGCCACCGGCGAAGACCTTGACGGCAACGCAGGCGGGACCTTCTTTTCAGGAACATCAGCGGCGACAATCAGCGTTGACGCGGCGATCGTCGCTGATCCCCGCACAGTCGCTGCAGCGTCACCGGGCTCCGGTATCCGTGACGGTGAAATAGCCCTCGGCATCGCAGAGCTCCGCAACTCAACGACCGGCGCCGACAGTCTGTATGAGTCATTTTCAGTGTCGCTCGGTCTGGCCACCAGTTCGCTTCAGCGGCGTTCAAGCGCTCAAAGCGAAGCCGCAGCCAAAGTAGATGAAGCTCGACTCGCAGCTCGATCAGTGTCGCTTGACGAAGAAATGGTCGACCTTGTCGCTGCCCAGCGGGCCTATGAAGCATCAGCACGAGTGGTGAGCGCAATCGATCAGATGCTGGACACGCTCGTTAACCGCCTCGGAACAGTTGGACGATAAACAGCCATGAGAATTTCTAATCAATCACAAGTTCTGCAGACGAAACGCAACGTCTCATCGCTGCAGGGCCGTATCGCAGAACATCAAACGAACATTGCGACCGGAAAGCGGGTTCGCACAATGAGCGATGACCCGAGCGCTGCAGCGCAGGCCTACAAGTTCAACCGGCAGCTACGTCACCTCGACCAGTATTCACGAAACCTTGACGACGCAAAATCATGGCTCGATCTCGCTGACCAAGTGTCACAAACCGTTGACGGCCGGCTCACCCGGGCACGAAACCTCATGCTGCAGTCAGACTCCGGGGTACTCGGCCAAGATGCCCGATCTGCTATCGCTCAAGAGTTACGAGGCATCGCCGAAGAGGTCGCTGACTCATTAAATACGACCCGCGCCGGGCATCCGATTTTCGGCGGCACGTCAAGCTCTGATGCCCCATTCGATGCAAACGGTGTCTTCTCAGGAAACACCAAATCGGTACTGCGATCTGTCTCAGACACCGTGCAACTCGAAGTGAATATCGACGGTGACATGATCGCCGGTGCATACGACGCCACAACCCCTGCAGATGGCAACATCATGCAAGTTCTTCAAGCCGTTGCGACCGACATCGACAATGGCCTTGCCGCC
>CALCBR010000141.1:0-5361 GCA_937897105.1 uncultured Acidimicrobiaceae bacterium | reverse complement strand
CGATAGCCGACGCGCGTCAGTGTCCTTCAGCGATAGTCGAGTTACCCGTAGTCAGCGAGGAATGCTGATCACAGCAGGTAATTCCAGCATCTGGCGCTTCGCGTTTGTGTTGCGAAGAACCGGGGGGGCTTCAACAACTGCAAAGGAATACTTCCGATTTGGATTTGGGAAAGGACTCAGATGCCTTTGAGGTCCTCAACCTGGAACGACTGATCGCAGTAGATGAAACGAAGGTTTCTTAAGCTCGCCGTCGCACTGTGATGCCGAGCAACGCAGTGCCAATCACAATAAATATTGCGGCAGTGTGAGAAGTGGAGGCCGAACGGTTGCTGCCTGTGGCAGGCAGTGTTGCCGTCGTCTCGACCAAAGGTTCGCTTGTTGTTGACTCCTCCTCTGCCGGGGTGGCGGGGAGCGTCGGAGCCGTTGTGGTCGCAGCAACGGTTGTTGTTGTGGCTTCCGTAGTGGTTGTCGTTGGGGCGACAGTTGTTGTGGCTTCCGTAGTAGTTGTCGGCGCAACGGTGGTGGTTGTCGTTGGGGCGACAGTTGTTGTGGTTGTTGCTTCGGTGGTTTGAGGAGCTGATGGCAACGTCGTGGTCGTCGTAGCAACGGTGGTGGTTGTCGCTTCGGTAGTCGTGGTGGTTGGGGCGACAGTGGTGGTTGTCGCTTCGGTAGTCGTCGTCGCAGCAACCGTTGTTGTGGTCGTTGCAGAGGCGATTTCTACTGTGCAAACACCGACGAGTGCATCAGGCACTTGACCGTGAACCTGTAAACCAGTGTTGTTCTGTGGCGGTGTTCGACCGCCGATCGTTTCAATGAAACGCTCGGCGATGACGACACCGTGGATGTAGCCCAGATTTTGCTTCGTCACACTGACCGTTGCATCAGGGGCGAGCACCATTCCGTCCCATTTATCATTTTGGCCCGCTGGTTGCCGTATCTCGCCCGGTCCAACGACAACATGGAGAGTTTGTCGAGCGGTCGATGGGTAGTCGCCGCCATCGTTGGTTGCGGCGACTCTTCCCCCTTCGGGCCGATAGACACGAACATTTGGGTATCCGCTCGGGTCTGCTTCAGCGGCATCGGCGAGAGCGCTTGCGTAAGCCGACCATTGTGCCTGGCTGTACGGCGGATTGGCGCTCGACCAGCTGCCGTTGTTGGCATTGGGTCGGTTTCCTGTGTGGCTGCCCGTGAGGTAGGAGGTGGAGCCACCTGCATCGAATGAGGTTGAAAAATTTGGAAATTTGGCGTTGCCGTCGATCGATACGCCGCGTCGGTATTGGGATCCGCTGTTTCCGAATGTGTGGTTAACAGATGAATATGTGGGCTCGGTGTTGCCGCCGAAGAGCACCAAGGCGTGTGAGAGAGCTGGCGGGTCGATGCATGTTTCAACCGAGGCGGCGCCTCGAGTCCGAGCGGACTCGTCGCTAGAACCGCATGCAGTTGCGGAGAGGGCTATCGAAGCAAGAATGGCGAGGGACTTATAACCATTAGACACGAGTACAATCATATATACATCTACAACCATTTATTCATTGATTGATGTCGAGAAAACCCTAGAGAAGGTAACGGCGATGAACTAAAGCGTTATGCACTCATTTGGCCGTTTGACATTGTTGCCGTCAAAGAAGTGCTTGTCCCGCATTGAAGCGCAATGGTGCAAAGACCGCTACGTATCTGCCGACCTCCTTACGACCCCCAGTTGACAGGTTCTTCATCGGTGGTGATGAGCACTCTTGACCATTCGGTGCTCAGATTGTTGGCCTCGCCGCTTACGTTGAGGCGGAAACATCCGAGGTCGAGTTCAGATGCTGGCCGTGACAGCAGTTGAGCCACAGAAAGAGCAGCTTCGTGTGTTTCAAGCATGCGGGACTGCCACCTTCCGAACACTTTTTCGTTCTCGGCATATTCCTCGGTCATTGATGTTCGAATGAATGGGAACATCACCGAGCACGCGCTTACCATCTCTGCCGATTTGCCGAGATTGACGCGAAGCACTTCAGGAAGGCGAAGAACAGCCCAGTTCGCAATGACATAGCCAGGCACCGAAACTCCGGGGTCGATGGCTTGAGACGATGAAACGTAGACGAGTTGCAGGGGACTGTTGTGGTAGATCGCCTCGCTGGCCCACAGATGGGTCCATGACAAGAAGCCATCAATTTTTGTGTTCATGACGAGCCGAGATTCGGTGAGGTTTTCCATGAATGCCGAGCGCACTCGGGCACGGCGCTCCGCCATGTTTTCGCCGTCGATTTCGGGAAGTGAACGCCCGAAGCGATATCCACTTTCGGTGAGGCCTGAGTTGCAGATGATGATGTCGGGAATATGGCCGCCCATCTGCTCGATGGTGTAGGAGCGTGACGCCCACAGGTCGGTGTGGCTTGTGACGTCAGCTTGGAGCGCAAATGCGTGAACCCCTTGGTCGCGAATGGCGTCGACAAGGTCGAAGCCGTCGCGGTAGCTGCTGTTGAAATGTACCCCGACAGCTTCAGCTCCGTTCATTGCGGCGGCGAGTGCGATGCCTTGACCGAGTCCGCCATCTTTGCCTGAGCCGGTGATGAGAACTCGTTTGCCTGCAAAGGCGTCGGCGTGAACTCCACCGAAGTCGAACTGTGCTGTGTCGGCGGTGAATGCCATGTCGAAACCTGCTTTCTGCGGGGATAGAGAAACTTCCCACTAGTGGTTGTGAGAGTAACGGGTGGCCCAGAGGGAACATCGTTCGGGCCGGCTTGAACGGGAAGAAACGGATTCAGTGATCGTCGGTTGTTTCTGCGTTCTCGACGGCGTCGCCTAACTCAGGGCCCATGAAATTCATGAGTTCAAGGGCGCTCGAGTAATCGTGAGAAGTGATTCCGCCGAGACGTAGCCATTGGTTGAGTGCACGTTTCGTGTAGCGGATCGCGTATTTCGGGCCGTGGGCGAGTCGCTCGGCATAGTCACGGGCAACGGTCATGAGATTCTCGTTAGGCACGGCGAGACTTACGAGGCCGATGCGTTCCGCCTCGTGACCGCTGAGCGGGTCAGATGTCAACAGGTAGAGCTTCGATTTGGCCATGCCGCATAGCAGCGGCCAAATCATGGCGGCGTGATCTCCTGCAGCGAGGCCCATTGCGATGTGTGGGTCGACGAGTTGGGCGTTGTCTGCGGCAATTGAGATGTCCGCGAGTAGTGCTACTGCGAGTCCTCCGCCTTCGGCGGCACCGTTGATCGCTGCAATCACCGGTTTGTCGATGTTGATGATGCCGTAGACGATGTCGTTGCCTTCTTTTCCGAGGCGTTGCGCGAGTTCGAACGTGTCGTCTTTGCTGAGGTTTGGGATTGATTTGAGCCCTTGGATGTTGGCACTTCGATAGAACTCGTCATCGCTGCCGGTCACGATGATGACTCGGACGCGATCGTCGTCATCAAGATGTCGCCAGATTGCTGCAACCTCTTTGTGGATTTCGGCTTGTTGCCTTCCAACTGACCCTGGCGAGGGAATGAGCACGGTGGCGATTCCGTCGTCATCGACCGTGATGTTGAGATGGTTGAACTCGCTGTACATGGGAGATGTGTTTCCTCTCGTTGGCGACGACGTGTGGACTGACGCTACTCGTCGATAACCGGGGATCTCAATTGAATTCATGGGGTGGTCCCTCTTCGTTCGGGTATCAGTGGTCTGTGCGCCGTGGTGGTTGCGCAAGAAGTGACATCTGAGTGATCTCTGGCTGCCTTCGACAGCCGAACTTGCCGTTCATGCCAAGTCAGTTCTTCGAGTCATTCACGTGGGACGCTCCGCGTTCACTCATGGGGGATCACTGGGGTTTTGACGAAGAAGAATGCGGGCACCCTGTTGGTACCGAATACTGCACTGACTGCCTATTTGTTGACCCAGAAATTGTGCGGAGGTTCCGAGTTCGGGCCACGCGGATTGAGTTAATGAACTCTTCGGCGCGTCGCCATGAGCACCAGTGAGCCAAATGCGCTGATTACAATCGCAGTTCCAAGGTTGCCGCCGAGCAGTGACATGCCTGTTGAGGGCAACTGAATTGGGGCTTCGTTATCGGCCTCTGTGGCGCTGAGAGTTGAGGTGACCTCTGGAATTGTTGTTGAGGTCGAAACTGGCGCGGTTGTTGTGGTGGTCTCAGCTGGCTGAGTCGTTGTCGTTGAGTCGTCTGGAAGCGTCGAGGTTGACGTTGTCGTCGTTGGGGCAACTGTTGTTGTTGGGGCAACCGTTGTCGTGGTTGTGGTTGTCGAGGTTGTGGTTGTGGTTGTTGTGGCTGGGACCACTTGCCACTGCGCGTACAGATGGTCGGTTTCGCCGTCACCCGGCATCACATAGGCATCAGAAGGCGAGTAGTCGTCGCCGGTGCCTTCGGAGTTGGTATTCCATCCAACAAAGGTGTATCCATCTCGAGTGGGCTCTTGCGTCGAGAGCGTCACATTTGCTGTAGGGGCTGTTTGAACGTCATCGGGGTCGCTGGTGCCGCCGTTGGGGTGGTACACCAAATTGGCGGTTCCGGCAGAACCTGGTAGCGCCTCATCTTCTTTGATCGACTCACTCGGGCATGAAAGTCCGTCGTTGGACTGCGTGACTGCTGTTGTTGACAGAACTTGGCGAAGGGTCGCAGTTTCATTTGCGGTGTCAATATCGTTCGGATTTAGGCTCCACAGTCCGCCTCCGTCATTTTGAGCAAAATAGGACGAACCTTCAAAAGTCCATGCTGCTCCGTAACCGGCTCCATTTGGCGGTGAACCTGTCGTGCCGTTTCTGGTGACCGAACTGCTGGTATCTAGTGCCAAAGCTGACATATCTCTGGTGTCCATCAACATGAGAGTCGAAATATTGTTTGGTCTCCCGACAACGTACTCAACCTCGTTCATTTCAAGAATGGCTATGTCAGCGGGAACATTGGTCACACCGATATCGCCTGTCGCAGATGGTGCGGTCAATGGCAAGCCAGCTCCGGTGCTTTGACCGGGCAAGTCTGCAAGATCGTCCCAACGCTGAATGAGAAAATTACCGCCGGTTCGGGCACCCGAGTAGAAACGTCCTTGTGAGTCGAATGTGCCGTTGTTGATGGTCGTTACGTTGTCGTAGCGCATGACAAATTCGAGATCTCCATCTCGATCAAATCTGACAACGTAGACACCGGAATTACTTTCCTTGGTTGAAGCAGTCGCATAAGCCTTGCCATCTATAGGGTTGATTGCAGCGCCATTTAACTCTTTGATGTCCACATCGTCGTTCAGCGACCCGTTGTCGTTGATGTCTTTACTCACCAGCCACGGTTCAGCGAGAGATTCATACACGTTGTTGGCGTTACTTGCCCCAGCGTCACCGTCCAGAGACAGTCTCTTAACCTCTGCAGGTTCAGTGTTAAA
>CALCBR010000140.1:0-2227 GCA_937897105.1 uncultured Acidimicrobiaceae bacterium | reverse complement strand
GACCTCTTGGTTGAAATTGATGCTGATCTTTCCCATGAACCCGAGGCACTCCCTGAGTTGCTTTCCGCTGCGAAGGCGGGAGCTGATGTGGTCATTGGGTCGCGTTACGTTCCAGGTGGCCAGATCATCGGTTGGAGCAAATCACGATTGAGGTTGTCGAGATGGGGAAACCGTTACGCCTCGCTTGCGCTCGGCCTCGCGATTAACGATGCAACTGCGGGGTTTCGCGTCTACCGATCATCGATCATTGAACAATTCGGGCTTGCTGATATCAAATCTGATGGCTACGGCTTCCAGGTTGAAATGACGTATCAGGCAGTGCGCGCCGGGGCGCGCATCGTTGAGATTCCGATTACCTTTCGAGAGCGCGCATCTGGCGAGTCAAAAATGAGTCGCAAAATTGTCATCGAGGCGTTCCTCTTCACCACGATCTGGGGAGTTCGAGACCTCCTGTTGCGCCAACGAGCACGAAGGATGTACCGCACCAAATGAGCGCAACCGAAGAACTACGCAGCGATAGCGGTTCCGACGAGCACGAGGGTCGAGTCGTCGATCGACTCAGAGCGATCGATCACCTCGAAGTCTTCGGCCGTGATCGATTCATCTGCAGACCGGAGCAGTGGGTACACCACTCGCCGTCCGATCGAGTGCAAACCCGTCAATGCTCTCGTCGGGAGACGATGCCGCAATCCGAACGGGTCAAGCGCCAGAAGTCGCCTTCCTGCTCGACGGCGCTGTTCAAACGTCTTCATCGTTTCAACATTGCCGGTAAGACCGCTGACCTCGGCTGTATCGAAGTATTTGTTGAGGAGTTCGCCGAACATATCCAACGAAAACAGGTGAACGTGGAATGGATTCTCGAAGTCAGCTGGAGCGTTGGGCGTCAGCACAACAAGCCGGCCGCCTGGTCGCAATACGCGAGCGATCTCGGCGACATGTCGCTCGGGGTCAGTGAAATGCTCAATGATGTGCGACGAACTCACCCAGTCGAGAGAATTTGTTCGAAACGGGAGCTGTCGGGCATCTCCGCACACCACGCCGTCGATGGCGGCTTGAGCGAGGCCGGCTGTTCCGAGGTCATAGTCAAGGCCGATCACCGTTCGGTCATCTCGGGCAAGCAACTTCGATTCGGTACCGATGCCGCAACCGATATCGAGACCGACACCGCTGCCGATGCGGTTGCTGATGAGCTCGTATCCTGCGACGTGGAGCGCGATCAGTGATGCAGGCGTGTGATCATGAACCGGGCGCTCACCAGTGACGTGCATGGATTCATCAGTGTATGACGGTCTCCGGGTTGCGGTGTTGTCTTGGCGTGGTCCGGGCGACCCCGACGCTGGCGGTTCAGAGCTACACGCGAATGAAATTCTCTCACGTTGGGCACAGCACGGAGTAAAGGTCACACTCTTCGCTCGCACGCCTCCGTCGGCAACGAGACCATCAACGTCTCCATTCAGCATCGTGAATATCGGCTCTGAATACTCTGTGTTTGCCCGCGCAGCCGCTCGCGTGATTCGCCACCGTCATCACTTTGATGCGGTCGTCGAAATTCTTAACGGCGTACCGTTTTGCTCTCCGCTCTGGTGGCGAGGCCCAAAAGTGGTGTGGCTCCACCACCCGCATACCGAGATGTGGGATCAGCGCTTGCCGTTTCCTCTCGCCCAAGTTGGAAGATGGAATGAGTCAACGGTTATTCCAAAGATGTATCGCTCAACGAGGGTCATCACGCTGTCTGAACCAGGGCACCGTGACCTCGTAGCTGCCGGATTCAACAATGTGACGGCGATTGAGCCAGGTGTTTCTCCCCTGTTTTGCACTCCAACAGAAGGGGACGATCAAGCCGCAGCCGATCATCCGTTTCGGCTCATCGCAGTTGGTCGGCTTGCTCCGGTGAAGCGCTGGATAGAACTTCTCAACGCCATCGAGCCACTTGCCAATCGCGTGGTGCTCTCAGTTGTCGGGGACGGCCCGCTTGCCGGCGAGCTGCAGCACTGGAAAGCCGATCATCGAGCCGACTGGCTTCAACTCCTTGGACATGTGAGCGACGATGATCTTGTCGGCCACTATCAGGAAGCAGACCTCCTCGTCTCGGCGTCGTCAGCAGAGGGATGGGGAATGACGATCACTGAAGCAGCTCGATGCGGTACACCGGCGATCGCCACGAACGTGCTCGGACATTCTGCGGCAATCGTCGACGACGTGACGGGGGAACTCGTCGCCACCCCGA
>CALCBR010000139.1:0-2147 GCA_937897105.1 uncultured Acidimicrobiaceae bacterium | reverse complement strand
GGCGGGGGCAGGATTTGAACCTGCGACCTTCGGGTTATGAGCCCGACGAGCTACCGGACTGCTCCACCCCGCGGCGATCAGTCGCACACGATGCTACGGACATCATCGGCAGATACCAACCGAATGAGAGTCAGCTCGCACCATCGAGCACCCCTGTCAATCCGCTTGGCACATGAGGGCCAAGCACCAATTGCTCTAACACGCCCCAGCCCAAGCGATCGCCCGCCGTGACCCGACACAACTGCTGAACATGCACCATGTTTGGGTCGAGCGGATTCACCTCAGCGAGCACGATCGAGTCGCGGGTCTCGTCGAGCTCACCGCGCCAGTCGCCATGGCCCCACTCGGGGTGAAGGTAGCCGAGTCCGCTCATCTGAAACCGCTGCACCGGCTCGTAGTTCGCAACAAGATGCTCTCCCGTGGCGGTCTCGATCGTTGCTGTCATCGACTCCGCCCATCGAGTTCCTCGCTGCCAAGAAATATCTGTTGACATCGATTCTGGGCGATCGACCTCCGCCGCGCTGGTGACGTCATCAATCGTGTGAGAGCCGACGGTAAACCGTTTCGTCACCGCTGCGCTCTTATGCCAGGAGCGACCCTCTGCATCGTCGTTCACCGCAAGATGGGTGCACATATCGTCAAACAGCGTTGGAGCCCACGTCCAAAAAAATTGAGGAGGCACCGCCGGTCCCGGGAGGTCGCGTGAACCTCCTCGGATGCCCCACGAACGATCTCGGCAACCCTCCACCACACCAAGATCGCCTAAGGCAATGCGCGTGCCGTCGAGGTCAATCCACCCAGACCACTCAACAAACTGAGTGATGCGGGTGTAATCCATGACGACCCGGCCCTCAACACGGCGCACAAACGTCGGCTCTTCAATAACCGGCGATACCACTTGTATCGTGAGATCAGCGGAAATGCCATGGTGATCATCGATCACAATCCGATGCCGCAACATGGGCTCAACAACCTGAACGTCGATTGACCCGACGGTTGTCACAGTGCGGTCAGAACTGCAACGCCGTGACGACCGGCAGTTGTGTTGAACACCATCGACCACCACAGAAAATGACGCATCCATCACCTGTCGATTCGGGTACACCCCCAGGGCGACCGCGAAGAAGACCTCACCGTTCCGATCAAAACCGTTGAAGAAATAGCGGTCATAAAGGCCAGCAGAGTCGCTCGTCGGATGCAGCAGCGGGGCAGACGACTGATGCAATGGCAGATCGTCGTATGGGTGAATCATTCCGAGCCTCCATATACGAGGGCGAACACGTCATTATCGATCATTTGTTGAGCATGCCGTTCGGCCATCACCGCAAACATCTCATCTCCACGTTCGGTTGCGGTCACCACCTGTGACGCAATCACCGCCATGCCGAGCCCGCTCACCGTTCCGATGGTGTAGTCATGTCGTACGTCGTCGAGCGTGCAGTCGACACCAGCGCCGATAAGTCCGTTCCAATAGCGCTCCACAAGTGCCGATTCGTGTGAACGTCGATCGTCAAGTAATAGGCCGGAGCCAACGCCGTAGGCAATGTCATTTGGCCCTCGGCTGAACGCTGCGGTCTGCCAGTCAAGCACTGTCACTGCGCTCGATTGTGCGGTTCGCTCGAACAGCATGTTGTCGAGTCGGTAATCGCCATGCACAACGCACCACGGCAACCGAAACAGCGCAAGTAACTGCTCAAGGTTGTCACCCAACCATCGAGCGGCATCCATCACGTCGGCCGGAAGTCGATGCTGGAAGCGATCGATAAACCCTGGGAGCAACATCGAGTAGATCGCCTGTCTCGTCGATGCTCCTGACGGGTCAGGGAGCGTAAGCCACCCATCATTTGCGAGTTCGTTCGCCCGCCCCCAAGTCGGGGCGTGCAAGCCAACCGCAGCATCAACCATTGCGGTGGCGTCCGCAAGTGAACAGCCGGCAAGTTGATCGCCAACGTCTCCGTGTGCCTGATGCATGAGGAGCGTGAAGTCACCAGACGCAGCATCAATGACGGCATAGCGAACCGTCGGGTGAGGCACGGACACCACACCTGCGAGGTCACGGTAAAAACCGACCTCTTTGTGATAGGTGAGATGCATTCGAGCTGCCTCTCGACTTTCTGCGTCAGGCGACGGGATCTTGGCCACCAACA
>CALCBR010000138.1:0-5953 GCA_937897105.1 uncultured Acidimicrobiaceae bacterium | reverse complement strand
TTTACCGGTCAGCCGTCAGACTGAACCGAATTGTGCTGAGCCTGATCATCGCTATTTCCCAATTGGGCTTCAAGTCGTTCAATTGCAGACGTTAAACCGGCAAGTTGTTCGCGCAGTTCTTCGCCGGTCACGACGTCGGCGAGCGCGAGACGTACACCGGCAATTTCTCTTGCGAGGAATTCGGTGTCGGCCTGAGTGCGTTCAGCAACCTGGCGATCAAGTTCAGCGGCCGCACGATCACGACGTTCTTGACGATTCTGCGCAAGCAAAATGAGTGGAGCCGCATACGACGCCTGTAGCGACAGCACCAACGTCAACAGAACAAGACCACGGCCCCACGGGTCAAACTGCCAGTCGGCGGGCGGCAAAATATTGAAGAGCAACCAGACGATGATGACAATCGTTTGCCACACGAGGTAGCGAGCGGTGCCGAGCAACATTGCGATCGACTCACTGAACTTGCCAAAGGCGTCGGCGTCATACGACACGTCGAGCCGGCGGCGACGGCGCGGCTGAGAGAGATCGTTACGGCGCTTCATGGCGTCACCATCGGTTGAACTGGGGTGGTGCGTCGACGCTGACGTGAACGCCAGTCAACTCCGAGCAGTCGGTCAACAACGTCGTCCACCGCAATTGCACCCAGCAGGCGTCCGGCCTCATCGAGGACCGGAAGTGCCATCAGGTTGTAATGAGCGAACTGCTCATGAACCTCTTGTTCGGGAGCATCAGGTGTGGTCGTCGGAATATTTCGAAGACAACGACCGAGCGTCATGCTCGGTGGCTCTCGCAACAGGCGTTGTGCGTAGACAACACCGAGATAGCGGCCTGTCGGCGGCATGAATGGCCCGTGACAGATAAAGACTTGGCTTGCGACCGCCTGCGACCAGCTCGGATCACGCAATTGCGCAAGCGCTTCAGCAACAGTGTCATCTGGCCCAAGAATGATGACGTCCGGCGTCATCAGACCACCCGCGGTGCGCTCGTCGTAGGAGAGCAACCGAGTGAGCACCTCAGCGTCTTCGTCGTCCATAGCGTCGAGGACAGCTTCACGTTGCTGATCAGGCATTTCGCCGAGTAAGTCGGTGAGGTCGTCGTATTCCATTTCTTCCAACACGCCGACAAGACGGTCAAGGTCGAGACCTTCAATGAGGCGAAGCTGTTCGTCTTCAGGTAGCTCTTCGAGCAAATCGGCAAGACGCTCGTCGTCCATTGCTTCTGCTAACTGCCGACGCTGAGACTGCGGAAGGGCGCGCACCACGACAGCAACATCAGAGGGGTGCATATCGCGAAGACGAGCTGCTTCTGCCGCCATTGCGGTGTGCGCCGCAAAGAGCTGCTGCATTTCCCGCCAGTCAACAAGTCGATAGCTCGGTCGTGGTTTCAGTACGTGCCGGCGGACGAGTCGAACTGTCGACACCTCCCACCAGTCACTCACATCATCAGACTTGTGTTCAAGACCGACATCGCTAACAGATTCTCCCGATGCGATCGATTGGTCAATGATCTCTGCGCCGATGAGCGTTTCACCAGCACGACGGCGGAACGGATGAAGGTCAACGTCCCACGAGCGCAACTGAGCGCCACCGCCATCAAGTTGGCCAATCCGAGCCCAATTCACGAAAATTCGACGGCGCTGACTATTCGCGACAAAGCCAACGACACGCGGCGCCTTACCTGGGCGTCCAGGTACGACAACAATGTCTTCAATACGGCCGATCTGCGCGCCACCCGCGTCAAGAAGCGGAAGCCGCGTCACTCGGAAGGCATAAATCACATCGCCCGCCATGGGCGCAGGTTACCCCTGTTTGGGGCTTAGAGCCTTGACACCTCAACCAACGTGTCATAGAACGCAACGCCGCCACCCCAGTCGGTGAGGGTGTCGCTGGTGAGACTATTTGCGACGCTGCCATCTCGGTGATGCTGTTCCCACCACCCCCATGGAACGACGACGACACCTGGACGCACTCTCGAGGAAATGCGAACGGGCAGTTCAAGTGAACCACGATCATTGAAGACGCGCACTCGGTCTCCCTCACTGAGTGAACGTGCGACGGCATCGTGTTCATCGATCTCAATGAACGGGCCTTCTTCGGCTCCGCCATGGGTGTCCATATGGCTGTAGCCAGAATTCAAGAATCGAAGATGACGTTTTGACGTCATGAGTTGTAGCGGGAATCGATCGTGCAGAGGGCCACCAGGCCCTTCCTGTGGGGCAACGAAATCAGGCAGACGGGGTTGTCCCATTGCTTCTAGTCGTTCACTGACGAACTCAACCCGACCCGACGTGGTGGCAAACTCGCCTGCGCCGAATGGCCGACCATCTTCTGGGTATGGCACCCGTACATGGTGTTGAGCTCGCAATTCATCGAGATCAACGTTCACCAAGATGTCGCGCAGAATCGTGAGATCGTCATCGAACAGCGATGGCTCGGTAAGACCCATCGCTGCGGAGAGCCGACGGAAAAACTCCGGGTTTGATACCGACTCGCCGAGCGGGTCGATAGCGGGCTCGTTCCAGCCGAGATAGAGATGCCCCCACGATGGGGTGATGTCGGCTGACTCGATTTGTGTTGTTGCCGGGAATACATAGTCGGCATATTTCGCCGTGTCGGTCATGAACTGTTCATGAACGATGGTGAGGAGGTCATCGCGGACCATCCCTCGTTTAATGAGTTCAGCATTCGGCACACTCACCAGCGGGTTCACGTTCCACATGATGATTGCGTGTACAGGAGGATCGGTGTCGGTGAGAATCTCACCGAGCCGGCTCATATTCAGGGTGCGTGGCGTTCGACCTGCAAGTAGATCAGGACGCGTGAGTGCAGTCTCGTCAATCATCGAGTCATGCCACATGCCAACGCTGCGAGCAATTCCGCCTCCGCGGTGCTTCCATGCACCGATGAGGGCAGGAAGGCAAGCGATGGTCCTGAAGAACATTCCACCGTTCTCATGGTGCTCGGCACCAACGAGTGTTCGAATGACGGCCGGCCCGATCGTTGCGTAGTCATGAGCGAATCGTTCGATATCAGCGACGCTGAGACCGGTGATCGCCGCCGCCCACTCTGGGGTGCGTGTCGCCACGTGCGTCGAGAGCTCATCAAAGCCCAGGGTGTGCTCGCTCACCCACTCATCATCAACAAGGTCGTCACGAATGATGATGTGCATGACTGCGAGCATCAACGCAATGTCGGTCCCTGGAAGGGGCTGCAAGAAATAGTCGTCATCGCCGTCTGTAGCATCGGCGGTGATCGTCTTCACTGGATCAATCACGACGAGGCGTGCCCCGGCTGCACGTGCTTTTTCAATCGTGGGCCACAGGTGGCGGTTGGTGAGACGGGTGTTGGTTCCCCACAGCACGATGAGACGAGAGTGCTGGATTTCCATCGGGTCGAGACTCTTGCCATTGCCATTGGTCATCGACAATCCGGCACCGACGGTGGGGCCACAGATATTTCTCAGAAGACGGCTTGCGCCGATGTGATTGAAGAAACGTGACGAGATGCCGTGCAGTGAGAGCACAGATTGATTACCGGCGTCACTGAATGGAAGGACACATTCACCTCCATGGGTGTTGACAAGATCAGTGAGGTGTTCACCTACGTCTCGAAGCGCGACTTCCCATGTCACTGGTTCGAACTCGCCGCTCCCTTTCGCTCCCACACGACGCAGCGGCGTGAGAATGCGATCGGGGTGGTACACCCGGTCGAGGAACCGGTTCACCTTTGGACATAGCTCGCCGGCTGAGAATGGGTGGTCTTCGTCGCCACGCATTCGCACTGCAACACCCTTGTCGTCGGTTTCAACAACCCAGCCGCAGGTGTCGGGGCAGTCGTGATGACACACCCCATGAACGGTGCGGGAGCCGGTTGGTCGTTCTGTGATCGACATGGGCTCAGCGTAGACGAGCGATTGACAGTACTGTCGAAGGGGTGGGAAACACCCGTTCATCAGTGGTGAGCAACTGGGCTCGTAATCAGCGGTGTGTTCCCGATGCTGTTCATCAGCCGGCGTCAACCGCTGAGGTTGCACGCATCGTTCGCCAAGCACATGAGGCGGGCCAGCGAGTGAAGGTCATTGGCGCAGGCCATTCCTTTACTGCGACTGCAATGACCGATGGTGTCATGTTGCGACTCGACAACATGACACAGATTCTCAACGTCGACCGCGAAGCCGGTCAGGTGCACGTGCAAGCGGGCGCCACCCTTCACGACTTCTGTCGTGAACTTCATAACTATGGCCTTGCGCTACCCAACCTCGGTGATATTGACGTCCAGAGCATTGCGGGAGCGATATCGACCGCAACCCACGGCACAGGATCTGGCCTTGGCAATCTCGCTACCAACGTCGTTGCGATGACGTTGGTGAATGGGAAGGGCGAAATTGTCGAACTCGATGAAGGCGATCCCCGAATTTCGATTGCAGCTGTCGGCATTGGTGCGCTCGGCGTCGTCTGTGAGGTTGTGTTGCAGTGCGTGCCGTCGTTCCGACTGCACGCTTATGAGACGATCGAGTATCTCGACGATCTCCTCGATGACATCCCGTCATTCGCAGAGAGCGCAGACCACGCAGAGTTTTTCTGGATGCCAGGAGCCCGTCGGTGCCAGGTGAAACGAAACCAGCGCACCACTGAAGACATCCAACGACCAGGGAAAGTCGCATATTTTCGTGACAAATATGTCGCGGAGAACCTCGCGTTTGGCACGGTGTGCCGTGTGGGACGGCGTTGGCCGAGCCTTGCGCCCCGCATTGCAAAACTGGTGTCGTCATCGGTGTCAGAGCGTGATCTCATCGATGATTCGTTCAGAGTGTTTGCGAGCCCTCGCCTCGTTCGGTTCGTCGAGATGGAATACGGCATTCCGCTCGAATGTCTGCCTGAGGCAGTTCAACGAGTGCGAGAGGTCACGAAACACCTCAGTTTCCCCAGCCTGTTTCCGATTGAGGTTCGTGTTTCCGCCGCTGATGACATTGCGCTCTCAACAGGGTTTGGTCGGTCGAACGGTTGGGTTGCAGTTCACCAATATGTCGGTGCACCGTATGAGTCATATTTTCAGCAGGTCGCCGACATCATGGATTCATACGGTGGGCGACCGCATTGGGGAAAGATGCATTATCTCAATGCCGCGCAATTGTGCGAGAGGTATCCACGTTGGGGAGAGTTCCAAGAACTCCGAGCAGCACTTGACCCAGATGGCACCTTCCGCAACGAATACGTTGACCGCGTACTCGGCGTGCCCAACGCAAAGTGATCGCGCGCTGACGCGCGCTGGTCGCGTAGGGTTTTCGCGTGGCGGAACGCCGACGAACCTCAACCTCTGATTTCGGCGCTGGCCGCCGAGAATCTCATGATGCATCAGGGTTTTACGGTCGGTTTGAAGCTCCTGTGGTGAGCGACGACGAGGTGATTGCTGGCCCAACCTCGAACACTGAACTCTTTATCTGCGGTGATGCTCGTGATCTTTCGGTGGTGGAGTCGGCGTCGGTTGCGTTAGTCGTGACGTCCCCACCGTATTTTGCGGGCAAGCAATATGAAAATGAGTTAGAGCGAGATGGCATTCCTGCGTCGTATCTCGAATATCTCGACATGTTGACCGATGTGTTCGCCGAGTGCGTTCGGGTGCTTGAGCCAGGTGGCCGCATCGCAGTGAACGTCGCAAACCTTGGGCGCCGCCCGTATCGGAGTCTCTCTGCCGACGTCATCACCATTCTTCAAGATCGCCTCGGATTGCTGTTGCGGGGCGAGGTGGTGTGGCGCAAGGGTGCTGGAGCGAGCGGGTCGTGTGCGTGGGGGTCGTTTCGTCAGCCATCAAATCCGGTGCTGCGAGACCTCACCGAACGAGTGGTCATTGCGTCGAAGGGGCGTTTCCAGCGGGCGGTGAGTCGCTCGGTACGCGAGCGCAATGGCTTGCCGCATGAGTCGACGATTAGCACCGAAGATTTCATGACGAACACCCTT
>CALCBR010000137.1:0-29911 GCA_937897105.1 uncultured Acidimicrobiaceae bacterium | reverse complement strand
TATTAACAACTAATGGGTGCGACAGTATAATAACTATGAATTTAACTGTAAATAATAGTGTCAATACCACCGATACCATGGTAGTTTGTGATACTGCTATTTGGAATGGAGTGGTTTATACATTAAGCGGTATTTATAAAGATACTCTACCAACAATTCATGGATGTGATAGTATTATAACTATGAATATAACTGTATACAATAGCATCACTACATTCGACGTTGCATCCGCTTGTGATGAGTATACTTGGCAAGGAAATAATTATACATCGACAGGAACCTATTTTGATACTTTAAGCACTATTCACGGATGCGACAGTATACTTTTATTAAACCTTACCATAAATAATAGTTCTCCACTAGATGCTGGATTAGATACTTCCCTTTGTTTTGGAGAATTAATGACTTTACAAGCCTCAGGTAATGGAACTATTTCTTGGAATAATGGTATTATTGACGGACAAGCATTTACAGTAAATTCAACGACAGAATATGTTGCACAATTAACCAATTCAGTAGGTTGTATAACTACTGATACTGTACAAATAACCGTAAACCAACTGCCTTTAGTTGACGCTGGTCCAAATCAAGTAATCTGTTTAGAAGATTCCGTTCAATTAATTGCTTCTGGTGACGATAGCTTGTATTGGTATCATCCAACTATTAATCTAACAGATAGTAGTTTTGTGGTTCCAAATCAAACTACTACTTACTATTTAAATTCCTTAGATAGCAACAATTGTTCTAACAACGATAGCATCACAGTTACAGTCAATGATTTACCTACAATAACCATAGACCCTGTAGCACCAGTATGTTATGGAGATAGTATTACTTTAAATGCGAATGGAGGCGTACTTTATTTATGGAGTGGAGGAGTAAGCAATAACTTTACTTTCTTGCCTGATTCTTCTACCACCTATTTGGTAAATGGTACAGATATAAATGGTTGTCAGAATACAGATTCTATTTATGTTCAAGTAAATGCTATTCCAACTATTTTTGCAGGTAATGATACAACCATCTGTATATTAGATACCATTGTATTAAATGCTAGTGGAAGTGTTACTTCTTATAATTGGAATAATAATGTTTTAAATGGAGTAGCCTTTACTCCAAACACATCTGATCTTTACGTAGTTAGTGGAACCGATTCTAACTCGTGTTTTAATTCTGACTCGGTAAATATTACAGTGATTGAAATTACGGCAAATGCTGGTTTAGATGCTGAAATTTGTATTGGAGAATCCGTAACTTTAACAGCTAACGACCCTAACTCTGTATGGTCTTCGGGAGTAATAGACGGAGTATCATTTACACCAGACTCCACAGCCAATTTTATATTAACAGTTTCCGATACGAATGGATGTAGTGGATTTGATACAGTATTAGTAACTGTTTTCGATCTTCCTAATGTTATAGCTCCTGACGATACAGTGGTATGTAAAGGCGATGAAATACAATTATTTGGCGCAGGAGCCAATACTTATCAGTGGGACAATGGATACTTTAATGGGGAACCTTTTGAACCAGAAACATCGGGCTATCATATTGTCACAGGTGTAGATTCTAACAGATGTGAAAATACAGATACCATGTATATTGAATTAATGGAAAACCCTTCCATATCTTACACTGTAAAACCAGTTACTTTTGGAAATGATGCCAGTATAATGGTTTCCGTAAATGGAGGTAATCCATGGTTGGATTGTGGACCCACGTTACCCAACCAAGAGCCTTACGAATACGATTGGGATATAGATGGTATGGGTGACATGGATGATGATTTAAATCAATTTTATTTAAATCCTGGTAATTACTTCCTAACTGTTTACGATAGTCTTACATGTAGAGATACAGCAACTATAACTATTGGAAATACCTTCCAAGTTTCTATACCAAACGCGATTACTCCTAATAACGATGGGTACAACGATACATGGAAAATAAGAGGAATTAATAATTTCCCAAATGCCAGTATCTTAGTATTCGATATTCAAGGCCAAGTTATTTATCAACATTTTAATATAAATGGAAATTATCAGGAGTGGAATGGTACCTACCAAAATAATCAGCAATTACTTTCTGCTGACTATTATTATTTAATTATACTTGACAAAGATAATCCAACTCCAGACAATACTTTTGATGGTTCAATAATGATTACGTACTAATGAATAGAATCGATACATATAAAACATGGTTGCTTTTAGTATTTATTGTTATAATAAATCTATTTGGTTGGTCACAAAATGTACTGCATAGAAATAATTACTTTATTCAAGAATATTTAATTAATCCAGCTTTTACAGGTAGTAAAGACTTTAACCCTTTCTACATGAGTTATAGAAATCAATTTTCTCAGTTGAGTGAAAGACCTCAAGTTTTTTCAGCTAGTGGGTATTATATAATTGATCCCTCCAGTAATATTGCTGGAAGTCTATATTCGTCGGAAACCCCTTCTTTTAGTCAAGTTTTTGGAGAATTGAATTACTCTCACGACTATCATTTTTCTCAATGGGCACATTTTACTTTTGGTGGTGGATTAATATTTAACCAAACTTCACAAGATTTTTCTAATGTGGAAGTAGTTGACATAGGAGATCCGTCTCTTAATATGGGAAACACATCTGGAACAGCTGTTGATGGTTCTATTGGATTTAAATATTTTTTAAAGAGGTTTAAAACAGGATTTTCTGTAAAAAATATACTTGAAAGTAATACCTCTAACCAATCTTCTATTGAATATGGAGAAAATAAATTAGCTAGAGAAGTTAATTTTATTGCCCAGTACGATTTCACTATTGATTCTATTTTGCATATAGAACCTCTTTTTGTAGCAAGAAGATTTACTCAGAAAAAAGAGAATTATTATAATTTTTCTGTGATTGCAAATTACAATAAACTTTACACATTAGGAGCAACCTATCGACTCGACAAAGACCTTACCCCTAACGCAGTAGCATTAATTGGAGGATTGGAGTATAATAAATTTTATTTTTTGTACAGTCATCAATTATTTGTTGCAGATGCTGATGTAGCTGGAAATAATACTGAGTTTACTGTCGGTTACCGTTTTCCATTAAGTCCAAAAAAAGCATTTGTCGACAATGATTTAGACGGAGTAATCAATACAAAAGATACTTGTCCTGATGTTTTTGGACCTAAGAAATACAGCGGATGTCCTTTGGAATTCTGGGCGCCATTATTGGCTATGCAAGCAAAAGCCGATGCAGATACATTAACTTTAGATGACTCTCTAATGTTCAGATTTGATAAGTTAACCTCGGACCAAGCAAATAATGTAAAACTCTATTTAATTGATGATGAAGGAAATGTGATCTATCAGGCTATGAAAACAGATGACGGCTTTATTTTCAATTATTTACCACCTGATGGAAAGTATTATTTTAAAATGGAAAATATGCCTGAAGAGCTTGGTTTTGAGTATTTAGAAATTTCCTTTCTTGAAAACGATGTTAAAAAAACCATGTTGGCTCATTTAACGCAAAACAATGGTATTTATATGTTCTCTAGGATTTTATCAGATACAAGTGATGTAGCTAAATTGCTTATAATAAATGATGATAATCAAGTCCTAGCAGTAGGAATTCAAAAAGACGGTGTTTTTGTATTCAATCACCTACCAGAAGATAAAAATTACCATTACAGTTTAGTAGAAAGTGATTCAACAACATCACAGGATTCATTTCATGTCTCTTATAATTTTGAAGGACAAGAGGAAACTATAAGAACAGTTTACCATAAGATAAATGGTCTGTATAAATATTCCCCACACTTTATCGATGACGAATCTTTCGATGATTTAGCGCTGAGTTTTGAAAATGAAACTGAGGAATATATATTTAATTTTAAAAAGTTAACAACTGAGCAAGCAGAACAAGCTTCATTAGTAATGGTAGATGCTGAGGGGAATATATTATCTACAGCTGTAAAGACAGAAGACGGCTTTGCATTTACTCATATTCCTACATCAGGTGAATATTTTTATAAATTAGAAAATATGCCTGAGGGGACAAATATAGAGTTTATGGAAATTGATATTATTGAAGATGGTTTAAATAAAAAGGTGGTAGCTAGTGTTGATGAGTATAAGAATGTATTTGCATTCCAGAGGCTCAATTCGGATCAGGCAGAAATGGCCAATTTAGTTATTGTAGATGCAGATGGAAATGTATTGTCGACAGCTGAAAAAACTGATGGGGGGTTTGTTTTTAATAAATTACCTTCTTCTGGAGAGTATTTTTATAAATTGGAAAACATGCCTGAGGGAACAGACATAGAATTTTTAGAAGTAACTATTTTAGAAGATGGTGTTAAGAAAAAAATTGTTGCCGACGTTAATCCAAAAGAGACTACAGTCAAACTTAATAAAACCGATCAAAAAATTATGAGCTCGTTAAGAGCATTAAATAATGAAACTATTAAATCCATGTCAAAGGCTGAAGCCAGAAAAAGAGGCCATTATCTAACGATTCAAGTGGGCGCGTTTAGATTTAGGATGAATGAGGAAACCCTAGATTTTATTAATATAAATTACGGAGACGATTTCCATATTATAAGAGATAAAAGATTGGATTACGACCTTTATATGTTAGGAAGATATAAATCTCTAGACGATGTTAAGGCAATGAATGCTATTATAAGAGAAGCCGGCTTTTCCGATTGTTTCATAATGGGGGTTGAAAAGAAAGCCCCAGCTTCAGCTTTAAAGATTATTAGAAATTATTCAGGATATAAATAAATTAAAGCGTTCATAAAAAAAGACGCTTATAAGCGTCTTTTCAATTTTAGTTGCGGGGGTAAGACTCGAACTTACGACCTTTGGGTTATGAGCCCAACGAGCTACCAACTGCTCCACCCCGCATGACAAAGTTAATTTTTGTTTCTATTATTGCAAATTAAAATCTGTAAAATGTCACATAAATCTGGTTTTGTTAATATAATTGGTAGTCCTAATGTTGGAAAATCTACTTTGATGAATCAGTTAGTAGGGGAAAAGCTATCTATTATCACATCTAAAATGCAGACTACTAGGCATCGTATAATGGGTATGGTTAATGAAGAGAATTACCAAATTGTATTTTCAGATACACCTGGTATTATTGATCCTGCTTACAAGCTTCATGAAAATATGATGAAATTTGTTTTTTTCTTATTCCACACATTAAAATCTCCGGCAAAAACAATAGGCCCTTTATGTTTTTTAATCTTTTGTATTAAGGATCGTTGTTGAGGGTTTTAGCACTGGGCCATCGCAGTCATTGTCTGGGATTAAAAGGGCCACTGTCTTAGAGATAGCGCGACCATATAGTTCCTCAAATTTCTGTACACATGGTATCGCAAATTGTTTGATTAATTGACGGTATAAAGCATCTTGTTGCAATCCCGCTGGGCCGAAAAACACTCCAAGCCTCGGGGAAGTGTTTTGGCTTGAAAATTTGTCTTGCTCGTCTTTTAAAAAGTCTCGCCAAACTTGAACCCTAACCCCCGCATCCTTCAGCCTTTGAATTAAATTTCCGTCAGTGGGGCAGGTCGCTGCAATTTGCATAGGTGTGGCTGCAGTAAACAGAGTAAGTAAAGTTTTCGTTTTTGCCGACTCCTGGCCTGGATCGACCAATCCCGGCAGCTTTGAGTGATAATATGCTTCGACCAGACTTATCCAAAGATTGCAGGTTTGCCGGCACAGTTTTATTTCCCAGTCTAACTCAGCGATTATCTTGATGATCTCGGTCGGGCCCATGGGGCGCCGGGTCACCACGTAGGTGGCGCCGGCTCCGGCGGCGGAGAGGGCGACGAGCAGGGCGGTAGCGCTGGTCCACTTCATGGCTGTTGCTGGCAGAGACTACGCGCGTCCCGCGCTGAAGTTGACGTCGAGCAGGTCGTACTTGCCGACTTGATCCCGGGTGTGAAGGTTCGTGGGACCGATACCGAAGCGACCGCCAGGGTGAAGGGCAAGCCCGAGATGTCACGAGTGATCGACCGTGCAATTCGAGATCGTGAGCGACCTCTGCGCGACGACGTGACGTTCCCGTTCCGATCGGGTTACGTGCGACTTCGCGCTGCTGAAAGCGAAGCCATCATCAAAAATGCTCGCCGTGGGCAGCGACGTCATAATGCCGCCCGACGACATGTCGAAAATGAGATTTGGTCAGCGTTGGCTGCGAACTGGCGGGAGAGTGATGCCACACCAGAAGCCGTGCGTGCCGAACTGCGTGGGCGAGTCGACGTGCGTGAAATGTTTGAACGGATGTGGCCGGTGCTCACCCCAACCGAGTTGCTCCACGACCTCTTTGGGTCGGCAGCACTTATTCGTTCGGCAAGTGGGCGCTTGTTGAGTGCCGACGAGCAGAGCTTGTTGCACCGTTCGCGGACGGCCTCGGTCGATGAGGTTGAGTGGACCGCTGCCGATGTTGCGTTACTCGACGATGCCCGCGAGGCCCTCGGGCCCCGTCCAAACCGTGCAGGCAAAATCGATGATGCTGACGAGATTCGGTTGTACGGTCACATCGTTGTCGACGAGGTGCAAGACCTCTCGCCGATGGAATTAAAGATGGTTTCTCGCAGGTCACTCAATGGTTCGATGACGGTTGTTGGTGATATTGCCCAGGCGACTGGTCCCTCAGCGCCATCTAATTGGACCGATGTACTCGAGCACCTTCCAAGCCGCCGTGAGCCGAGGGTGATTGGCCTGTCGGTGGGTTACCGCATTCCGCAACAGATCATGAACCTGGCGAATCGGGTGATGGCGGCTGCAGCACCAGGCTTGCGCGCTCCAGCTTCTGTGCGTGAGGGCGATACAGATCCGCACATCATCTTCACGTCAGACCTGTGCCAGGTCGTTGCTGAAGAAGCTCGTCGATTGAGCGACGAGTTGGCAAGCGGTTCGGTGGCGGTGGTTGCAACCGACGATCGTTGCGACGAGATCGTTGCTGCTCTTCACGATGCGGGTGTTGAACACGGCAGGGCCGCAGCAGGGCTTGGCAGAGGCGTCACCGTCGTGCCGGTGAGCGTTGTGAAAGGTCTCGAACTTGATGGCGTCATCGTCGTTGAGCCCGCCGACATCGTTGAATCGAACGATCGCGGTTTGCGGTCTCTCTTCGTTGCGCTCACCCGCTCAACTCAGCGGCTTAGCGTCGTGCACTCACGGCCCCTACCCGCATCGATGGCGTAGCCGACGCAACCTCAGATAACAGACGAGGGTTGCGGGGCGAGTGGTCATTGAATCGCTGCGGCAATATCGATGAAGAGTTTCCACGCCTTCGATGCGTCGGCTGGCCGGCGGCGCTCAACCGAAAGCTCGGCGAGGACCATTACCTCGTAGAAGCCGAAGTGACTGTCAGCAAAGTCAACCTTGACCTGCGCCTCAATGCTGCTCCACGACTCGAGAATCGTCGCCAACATGACGTCAGCTGAGCCGTCGTTCTCAACGATGGCGTCGCTCAGGTCATTGAGTGATTGATCGATGACATCGAGGTGTTCTGAAAAGCTGCGGTCAGGCTCCTCGGTAACTTCAACGGATTCAACAACCGTGGTTGAGGATTCAATAAGCGATTCGTCGATGTAGGTGGAACCACATGCTGCCAACATCGGGCAGGTCGCGATAGCAAGAAAGATGTGTGAGTTGCGCATAATCGTTCGTTATGCGGTGACGAGAATTCGTTCGCTGATGAACGCATTCACTTCAACGGTGGTGCCATCGAGGTCAACAACGAGGCCACCATCATGAGTTGTTGACTGCACAGAGCCATGTCGGCCTGGGGTGAACCCAAACTCTTCTAAGAACTCTAGAGTTCCATCTTCGAACTCGAGCTCTTCAGGTATACGAACGATAGTGAAGTCGTCGCCGACAGCGTGATCGATGAGGGCAGTTGCGTTGGGGGCCTCATAACCCGAACCCGGAATTGGGTTGCCATGTGGACACGTCGTTGGCGAGTCGAGGAGACGATTCATCGCAGCCTCTACAGACTCGCTCATCACGTGCTCCCAACGCCCTGCTTCATGGTGCGATTCTGCCCATGAGAGCTGCAACACATCTGTGAGAAAACGCTCGGCAAGCCGGTGACGACGAACTACCCGCTGGGCAAGCGCTTCCCCTTTTGCGGTCAACGCAATCGACGGGTCGGTGTCGATGAGACCTTCGGCTTCAAGGCGGCGCATCATCTCGCTCACAGCGGGACGGCTGACGTCAAGGCGTTCAGCAATGCGGGCCTGAATCACATCTACGCCGTCTTCCCGAAGTTCGAAGATGCAGTTGCAATATTCCTCGAACGCAGGATGATGTTCGCCAGCGATCGCCATAGAGCAATCTTATGTCGGTTTACGCAACGGTGTTCAGACGAAGTCGCCGAAACCGCAACTCGATCATCACGACGTTGGGTTGAGTGCCCTGAGACCTGCCCACGCAAGCGCACTCATTGCGGTTGCGACCTCATCGGGGTCGAATTCGAGATTGTTTTCGATGAGTCTGCGGCTTGCTCCCTCGGCAAGACCGGTGATGGCGTGAGCGATCAGCGATTGCTCTTCGGGGTCGATATCGGCAACGATCATCGACGCCACTGCATTCGCAATCTCTGATCTGATTTGCCGGAGGTGTGACGCAAATTCGTTATCGCGCTGGGCGGCTCCGCCGAAGAGCACTCGGAAACCATCTTGATGCTGATCAACCCATGTGAAGTAGGCGTGAAAGCCCTGCTGGGTCTGCGCTTTTCCGTCGCTTGCATCACCGGTCGCCTGAGTGACTGTTGCAATCATTTCCTCACCAAGTTCGGTGATGAGCGCTGAATACAAATCTCGTTTCGAGGCGAAGTGTTGATAGATGACCGGTTTTGTGATGCCGGCAGCATGAGCAATGTCATTCATCGAGGTGTCATGAAAGCCGTGCTCCCCAAAGATCGGAAGGGCGCAGTCGAGGATGTGTTGGCGACGCATCGGGGCCGTCAGTCGGAGTTGAGTCATGTCGAAGTGAAGGTAAGGAGAGAAAAGGGTAGGTCTACAGATTGTTTTCGAGATCTTCTCGCTCGGCTGCTTTCACGGCGTACCCGAGAACGATGGACGGCGCAAGCAACACGAACGAGATGATGAGGCATACGACAACAGTTGTTGCCAGCGTGGAAGAAAACCCGATGGCGAACGCAATGATGAAGGTTGCGACCGCAAGGGCAAGAACGAGATAACCGACGCGGTTCGCGAGCAGTGTCCAGCGCGCAACAACAGCACGTCGCTGCCGAACCTGATCGGTGGGATTCAAGCGTCGTTGTTCATCTGCCATAGGGTGCTCCCATGGTACGAGTGGAACGGCCACAATCGGAGATCCTTCTCCTCACTATCGATCGACCCGAGCGCAGAAACGCAGTGAACACCGAGACATTGCAGCAGCTCGCTGCGGCCCTTTCGGAGGTCTCATTACCTGAGACACGTGTCGTCGTTCTCACAGGTGCGCCGCCGGCGTTTTGTGCCGGTGCGGATCTTTCGGGAGCCGAGTCAGAAGTTTTTCATGCTGCGTTGGGGGCTGCGCTTCGAGCGCTTGCCGAGTGTGAAGTGCCGGTCATTGCAGCGATCGACGGGCCGGCGCTCGGTGCTGGAACTCAACTCGTGATGTGCTGCGACCTCCGTATCGCAACCGAGCGCAGCACGTTTGGAATTCCTGCTGCGAAGCTTGGACTTGCAGTTGATCAGTGGACGATCGATCGCATGACCCGTGAATTCGGTTGGGGGATTGCGAGAGCCATGTTGGTTGGCGCAGAAGTATTTGATGCCGATCGATTGCATCGCTCAGGGTCGGTTCACCGCATCGGAGATGTAGGCGATGCCATCGAGTGGGCTCGGGTGCTTGCAACGCAGGCGCCCCTTACGGTGGTTGCTCACAAAGCAGCCCTTGACGAGTCAGCGCGAGCTCCAGATGCATCTACGCGCAGTGAAGATCTTCGCCTCCGTGCATGGGCATCGAGCGACGCCGAAGAGGGGCGACTTGCCTTTATGGAGAAGCGACCCCCGCGCTTTCTCGCTGAGTAGCTGCCGCCATTACAGGTTTGGTGGCACGAGGTTGTTCACGTTGACGTAGAAGAAGTACAACCCGATCACAGCCGGAGCAAGCGAGATGGGGAGCATCGGCCACCAGCTCTTTCGCCGTGCGCTTACTTGGGTGACCGCCACTCGCAGCGCGATGAGGATGGCCGTCCAGATGAGTGCCTGAACGAGGGCGGTCGAGTCGTGAAGCCATCCGGCGGAGAAAGCTTGCTCACTCTGCGAGGTGCCGGCGCTCGGTTCGTCTGGAGTGGCCGCCGGTTCAGAGGGCTCGGCTTCGAGCGTTTCTGCGGTCGTCGTGGAGGTGTCTGTCGGCAACGTGGTTGCAGTCGATGTTGAGGTGCTGCTCTCGCTCGACGCAGTGGCAGTTGTGCTTTCTTCGGTTGGTTCGTCGGTGTCGGTTTCGGTTGGTAGCACACGGTCTGACTCAAGTTCGTTGAGCTCAGCTGAGACGATAAGCCGTTGTGCAGCGGACCATTTCGGGTGACAGGTGGTGAGGGTCAGCGTTGCGATGTTCGGGTCTGTTGTGGACACGACCCCGTAGTCGGTTGGTTCGACCACCTTGAGGTCTCGTACCTCGTAGGTGTAGGTGCCAAAGGCCGTGGTAATGACGATGTCATCACCTGCTGCGAGTTGGTCGAGATCGTGGAATGGTTGGCCGTACGTTGTCCGGTGCCCTGCGATTGCACTGTTCCCGAGTTGGCCAGGTAGAGGGGTGTCCGTGAAGTGGCCTGGTCCGAGACGCAACTCTTCAACGCCAACTCCAGACACGACAAAGAAATCAACGTCGATCGAAGGGATGACGAGTTGACCGACGACATCACCAGATGAAAATTCGGGAATCACTTGGCGTTCAACTTCGGTGGTGGTTGGGCCGGTCGGCTCCGGTGCCAATGTTGTCGTCGACGAGTCTGGGTTAGGAGCTGAGGTGGTTGTGACTGAAGTGACGGGAACCTCGGTCGTGACGACCGCTACCTCAGTTGTTGTCGTCTGTAGTGATGCGGCGAACTGTGCTTTCAGGTCGGCCTGTGCTGCAGCCGTGCTCAGCCCCGTTCCCCATAGCTGGTAGCCGACGAAGCCCAGCATGAGAAGGCCCGCGGTGACCAGCGCTCGGCCAACCAAGCCGACAGCCCACCTCCAATCGTGAGGTTCTGCTGGGCGTTCCCATCGTTGAGCACTTCGGGAGCGGAGCCGTCGCCAATGGTGGCGATAGAACCGGGCCCATCGTGCGGTGGGGCCTTGCCGATGGGCTCGGCCGAGCACCGCGCGCAGGCTGTATCCAGATTCGGAGTCTGCGCGGGGACGGCGTTGTGGCACGAGGTCACGTTATCTGTCGTTGTGATGTGGCCAGAGGAGGGGAGTCGTGCCGAGTGCGCCTAGCGTGTGGGCGTGGAGTTGTCCGCACAAGGTGACGAATCGGTTGCGGTGACACTGCGTGATGTCGTGGTGTTGCTGGGCGATTTCCCCGCGCTTGCGGGCCTCGACCTCTCAGTCAACCGTGGCGAAGTGGTGATGTTGACGGGCCCAAATGGTGCAGGGAAGACCTCCCTTCTTCGTGTCTGTGCAGGTCTCGTTCCGATTGCTCGCGGTGAAGGCACGGTGATGGGGGCAGACCTCATGTCGCAGCGAGCAAGTGTGAGGAGCCGTGTCGGCATGGTCGGGCACAGCAACGGTCTCTACGACGATCTCACCGTGCACGAAAATCTCGAATTCTGGGGTTCGCTCATCGGAGCCGGAGATGACGAGTTGCGCCAAGCAATGTCGATTATGGGTCTTGATGGACGACTCGCATCGGTGCGGGTTCGCGGACTGTCGGCAGGCCAGCGCCGGCGTACTGCGTTTGCGATTTTGGTGGTGAGGCGAGCCGGGCTCTGGCTTCTTGATGAGCCCCATGCAGGCCTCGACAGTGATGCCCGAGACGAAGTCGACGAGGTGCTTCGCCGCGCGTCCGCGTCTGGGGCAACCGTGATGCTCTCAAGCCATGAGCTCGATCGAGCTCAGCAACTTGCGACGAAGGAAGTTCGTCTTGCCGGTGGAGTGGTTGTGGGTGATTCCCAATGAGTTCTGTGAGTCGCCTGCAGATGGTTCGTGCGGTCTGTGCCAAAGATCTTCGGATTGAGCAACGGTCGAAAGTGCTCACTTCTCAGATCATGCCGTTCGCTCTCGTCACGCTCGTGCTGTTTGCCTTCGCCCTTGATGGAGACGCGATTCTCGAACGAACTGCTCCTGGTCTGGTGTGGCTGGCGATGCTGTTCTCCTCAATGATCATCGTGCAACGCAGTTTCGCAGTCGAAACCGCTGACGGCGCTCTCGATGCACTTCGGGTTGCAGGAGCCGATATGTCCGCAGTGTTTTGGGGGAAATGGTTCGCACTCATTGTGCAGCTCATCATTCTCGAGGTAGTTCTCATCGTCGGAGCGATCGTGATGTACGGCATTGATCTACGCATCTCCGGCCTTGTGTTGCTCGTCACGTCGTCGATCTCCGCAACGTGTGGCCTCTCGGCAGTGAGTACGATTTACGCAGGTCTTGCATCTGGTGTGCGGGGTCGGGAGTCATTGCTTCCGCTTCTCGTATTGCCGGTCGCATCTCCTGTCCTCATTGGGGCGACACGGGCGGCGGAAGCGGCGTTTGGAGCTGGAGGAACGGTGGTGTCGGAAGGCTGGCCGTGGTTGGGCCTTCTTTCGGTGTTCGCCGTTGTGTTCAGTTTCGGAGGCTCGTTAGCGTTTGGCCCACTCATCGATGACTGAGGTAGACAGCACAACATGACTTTGGACCCCCCTTCCACCGTTTCGACGACCTCTCGTCGAGGTACTGCGACCGCGGCTACGCGCGTCTTGGGTGTTCTCACCATTGTGATGATCGGGTGGCTCGGCGTGTTTGGCCTCTTATTGTCTCCCGCCGATCGCGATCAAGGCGATGCGGTTCGCATCATGTACGTGCATGTGCCGTCGGTGTGGCTTGCATATCTCGCGTTCATCGTCACCGCCCTTGCCTCTGCAGTGCATCTGTTCGGAAAGAGTCACTCGATGCAGGCCGATCGAGTAGCGGGAGCATCCGCCGAGATCGGCGTCGTTTTCATGGCGGTCACCTTGGTGACGGGCATGCTGTGGGGCCGAATCACATGGGGTGTCTATTGGCAGTGGGACGCACGTCTAACGACAACGGCACTGTTGTTCATCAGTTACATCGGCTATCTCGCTGTGCGAGGGCTCGAGGGTTCCCGCTCGCAGCGGGCCCGTCGTAGCGCAATCGTTGGGCTTTTGGCTGTGCTCGAGGTGCCATTGGTGCACTGGAGCGTGAGGTTGTGGAGAAGCCTGCACCAGGAAGCGACGGTTCTCGGCACTGATCTCGACGTTTCTCTCGACGGCTTGATGTTGTTTTCGCTCTTCGTCGGGGTTGTTGCGTTTACCTTGCTCTTTCTCTGGCTACTGCTACACCGTTCTCGAGTACTGACGATGATCGATCTCTCTGCAGAGACCGGCCTCGATGCTGCTCTGGCACAGCGTCGGGCTGAAGGCGGTGTCACCGCATGACTGACGCCGGATTCATTCTCGGTTCGTACGCCATCACCTTTGGCTCAATTCTCATCTTCGCTTGGCGCACGGTCAGATCAGGAAAGAGCCTTTCTGATGGCATGTCTGATGAAGAAAAGCCTTGGCTATGAGCACACCAGATCTCACCCCTCGCCCCGAACAAACGCCAAAGCGTCAGCGCCGGCGCATTATGCCAATGGTGGTGCTCGCTCTTGTCGTTGTGGCAGGAGGTGTGGTGATCACTCAGGCGCTATCTACCGCAGTCGACTACTACTGCAATGTTGATGAGGTCGGGGAACGCTCTGGGTGCGACACCGGTCGGCGCCTCCGAATTCAAGGAACGGTGGGCGAGGGGACTGTCGTCGTCGCAACAGGCGCAACGCTGTTCGATATTCGATTCAACGGAGCGTCGGTGAAGGTGGAATATGCCGGGGAACCCGGCGGCATTTTCAAAGAGTGTCTGCCAGTGGTCGTGCACGGAGTGTTTGACGAGTCATCGGGAATGTTCTTGGGTGACCGCGTCGAAGTGAAACACTCCGAGGACTACGTCGCAGTAAACGATGATCGCCTAGAAGAGGCAGAAGCCGACTCAGCGGCGTGCGATAGTTCAGCATGAGTGCAGCGCTCGGAAATGCCGGCCTCCTCATCGCACTTGTGGCGGCTTCGGTCGGAGCGCTTGCCACGTCGGTAGCAATCATTGGCGAGAATCGCCGGGCTCTTCGTCAGGCTCCGATATACGCCGCAATCATTGTCGCTGGCTCTGTGCTGGCGGTGGTGGCGATGCAGTGGGCGCTGTTTTCGCGCGATTACTCGATCGATTTCGTTCAGCGTGTCGGATCGTCGACAACGCCGGCGCTCTACAACGTTGCAGCGATGTGGAGCGCGTTAGAGGGTTCGATTTTGCTCTGGGTGATCGTTCTTGCGCTCTTCACCGGAGGGGTTGCCTTGCGATTCGCAAGGCGCCGAGATGACGAGCTCGTCGCTTGGGCTCTGGTCGTGATGTACGTCGTGATGACGTTCTTCGCCCTGGTGAGTTTTGGGCCTGCATCACCATTCGCGCCCGGTGCGACGGTACCGGTCGGTTTTGATGGCCCAGGCCCCAACCCGTTGCTGCAGAACCACATCCTTGTGCTCTTCCATCCTCCGTTGCTGTACCTCGGATATATCGGCTTCACGGTTCCGTTTGCGTTCGCAATTGCGGCGCTTATCACCGGTCGCGTTGGGGAGGGATGGCTCTTGGAGACGAGGCGGTGGGCTCTACTCTCATGGGGCCTGTTGACCATCGGCATCCTGCTTGGCGGTTGGTGGAGTTACGAGGTTCTTGGATGGAGTGGTGTGTGGGCCTGGGACCCGGTTGAGAACGCAAGCCTCCTTCCCTGGCTGACGGGAACGGCGTACATCCACTCGGTTCTGGTGCAGCAACGCCGCGGAATGTTGCGGGTGTGGAATCTCAGCCTTCTCGTCGCAACCTTTGCGCTGACCATCCTCGGCACGTTCCTCACGCGATCTGGAGTCATTAACAGCGTGCATGCCTTTGCTGCGGGCGAGATTGATGGTTACTTGCTTGGATTTTTTGGTGTGGTGGTCGTCGTGTCATTGGGTTTGATCGGCTGGCGAGGTGATGCACTTCGAGCCCCGGGTCGAATCGACTCACCGGTGTCACGTGAAGGCGCATTCCTCGCAAATAACGTTGTCTTCGCATTATTTGCCTTCATCGTCTTGCTCGGAACCGTTTTCCCATTGCTCGTTGAGGTATTCCAAGATCGTCAGACCGTTGTTGGTGCTCCCTATTTCGATCGTTTATCGATGCCGATCGGGTTGATTCTCCTATTTTTGATGGCAGTAGCGCCGGTGTTGCCGTGGCGAACGTCATCGGCAGGAACGTTACGAGACAGGTTGTTTTGGCCAGCGTGGTGCGGGGTTGCGTCCCTTGCGGTTGCGGTCATGGTTGGTGCTGATGGGCTCGCTCCGTTGCTGGCGTTTTTCTTGGGCGGATTCGCCGGCGGAGCTGCGGGTCGGCAACTCGTGTTGGCTACCCGCCGTCAGGGCTTGCGAGGGCTCGTCGGTCGAGCCAACGGCGGCATGCTGGTGCACATCGGTGTGATTCTCATCGCGGTTGCGCTTGCCGCGTCTAATTCGTACACCCACTCGGCCACGCTCACCATCGGCCGCGGTGAGCGGGTGGAATGGTCGGGTCATTCCTTCGAATTTGTTGGAGTATCAACAGAGGTCACGGCGCGAGCCGATGTGGTGATGGCGGACGTTCTGCTCGATGACACGAAGGTGTACGCACCGGCGGTGACGACCTACCTTCAGCAGGGGATGACGGTTCCAACTCCGAGTGTTCGTACCGGATGGACGAGCGACGTCTATTTGACGATCGACGGGAATGACCCTCCAGCGACCGATGCCGACGAGATTGTGCTTCGAGTTTTTGTGAAGCCAATGGTGCTGTGGCTGTGGATTGGCGGCGCAGTGATGGCGATTGGCACCGTGTTGTCTGCTCTGCCATCTCGTCGGTCTCGCCGGCCGACCGACCCGACGTCGGCCCTGATAACGAGTGGTCAACATGTCTGAGTCAACAACGGTGCCTCCGCGCAGAGTTGCCCCTTTTGTTGCGGGTGCCGTTGCAGTAGTGCTTGCGGTGCTTTTCGGAGTGTTGCTGGTCGTTGAGCCCTCCTCCGATACCGCCGAGACGGTGCTGCTCGATCGTGCAGCGCCGGCTGCCGTGGGCGAATTCGACGACGGAACCGCATTTGAGCTGTCTCGCCGGCGCGGCTCGTGGGTTGTGCTCAACTTTTTCACCTCTACGTGCATTCCCTGCAGAAACGAACATCCAGAACTCATCGAATTTGTCGATCAGCAGCGCAGTCTGGGCGTCAACGGAGCAGAGTTCTACACCATTGTTCAGAACGACGACCCCGCTGACGTCGCTGCGTTTTTCGACGAGTTTGGCGGCGATTGGCCGGTGGTGTTCGATGTCGACTATTCATTCCAGAACGGCTTCGGCGTTGCTCAAGTTCCAGAGACGTGGATCATTGACCCGAACGGCATTGTTCGAGGCCGGGTGATTTCTGAAGTGTCTGCTGAATTTTTGTCAACGAGCATTCAAAATCTCAGGGAGCGGTTGTGAGCCTTTCTCATCGCTTCAAGGCGTGGCCCTCTTGGGCAGCGATGTTCGTTGTTGCGGTCGCACTACTCGCAATTGGGTCTACTCGCGATTCGGGTCCTCTCAATCCTGGTGATCGAATCGACGCGATCTCTCGACGGGTGGCATGCCCCGTGTGTGACGGAGAGAGTGTGTTTGAGTCCCGTAACCCTGCATCTGAAGCGATTCGAGCCGAGATTCGTGCATCGGTGTACGACGGGGTCGCAACCGATGACGAAATCCTTTCGGCGATCGCGAATTCGTACGGTGGAAAAGTGTTGCTCGTGCCGAGTTCATCCGGATTCGATGCGTTGATTTGGGCACTGCCGGCGGCGGGCCTCATGATCGGACTTGTCGGACTGTGGTTCGCGTTTAGGAGGTGGCGCGCAGAGGCAGCGGCGCTCGGAGTGCCAACCGAAGGTGATTACGACCTCGTCGAACAGGCTCGTGAGCAACATCGAGGCACATCAGATGACTGAAGATCGTGACGCGTTAGCAAGCGAGCGAGATTTTCTGTTCGCATCGCTCGACGATCTCGATCGGGAACTGGCAGCCGGAGATATTTCAGCCGAAGATCACGCCGAACTGCGTAGTGGTTACGTGTCGAGAGCAGCTGAGGTGTTGAGGTCGCTTGACGCTGACGCCGCCGAACCACAGCAGCGAATCCGTTTCGGTTGGAAAGCGATATCTGGTGTGATCGCTGTTGTGCTGGTCGTCGGCGGTGCGCTCGCCTTTGTGCTTGCCAACGCTCTAGGGGAGCGGCTTTCGGGTCAGTCGATGACTGGCCTCGACTCTCGAGATACTGCGGCAGTTCTGTTGGCAGAGGCACGATCGGTCAACTTTGTCGACCCGGTAAGAGCTGCTGATCTGTACGCACTGGTGCTTGTTGAAGATCCCGCAAATGTGGAAGCGCTGACGTATCGAGGTTGGACCCTTGCCCTCGCTGCTCGACAGAATCCAGACGATGTTGAGGGAGCCGCACAATTTTCGGAGGGCGTCGATCTGCTTGTCGAAGCGGTGCAAGTTGATCCGTCATATGCAGACCCGCTGTGCTTTTTGGGAATCATCCAGTATCGCTTCGTCGAAGATTCCGAGGCAGCGAAACCGTTTGTCGCTGCGTGTCTTGCGGCGAACCCGCCGGCGGAAGTGAGAGATCTCGTTCAGAATCTTGCTGACGAGCTCGGCGTGGGTGGTTAGTTCTTCTTCGACCCGCGTGTGGGTGGTGGCCACGCTTTTGCTTTTGAAAGTCGCCCCCGCTTCGATCGTTTGATGACCCAGACAGAGGCTTTTCGCCAATCGGCCTGCGAGGTGATTTCCATACCTCGTCGTTCAAGAGCGGCGATGGTTGCCGGAATGATGTCACCGTGGCTGCAGAGCACAGTTCGGTCAGGAACTTCGGCCAATAACTCGAGCACGGGTTCGAAGGGTTCGTACTCGCAGATCCGGGGTTCGATAGTGATATCGAGGCCGGTGAGTTCAGCGAGTGGTTCAAGGGTCTGTACACATCGAACATACGGGCTGGAGAGCAATGTGCTTGGTTCGCGTGTGCTTAGGCGCGCCGCAAGGGCGTGTGATTGTGTCCAGCCCGTCTTTGACAGCGGACGGTCGATGTCGTCTCCCGACCACACACGGCGTTCGCCAGCTTTTGCGTGCCGGACAACGTAGATCGCCATCTCAGTTAAGGCCCCGGCTCTTCAGCAGTGCCTCATGCCGGCGGGTGAGTTGACGAGCGAACACAACGAACAGTGCTGCGGAGGCAACGCTTGCAAGGGCAGATCCCCAAATGATGAGACGCTGATTGATTGCAGTTTCCGCCATCGCCGATGCGCCCGAGCCCAGGAGCGGCGATCGATCAAGCCATTGCCCGATGGCGAGCCCGGTGGGGAGGATTCCGAATGTGATGAACCACCCGGTGATGAGGGGGCTCGATGGCGACGTGGTCCACGACTCAGTGCGTTGATCGGTGGCCTTCCACAGTTCTCGGAACATGAGAAACGGAATCACATAGAAGATGAGCGGTGGAACGAACCAGCCGCCGACCGCCCACGCCGGTTTCCAAGTTGACGTCCTTCCAATCTGCTCGTGATGTGATGCGAGGCGTCTCATCCAGACGATGACGCTGATGCCTGCACCGAGTTGTGTGAGAGTTTGGGCGAGTTGCAGGGTGAGCCCTGGCCCGTAAGAGTTCACGAATTCGGTTTCTGAAATCGACCCCGCAAGAAACAATCGGGCGTCGTCCAATGAGAGTTCGTTGAGGAGTGCGAACAGCAACCCGAGGCCTGCAGTGATCGGCACGAGAACACCGATAGCAGTGACAAGACCGCCGAGAGGCTTGATTGCGTAGTCGCCGCTGACGAGTCCAGACGGTGGGGGCGGGGGAAGAGGAATTGTCATCGGCGGAATTGTTATTGGTCACTGGAGGCTTCTCCGCCTGCAGTCGGGCAATCCTGCTCTCCAACTGCCGGCGCAGTGCCTGTTCCGACTGCAGTCGGGCACGCAATTCGATGACCTCAGACGGGGCTCCCCCGGGGGCTATCCGTGGACTCGCTGGAGGTTCATCCCCGGAGAAGCGGAACTGGGCGAGCAGTACCCCGAAGAGGACGGCAAAGAGGTAGGAAAAGAGGCGCATACGCCAGTCCATGACACTCCATACAATTCGTAACTTCGCTCACCGCTGACAGGCAACCGGAGTCCGACACTGGACGCATTCGGTGATTCTTCGTAAGTTGATCCGTGCGAGGTGAACACCACCTCTGATACGGATAAAATGCGGCCAATCCTGATGTTATCGCTCGATCAGGCCTGAACAACCGCAGTTCCGGGGCCACAGAGCAATCCTGGAGCCCCGATCGAGCAATATCGAGAGGTGTCCCGTGACCCTTCCCCAATGCAGACCTCTCCACCCTGTGCGCTTTTTCGTTCTGACCCTGATCTTCCTGCTCCTCCTCGGCGGACCCTCTTCTCCACCGTCTTTTGCAGCTCCGGGATCGACAACCCCGGCCGCTGAGACCTCCACCACCGCAGACCTTTTGACCGCCCTCGACGAAGCCGACATGGAAACACTGTCGAAGTCGACCCCCGTCAGGATTCTGAAGACCCTCGGCAGAACCGCCCCCAAAGGCCGCCTCAAACCGGGGCAAACCACGCAGGTGGAATTCACCGCTGAAGATGGCCGCGACACCCGGGTTTCCATCTATGGTCCCGCAGGTCGTCACCGCAGCTACGGACTGATCCTGATGCTCCATGGTTATGGCGGCAACGGTCGCTCTTCAGTGACCCGCAGTTACCAGAACTTTGCCAACAAGAATGGCTACATCATCGTGTCCCCGGATGCCCAGCGTCCGGCAAAAGGAAAGTGGAACGAGGACCTTCCGGAACAGATTCTCGGGACACCCACCCAACATTGGTGGTCCTACCGCTCCGACGGCTTTGTCAACGGGCTCATCGACGACCTCTGCTGGAAGTACCCCATCGATCGCAATCGTGTCGTGCTCTCCGGCATGTCGATGGGGGGATTTGGAACCTGGAATCTGGGAACCCGTTTCAGCGATCGCTTTTGTGCCCTCGCCCCGCTGGCCGGGGGACTGTGTATGAGAGATTACGAAACGGACGAGCTCGACGAGCGCTACAAACTGCTCCTCGGCAACCTGCGCTGGCTACCTTCCTACTTTGTCCATGGCAACACCGACAATCTCGTCCCTGTCGTTTTCTCGGAAATGATCGAAGAGATCCTGCTCGAACGGGAGTTTGACCACGTCTACAAGGAACTGGACGGCGTCGGCCACCAACTGGACCTTCGTGGGGGAGGCTCCATTCTTCCCGACATTCATCAGTGGCTGACCAAGAAACGCCGGGTCCTCGAGCCCGCCGAAATCGAACACCATGCCCTGAGCGCGGACCATGGCCGCCAACACTGGGTTCGCATCGACGAGTTCGAAGAGGACAAGAAGCCGGCGAAAGTCATCGCCAAAGCGGAAAAAGGCAACAGGATCACCGTCGACAGCGAAAATGTGAAATCCCTGACCATCTTTGTCAGCAACAAACTGTTGAAAGAAAAGAACAAGATCACCGTCGAATGGAATGGCAAGGAAGTCCACGCCGACAAGGTCAAGGAAACCCACGAAGCGCTGATCGAATCGTGGAAAAACCGCCGTGATCCATTCCTGCTTCATACAAGGATGATTCAGCTGGGCCAGTCGGAGTCTGATGGGGCGGACCCTACAAGCTGATCGTTATTCCAGACAGGGATGGCCCAATAGCCTGACCGGCTTCTCTCCGTTTCTGATGAGAGCGCACTCCTGACGAAGAGTTGAATGACATGATGGGAATTGATCGAGGTTCACCGAATGTCTTCCCATTTTCTCTCACAACTCCGCGATGACTCCGCTCTCCAGCCAAAGAGATGGCTCTGGGTAGCCCACGACCAATTGCATCCGCAACTCAACCCCTGGGCCGGTGAATCCCCCGAAGAAACGGGGCTGATTTTTATCGAGTCGAAGCAACGGGGGAACGCACGTCCCTATCACCGACAAAAGTTGGCCTTCCTCCTTTCAAACCTGCGTCACCGTGCACTCGAAGCCCAAAGTGAAGGACACCCGGTTCGCTACCTGTTCAGCGATGACGACTACGGAACTGTACTGACCGAGATGGCCAGAGAGCTGGGGCCGATCCATGTGCTTCGCTCACCCGAACGGGAAATCCGTGAGCAGTTGAAACCCGCTATCAGTGACAGCCTTCTGCTGGAACATGAACATGGTGGCTGGCTGACCACCCGGGAAGAGTTCATCGACAGTGTCGGTGATACCCCACCCTTCCGAATGGACGCCTTCTACCGCCACTTCCGCAAGGTTTCCGGGGTCCTGATGGAAGACGGTTCCCCGGAAGGGGGCAAGTACAGTCACGACGGTGACAACCGACAACCGTGGAAGGGGGACCCTCCCGCACCGGAGGACCCGATCTTTGATGTCGACTCCATCGACGAAGAGGTCACCGCGATGGTGCTGGCAGAGTTCCCACACCACCCTGGGAATGTCGATCTCTGCAGGCTGCCCACCACCGCCGATCAGGCTGAAGAAGCCCTCGACTTTGCGCGCACTGTAATCCCCGAGTTTGGCCCCTACGAAGATGCTTTCAGTGAGCACTCGCGGGCTCTCTTTCACACCCGCCTCGCCAGCCTGTTGCATCTGCACCGGATTCTTCCGGAAGAACTGCTTCAGGTCGCCATCGAAACTTCGGCACCACTCAACAGCCGGGAAGGCCTGATCCGACAATTGATCTGGCGTGAATACATGCACCACATCCATGAAGTCACCGATGGTTTCCGGACTCTGGATGTTCCGAGATCCACTGCCCCCTGCCGGGATGCACGCTGGGGTGACTACAGCGGCAACAAAACCGTTGGCAAGAGTGGCGGGCGGGAAAGACATCCGAACCGTCTGTCGCAAAAGCAACCTTTGCCACCCGCCTTCTGGGGTCAGGAGAGTGGGCTGCGCTGTCTCGATGCAACGACCACCGCCGTCATGGAAGAGGGTTGGACCCATCACATTCCCCGACTGATGATCCTCGGCAACCTCGCCAGCCTCCTTGATATTCATCCCCGTGAGCTGACCGACTGGTTCCACGTCGCTTTCATCGACGCCTACGACTGGGTCGTCGAAACCAATGTCTTGGGCATGGGTACCTTTGCTGTCGGTGAGTCGATGATGACGAAACCCTACATCTCGGGAACTCCCTACATTCAGAAGATGGGGGATCACTGCAAGGCGTGCTCCTTTCACCCGAAAAAGAATTGTCCCATCTCGTCACTGTACTGGGCGTACCTGGAGCGCCACGGAGAAGCCTTTGAGGGCAACGTCCGTATGGCGATGCCCCTCCGAACTTTGGCGAAACGCAGCGCTGAGCAAAAAAAAGCGGATGCAAAGACCTTCAAACAGGTTCTTTCGGCCCTTCAGCGTGGAGAGATGCTCACTCCCGATTGATCCCGGCTACAGGGACCGATAGCCTCGACGATGAAGTCAGTCTTTCTGGAAAGTGGAACTGAAGCGATGATCGAAAAGATGAACTGGGTCGGGGAAATCAACGGCCACTTGGTGATCACCGATTCCGAGGGCAAGGAAACCACCATCGATCGCCCCGGGGACCTGGTCTCCCACCTGATGCAGGAAGAGTGTGCCTCAGAACTGCAAGCATCGATTCTGGTCCATGGCTACTGCCTGGCCACACAAGGTGTGCGGTTGCCCCATCTGGTCCGTCAGGTGTTGCGCAAGACCAGCGCCTTTATTCGCAGTGTCGACATGAACTCGATGCCGCTGTATCAGGCCACGGAACACTTTCACCAGTTCTTTGCCGATTGTTCCAGTGAAGGGGTCGAACTGCAGGAAGCGGTCCTTGCGGAGGTCCAGCGCTACTGCAGCGAAAAGGTTTCCTGAGTTCAGTCGAGGAAGATCACTTCTCCTGAAGCGATATCGAAGACGGCTCCCACGACCTGAAGTCCATCCGGCTCGACAAAGTTGAACTTCTTCACCTCGTCAACCGTCGCACGGACATGACAGGCCACCGCATCATTGATCACCTCAGTCCTCGCAGACCCGGATGATTGCAGGTAGGCCTCTTGAACATCCCTCAACCCAGGCTGAATCAACTGGCGAACACTATCCAAAAACGGAATTTCATCCGCTTCCGGATCGGAGAGAGCAAGCGTCGCCTTGACCGCTCCGCAATCGCGGTGCCCCAAAACAAGAACCAGTCTGGAACCGAGCCCATCACAGCCGAAGAGGATGCTCTCGCGCATGTGTTCATCGATCACATGGCCGGCAACCCTTTGAACAAAGAGCTGGCCACAACCCTGTTGAAAGATGACTTCGGGGGGAACACGGGAATCGGCGCAGGACAGGATGACGGTGTGGGGCTTTTGCGAAGGAACCTCTCCCGGGTCGGGAGTTTCGATCCTCACCGATTCACCATCACTCTGAACCGCCGCCACAAAGCCGGCGTTTCCCGACTTCAATCGCTCCATTGCATCCTGTGCAGAAATCATCGCTGGCCCCTCTCACCCGGCAGGATACCGAATGACAGGGGCCCGCGCTTCTGATTCCCGACCTGCTGCAGATCAGGAAGGAGGTGGCAACAGTGTCGTTCGAATCTGGCGCTGTTCACCGGCGCGTTCGAGGGTGACCTCGACCTCGACACCTGGTCGGTACCCTTCCATCAAGGAAAGGAACTCTCCCAGGGTGGGAGTCGGACGCCCATCGACAGCGACGATCATGTCCCGAACTTCACCTTCGAGGACACCTTCCACTCCCAGTGAAGCGAGAGGTTCATCCGCTTCGACGATGACGACCCCCTTGAAACGACTGGCACTGGTTCCGTTGTAGGGAACAAATCCGAGGATCGGTCGCTGCACCTCACCATGAAGGATCAGATCAGGAACGGTTCGCATCACCGTATCCACAGGGATGGCAAAAGAGATGCCAGCGTTGGCACCCGTCGGACTGTAGATCGCCGTGTTTACTCCGATCAAACGACCGGCGCTGTCGAGCAATGGCCCCCCGGAATTACCGGGGTTCACGGCCGCATCCGTCTGGATCACATCGTGAATCGTCGTGTCTTGCAGCGACTGAATCTCTCGACCCAACGCACTGATCACTCCACGGCTGAGGGACTGGTCGAGACCAAAGGGATTGCCGATGGCATGGACACTCTGTCCGACACGCAGATCTCCACTGCTACCCACCGGAATCAGATCGAGACCCTCGGGAAGCTCCTCAACCCTGAGAACCGCAAGATCCTTCGCTCTGGAAAATCCGACGATGGTCGCAGGAGCCGTCGTTCCATCGCTGAATGCGACGGTGACTCCGGCTGTGGCACGGGCAACGACATGATAGTTGGTGACCACATGGCCATCGAAATCCCAGATGAATCCGGTCCCTGTACCCGCCGGCCGCTCATAGCCGGCACTGTTGAAGAGGGATCCCACCGTCTGCTTGCTGCGTACGTTGACCACCGTGGGGGCGGCCCTCTCGAACAACTCGACCAGGCGGGCCTCTTCAGTGGTCAGGGCTCCTCTGGGAGTGACGGTTCGGTCTTTGGTCGAAGCTTCCCCTTGCCCGACAGAAAAGACCGCTGCAGACAAAAATGTCAGAATCAGTCCCAGGGAAAAAACTCTGAAACGAATACAGGGGGCAATCGACATGACGCCTTCCTCTCAAAGATTTCTGCCACAGATCAACAAAATCTCGACAGGCACAACAAATCAGGGTGTCATGGTGTCATGAAACCCGAAAACCACGCATCGCCAGCCACTCCAGACGACAAAAATGCGACCGGAGAACCGGCCGGGGGGGAACCGATCTCTCCGGTCAGGACTGACCCACAGCACCCCGCCTCTGGTGAAATCTCCGGTGAAATCTCCAATGGAAACCATCCGGCGCGCGCCGCCGGACTTTTCATCGCGATTGCGGGAGTCTTGCTCTGGGCTGACTTATGGACGAAATCGGCGGCGTTCCGGTTCCTTGATGTCCGAATCTTTACCACACCGGAGGGAGTACCTGCGGTCACTCGGTCCGAAATCTACGAGATCTTCCCCGGCTTTGCCCTCGAAGCGGCCCTCAATCTGGGGGCCTTCAACGGCTGGTTTGCATGGGCGCCCGGCATGCTCATCGGGGTTTCTCTACTCGCTCTTCCCGTCTGTTTTTATATCGCCACCTTTCGCTCTGACAGTCGGCTGATGGTGGCCGCCCTCGGATTGATCGCTTCCGGTGCCGCCGGCAATCTTTATGACCGGGCTCTCATCGGCGGCGTTCGCGATTTCATCCGCTGGTCGATTCAATGGGGCGAGAGGGAATACGTCTGGCCCAACTTCAATATTGCTGACAGCGCCATCGTCTGCGGGGTTGCACTTATTCTCTGGATGGAATGGAAGAGGCCCGCCGAGTTGCCCGCCAACCCTCCAGAAGCAGAATCATCAGCGGCAAGCTGAAGACCCAGTAACCGGTCGTCGCCGGAAATTCCCAGACCCCTTCTCCGCGCCAACGATCGAGCACTCCATAGTTGAAGAGCACGGTGACGGTCAACAGAAGTGACCCTGCGGATGGACTGATCACGACCGGGAGCAACAACCAAAGTGCGTACCAGGGATGCAGGGTCGGGCTGAGCAACAGGAATCCCAGCATCAGGATGCGTGTTGCCTGCCATGTTTCCAGGTTTCGGACCCACCAGGCCAGCACCCACCAGGACGCCACCATGAAAACTCGCAGAACCCGTGTCACCGGGTCGGTGGCATCATGCACATCCGCACCGATCAAAAATCCCAGAGCCTCAAAGAGCCAACCCCCTGAATACCAGGTCCCGGCGTAGGCACCGAGACCCTCGGTGACCGGATCATCCCAGACAGGAATTGAAAGCAGGGCGATGACGACCAACAGGCCAACAAATATCAGCGCCGCATGCGTTCCCAGTTTCTTCAGCAGATGAAAGAAAAGGCCCACTGGGACGAGCAGGGTGGCTGTCGCCAACGACAACAGGGCCGCTGACCAGCGCACACGTTTCAGCTCGATGAAAATCAGGGCTGTTGCCAGGAACAACAGCGCCAACAGATGAACATGCCCCCCGATGGCACTCTCCAGAATCGGCAACGGGTGCCAGCACCAGTAAAGGCTGCGCCGAGGATCGAGACTCTTCCTGTTTAACCAGAACATCAGCAATCCACCGATGGCCAGATCCACAAGAACCATCGCCCACCTCCAGCTTTCTGCACTCTGTGCAAAGAAACGGAAAGCTCCCTGGGCGACAGGGGGATAGACGGTGGGGATCTGCGGATGATTGATACGTTCCCTCACCCGCTGCCAATCTTCTGATGTGGCAATCACATCCAGTGAAGGGTCTGCGGGAGGCACACCGTAAGGTGAGAGACCTTGCCGCTGCACTTCCCCATCCCACAGATAGCGCCAGAGGTCATCACTGAGCAGGGGGTCTGTCGTCAGCAACAACCCCCGGACGATTGCCGCTCCCAATAAAATGACGATCAGTGCCTGTGCCTTCGGAACCCGTTGGAACCAGAGGTGACCCACCGCCATCCAGGCCGCCAGGGCCATCGCCGCAAAAATATGGGGGCTGAGAGGTGCTCGGGGATCGAGATCAGCGATGGTCTCGCCCCAGAATCCCCAGCTGAAAACAAACAGCAGCAACAGGGAAAGCGATCCAAACCACACCCTGGGGAATCGCTTCACCTTCAGACCTCGATCCACAGGTCACCCGATTCCCGAACCTCAACGACTGCACCTGCGGGAATCCACGAGAAGGTGGTCCAGCCCTCGATCAGAAGGGGACCATTCCTGCGCTCTCCTTTGGCAAGAGATCCCTGACCGATGCGGGGGATCTGCTGGAAGCCCTCACGGGAGCTGAGATAAACACGGGACTCGACCGCATCCATCTGCTTCTCATCAATCGTCCCACAGGAATCCCCGGCAGGAGTGGTTACAGAGACGCGAAGTGCGACTCCCTCGATCTCTCGATCTGCCATTCGATAACCGAATTGCTCTTCATATCTTTGGCGGAATTCTTTCGCAGGATGGTCACTCCATTCGATTTCAAGATCATGGGATTGCCCCTGATGCCGCGCTCTCAGAAACCTCTCGATGATCAAGTTGTCTCTGGCAACCCCTGGCATCCTTGACACCGCCTGCTCCTCCAGCCGCTGTGCCAACGCATCCAGCTCGTCATCCCGTTCTTCGGGCAATCTCTTCAACAGAACGGCTTCCGCAGATTCAGTCCAGGGGGATTGCAACAAACCCCATGCGCTGAAGCATCCCGCCCCTGCAGGGATTCTCACCCGGGGGATACCACAGGAGCGCGCCAACTCAACGGCATGAAGAGCCCCGGCTCCACCGAAGCAGACCAGTGTTGCCTCTCCCGGGTCTTGCCCACGCTCGGAGGAAACCTTGCGCAAGGCTCGTTCCATCTCATGGTTGGAGACCTCGATGATCCCCAGCGCCATTTTTTCCACACTCCAGTCCAACTGTCTCGCCAAACGCAGCAGTGCCTGCCGGGAAGCCTCGACATCGATCGTCGTTTCTTCGCCAAGGCGGGCATCCTGAGGCAAACGTCCAAGGACCACATGAGCATCCGTCACCGTTGCATCAACTCCACCTCGGCCATAAGCCGCAGGTCCTGGATCCGCACCTGCACTGTGAGGGCCCACCCGCAGGGCACCTCCGGCGTCGATCCAGGAGATGGATCCACCTCCGGCACCCACGGTATGGATGTCGATCATCGGCACCGCGATGGGGACACCATCCACCAGCGTGTTCCGCTGTCGGAAATGTCGGGAGTCGCCACCGACCAGGCTGACATCGGTGCTCGTTCCACCCATGTCAAAGGTGATCGCCACGCTTCCATCGCCACTTTGTTGGGCTGCCACCACTCCGCCCGCCGGGCCGGAGAGCACCGTCTTCACCGGCTCACTGGCCAATGCGGACCAGGGTCTGGCCGAACCGGCGGAATCCATCACCCTCAACTGTGCCGGACCCAACCCCTGGGCCAATTTCTTCAGGTACCCCTGCATCACCGGAGCCAGAACTGCTGCTGCTGTTGCAGTGCTGAAGCGTTCCCACTCCCTCGGCTCTGCCGCCACCTGATGTGAGAGGATCACCGGCAGTTCCAGATCTTCCAGAAGCTGGCGGATCAATTCCTCATCGGAACCATTCCCGGTGCTGTGTAGAAAGCCGACGGCGATCGCTTCCAGCTCATTCTCCAAAACCCAACGACGGAGTTGGGACAACTCATCCAGATCCGCTTCAGAAATACTGACGCCACCAGGCCCCCTGCGCAGACCCAGGCCAAATCGATCCTCGGGAGCAATCAACGGTGTCGTCGCGACAGGTTCAAGATCGTGGAGTTGCGGCCGATTCTGGCGTCCAAGCTGAAGGAGATCCTCGAACCCACTGTGGGTGACCCATCCTGCCCGCGCATGTTTTCTCTCCAACAGTGCGTTGGTCGCCACCGTCGTCCCATGAACGACCTCATTTGCGGTCAGATCTTTCAGGGCCTGAAGAATCGCCCGAGCCGGATCATCCGGGGTGGAGGGGACCTTCTTGAGACGCACCCCATTCGCATCGGAGATGACGATGTCCGTAAAGGTCCCTCCACTGTCGATCCCGATTCTCAAGAACTTCTCCAGACTTGCAGCCCCTGTTGCCAATGTGTTGAAACCCTTTGCACTAATTCAGGGGCTCATGCAGGATGATGGAGGGAAGGACCGCTCCATGAAAGACAGCAGAGGCAAATGGTTTTCGGTTCACAGAGCACTCCTGTGGGCCGTGATAGTCTGCGTACTTTGCATCGGTTGTTCTTCCAGTCCCCGAAAGGCGTCTTCCACCAACACCCCCGACCCTATCGCCGAGTCTCGCTGGCAGGATGCACGCAAGGCGTGGCTTCTGGATGACGTGGCCGTGGCCCAGAGTGCCTTCTCTCTCTTTGCAGAGCGCTATCCGGATGACCAGCGTTCCGGTGAAGCGTTGCTGAGTGCGGGAATCTGTGCCCAGCGCAGGGGCCGCATGGATGAAGCGGAAGGTTTGCTGAGGGAGGCACAATCCAGGGGAGGGGCCATCGCCGCCCGCGCCCTGTTGCAACGGGGAGCCATCTCCATGGACCTGAATCCATCGAGAGCCGCAGCCTGTTTCCGCGAGGCAGCCCGGCAGGCGGTCGACGATGAGACGCGCAGTGAAGCCCATTATCAGCAAGGGGTCGCGCTTCAGAGAATGGGACGCTTCGAAGAGGCACAGCTGGCCCTGCAAAAATGCCTCGACCTCGATGGATCAGGGAAGCACTCAGCCCAGGCCACCCTGCGTCTGCAATACGACCCATGGTTCAGTGTTCAGGTAGGGGCATTCCTGAAAAAATCCCTCGCCCTCAAACAGTCGACTCGACTGCAGGACGCGGGCTTTCCCGCAGAGATCCGCATGCCCGGTCGCAAAGGCTCACCATTGCATCGCGTGCTCTCGGGAAGATACAAGGATCGATCTGCGGCTCAGCAACATGCCAGCCGTATCCAGGCAGCTCTGGGTCTTGAAGAAGTGAAAGTCGTTCCGTAATGAATCTGAAAAACGTCATCGGTATCGTATTGACGCTGTTGATCCTTCTGATGATTTTCAATTTGTATGGGGTACAAGCCCTGCAACACCAG
>CALCBR010000136.1:0-18668 GCA_937897105.1 uncultured Acidimicrobiaceae bacterium | reverse complement strand
CGTCGGTGACCAACGTGGGCGCAGTGCCAAGTGCGAGAGCGATCTCTGTGGTGATCCGGCTCTTCCCTGCAGTTGAGAGATGAAGCCCGTCTGCATTCAACAAGCCCGGCTCGGCGGCGGTGATGCGCGCCCAGTCAAGAATCTGAACATTCGTGTTCTGCGCACCGACGTCGCGGATGATGTCGTTTACTTCTTTTCGGCTTTGCCGGAACTCGGTCACCGTGAGCAATAGCACTGGCCGAGGCGAGAGCTCATCAAGAAGTGATTCGAGCGTCGATCGAAAATTGGTTGGGCTCTCGTTGTAGTTGCTCCCAAAAAACATGATCGCTACGTCCCAATCAAGGCCCTGCTCTGGCGCAAACCTCACATTGAGAACTTCTCGCGCAAATGCGATAAACCGACCCGGTTCCGCATTGATTTCGACATCCCAGCCAGCCTCGTTCAATCGCTCACACATTGAACCGCCGAACCGCGGAGCGGTGGACGCAAAAATTGAATCCCCAACCATGATCACTCGATTACCGGTGACGAGTTCGCCGAGGCTCGGCAGCCCTAGGTCGGCCGGGCGCACCGCCGACGATGATTCCTGCTCGCCTGGGCCCTGTTGAAGTTCATCGGCAGTGACACGTTCGACCGGCCCTGGCAGCTGCCCTACTCCGGCAACCGTCGCTTGAGTGACCTCGGTGACAACGTCATCACCGCCACAGGCCGCCGTTCCGGCACCCAAGATTGCCGACACTGCGATAGCGACGAAGCGGCGACGAACAGTGGGCACATCAACATGAGAGCACACTGCGCAGGCCAGATCGTGTCACTCGTGACAACCGTCTTCACCGCGGTACCGTAAGTGCCATGGCACGGGCATACGACTTGGTGATTGTTGGGCTCGGCCCCGCCGGTCTCACCGCAGCCCGCCTTGCATCACGAGAACTCGGCTTACGCGTCGCCGCAGTTGATCGCGGTCGTATCGGAGGCACCAACGTATGGAGTGGCTCCATTCCTTCGAAAGCCCTGCTCGAGGCAACGGTTCGACATCGGCAGCTCGCTGCACCAGACCCAGCTACTGCGTGGGGCGCAATGGTCGAGGCCCGCGAATCAGTGCACGCTCATGTATCTGACGAGGCGTCCGTCAACGACTGGGGCGTGACCGTGCATACCGGCTCCGCTGTCGTCACCGGGCCACGCACCGTCGAAGTGACATCCGACGACGGCACCACCACCCTCGAAGGCCGATTCCTCCTCATCGCGACCGGAAGCACACCAACAGTGCCTTCAATTCCTGGCATCGCCGATGTTCCGTTTCTCACCAATGAAACTCTCTACGACCTCGACTCACCGCCAATGGACATCATCATCGTCGGAGCAGGTCCCGTCGGGGTCGAGTCGGCACAGGCACTTGCACGTATCGGAGCCAAGGTGCAGCTCTATGAGACAGGGCCGAGGATCCTTCCCCGGGAAGAACCCATCTTCAGCGAGCGCATTACCGAAGTTCTTCGCAATGATGGCGTCGACGTTCACGTCGGTGAGCCCATACTCGCAGCCCGCTACGAGGGTGGTCGAGCATACGTCGAGACCGCCCACGGTGAGCTCGATGCAGAACATCTGCTCGTCGCCGCCGGTCGCTCGTCATCGGTCACGTCGCTCGGGCTCGAACGGCTTGGAGTCGTCGCCACTCCAGCAGGCATCAATGTCGATGCCCGAAGCCGAACCGTGACAACCAGCATCTATGCAGTCGGTGACGCCGCTGCCGGTCGACCTCGCTTGACGAGCACTGCGGTCGCCGACGCGTCACTTGCGGTACGTGACATGTTCCTGCCTGGCCGCGCTCAGGCAAGCACGATGTCGCCGTGGTGCGTCTTCACCGAACCAGAACTCGCCCGAGTCGGGTTCACCGCCGCCCAAGCCAGAGAGCGCTTCAGAAGTCGAGCCGTGAAAGTTCATCAGCTGGAGCTATCAGAGGTGCACCGCGCACTATTCGAAGGGTCTTCGGAAGGGCTTATCGAAATCGTAACGGTTCATGGTCGCATCGTTGGCGGTCACGTCATCGCATCCCGTGCGTCTGAAGTCATTAACGAAATCGCTCTTGCGGTTCGGTTCTCGGTGTCGATTGAAGAACTCGCCCGCGTGCCCCATGTATACCCGACTATCGCCAGCGGTATCGGACGGCTCGCATCCGACCAGTCGGTTCTTCGGCTGCGGCGCTTTAAAGGCTTCGCCAAACTCGGACGCCTCACCGGCTAATCGGGTACCTCAACCTTCACATCATCGAAGCGGTCAATCTTTCGTAACGCAGGGAATCCGACAGCAAAGGCGCCTGCGATCACAATGGTTGCAATCCCGCCACCGGCGATTGCCCACGGCACCCCAAACCACCGAGCGGCAAGCCCACTCTCAAACGCGCCGAGTTCGTTCGATGCACCGATGAACACTCCTTCAACAGCGGTCACCCGACCGAGCTGATCTGGAGGTGTTGCCAGCGGCACGATCGCTCCCCGGATGAACATCGACACCATGTCGGCAGCCGACAGCACAACAAGCGCGATAAATGCAACAACGTATGAGCGGGTGAGGCCGAAGACCACGGTGCCTGCGCCAAACACTGCGACGACAACGAGCAGCGTCGGTCCGACACGACGACTTACAGGTCGAATCGCAAGCACGATCGCCATCGCCGCAGCCCCAACTCCAGGCGCCGCTCGAAGCCAACCGTATGCCACGTCGCCAACCCCGAGTCGGTCACTTGCAACGACCGGAATCAGTGCCACTGCCCCACCAAAGAGCACAGCAAAGAGGTCAAGGCTGATCGCTGCGAGCACGATCGGCGAACGACGAATGAATCGCAGCCCTTGAAGAGCTAAACGAACGCTCGGACGCCTCTCATCAGCGACCGGGGCGACTCCTGGCAGGTACCTGATGCCCAACGTCAACGGCACCGACAGCAGAGCCGAACCTCCTGCGGCGGCATACGCGATCGATGGATCGATGCTGTACAAAAAGCCGGCAAGAGCCGGGCCGACAATCGCACTCGACGTGAATGTTGCCGTCCACAGCGCAATGACTCTCGGCAAATCATCGGTGCTGACGATCAACGGCAAGATCGCTCGCCTACTCGGCGTGATTAACGCATCGGCGACGCCAATACCGATCGCAACAAGCACGAGCACAGAGACCGCAGTGGAGCCCGAGTTAGTGAACCAGATGAGTACCGCTATCGACAGCAACCTCAACAACAGGAAACCTGCGGTCACATGTCGTCGATCGAAACGATCGGCGATGTAACCACTTGGGATCGCCAACACAAGACCGGGCACAAACTGCGCTAAGCCCAGCAGCCCGATCGAGAAGGGATCTCCAGTGATGTCGTACACCTGCTTGAACAGCGCAGTGATGCAAATATTGATCCCGATTGCTGCGAAGGCCGTCGAGCCCAAATACCGGCGAACCGCTTGTTGCCGGAGAACACCCAACGCCGTGGCCATCGACCGGACGCTACTGCAACGACACGACCCGACCTCTGCTGAGGAGGCGCCACACATCTCTCGAAAAAACGCGAGATGTCCGAGGGCACGCGCTCTTGCAAGCATGAGCACAACGGCATCAATTTCACATTCATGGGGATCAACCGCGCGATTCGGGCTTCTCTACTCGTCGCTTGCGGGCGGAGTTGCATATGCACTCGATGAGCGACTCGACCATCATGGCCAGGTCACGTTGGCCACGATGGTGTTCACCGTCGGGTTCTTCAGCTCATGGATTCGAATGATGCGAGGCTGAACTACATCGCCGGATTCTCCGATGATTAGGTGAACCTGCGACGATCACTTCATGGCGATCAGCAACGTTCTCCTCGTTCACGGCGCGTGGCATGGTGCGTGGTGTTGGGCACCGCTACAACAGGCCCTCGACCAACTCGGAATTCCCTCGCACGCAATCGACCTACCTGGCCATGGCATCTCACCACTGCCGCTCGGTGACCTCCATGGCGACGCAGCTGCGGTGGTGGAGGCGCTGGAGGCTCTTCCATCAGACACACTCCTTATTGGCCACTCATACGGCGGAGCAGTGGTTTCGCAGGCGGCTGCCCATAGCGACCGGATTGCGCATCTCATGTTCATCGCAGCTTTCGCACTTGAAGCCGGAGAAAGTGTGAACGGTTTCCTTCGGAGCGCTCCCCGACACAAGGTCGAACTCGCCAACATCATGGTGCCGACCGATGAAGGTGCGACCACCCTCGACCCAGAACATGCCGGCGCTCTGCTGTATCCCGGAAGCTCAACGGTTGTTCAGCGGGCGAATGCTAAGCGACTGGGCTCACAGCCAAATGCCACCATGACACAAGAAGTTGACGGAGCACCCGCATCAGCGATCGAGTCGACATATGTGCTCTGCAATCAAGATCGAGCAGTGCATCCCGAGCATCAACGCATCATGGCTGCACGATGCTCGTCGGTGATCGAAATCGACAGCGATCACTCACCCTTTGTTGACGAGCCAGCAACGGTCGCCTCCATAATTCAGGGAGTCGTGAACGCATGAAAGTTCGCATCGGCATCGGACTCGGGGTACGAACTGAACTCAACGGCCCCGACTTCCTCACCGTCGTCGATGAACTTGAACGCCTCAAGTTTGATTCGCTGTGGCTGTCAGAACGCATCAATGGGCCCGCGCCTGACCCGCTCATCGCATCTGCAGCCGCCGTCGGTCGAACAAAAGACCTCAAACTGGGCACCAGCGTCCTCGTGCTGCCCGGTCGCAACCCGGTCGTCGCGGCCAAAGAAATTGCATCGCTCGCAGCAATGTCAGGTGGGCGCTTTCTTCCTGCGTTCGGTCTAGGAGCTGTAGACCCGGTGGAACAACGCGCGTTTGGGGTGCAGCGCGGAGAGCGCGCAAAAATGTTCGATGAAATGCTGCAGATCATGCGCGCCTGCTGGACGGGAGAGCCCTGCACATTCGACGGAGTGCACTACCAAGTTGACAACATCCGTGTCGGTCCTGTGCCGGAGCGCCTCGATGTATGGCTCGGCGGAATCGCAGAAAGCGAACTACGGCGTATTGGACGGCTCGGAGATGGCTGGTTGCCTTCGTTCGTCACACCGCAAGATGCCGAACAGGGTCGCACCGTCATTGAGGGCGTTCTCGCCGAATACGGCCGAGAAATCGAAGAAGACCACTACGGCGTGCTCATTCCCTACGCAAACGGTCCGGTACCTGAGGCACTGCTCGCCAACCTTGCGAAGCGCCGACCCAACCTCGACGACCCGTCGCAACTCGTTCCATCGTCGTGGGAAGATCTCTGTGCGCTCATCGAGCAATTCATCTCGGTCGGCACCACCAAATTCGTTGTGCTTCCGATGACAGAACCATCAACTGCCGACGGATGGATTGACCATCTCGGCGAACTCGCATCTACAGTGCTCCCTCTCGAACGAGAGATCTCGTGACCGAGGGGTTCCGTCGACCTCAACATGAGGTATCTCGGGAAGATGCTCTCTTCGAACGGGCCGATGACAACACCTGGGTCGCCACGAAGTGGTCACAGGGACCGTGGAATCCTGAGCACTGTCATGGGGCGCCGCCCGCTGCGCTTTTCGTTCGAGAAGTCGAACATGCCGGTGGAGACGAATGGCAACTCAGTCGAATCACCATCGAACTTCAGCGTCCAGTTCCTGTTGGCCGTCCCCTCACCCTCATTACCGATGTCGAGCGGCCAGGCCGGAAAATTTCAGTCGTTGGAGTCTCGATGCGCGATGGCGACATCGAGGTCGCAAAAGCCCGTGCCCTCCGTATTCGCACACAACAAACCGAGGTACCAGCACAAGGAGAAGGATTCCGTGCCCCTGACGTGGGCTCTGCGACACGATCCGTTCCGGTATCGATGAATGAGCAACATGCGTTCGCTTCTGATTCCTGTGAGCACAGATTCATCACCGGAGGGTGGGATGATCCAGGCCGTGCCGTCGTCTGGGTACGACTCCGCCTGCCGGTTGTCGCCGGTGAAGAACCGTCCGGTTCACAACGAGTAGCAGCTGCGGCCGACTTTGGTAATGGCGTCTCAGCGCGGGTCGAGCATCTCAGCTGGCTGTACATCAACCCTGATCTCACCATTCATTTCGTTCGTCCGCCACAAGGTGAATGGGTCTGTCTCGACGCGCGTACCGAATACGGAACCCTCGGCTCAGGCCTCGCGGCCTCAACCGTTCACGACGAGTACGGGCCCGTCGGCGTATCTGCGCAAAGCTTGCTCGTCGAACCCAGATAGCAACCGTTTAGTTTCGAGTGGCCGCGATCGCCACAATCGGGTCTAACGCAGTTGGATCCTTCAGTGAATCTCTGCTCGCAACATCGTCTGGTTGCGCTCCCCGAAGAATTTTCTTCACCGGCAATTCCAATTTCTTACCGCTCAGAGTGGTGGGAATGACTTCGATGAAATGCACTTCATCAGGCACATGACGTGGTGAGAGTTCTTCGCGAACTGTCGCTCGAATCGAGTTGACAACATCGTCCTCGTCACTGCGGCCGTCGTGAGCGACGAACAGCACGAGTACACCAGGGTCGTCCGCCCCGGGAGCCTCTAGGTGCACCACCAGAGAATCAGCGACACCCTCTACCGACTCGACGACCCGGTAAATCTCTGCGGTCCCAACCCGGACGCCTCCTCGATTTAACGTCGCGTCACTTCGGCCCGAAATCACACACGACCGATCTTCGGTGAACGTCACCCAGTCGCCATGTCGCCACACTCCGGGGAAAAATTCGAAATAGCTCGATCGGTAGCGAGAGCCATCAGCGTCACCCCAAAAGCCCACCGGCATCGATGGCATTGGCTGAGTCACCACGAGTTCCCCTTGTTCGTTGAGCACGGGCTCCCCTGACTCATTCCAGGCAGCGATGGCACACCCAAGGTAGGGCGCAGGAATTTCTCCCTCTCGCACTGCTGACAAAGGATTACCTCCAACAAACGCAGAGCAGATATCGGTACCACCACTGATCGGTGACAGCAATGCGGTTGCAGAAACTTCCTCGTAAATCCAACGGAATGCATCTGGTGGAAGAGGCGCTCCGGTCGCTCCAATTGCTCGAACCTGCGTCAGGTCAAAACGCTCGGCCGGCTGCAAGCCAGCACGACGACAGGCTGAGAACCACGGCGCTCCCCCGCCAAACCACGTCACGCCCTCTTCCGCAACAACCTTCCACAGCGTGTCCGGCCCGTCGCTAGCGGGATCACCGTCAAACAGCACGAGCGACGCCCCGGTGAGCAAACCAGATACGAGGTAGTTCCACATCATCCATCCGGTGGTGGTGAACCACATGAACCTGTCACTCGGCCCCATATCGCTGTGGAGTGCGAGCACCTTAAGATGCTCAAGGGTGATGTTCCCATGGCCATGAACGATTGGCTTCGGAAGCCCCGTGGTACCCGATGAGTAGAGGATGTACAGCGGGTGATCGAACTCGACGTCGTCGATCATGAGCTCATCGCTTTCATCATTTCCGAGCTCACTCCACTCGATCACGCCAGGTGATGACGATTCCGTTGACGGCGCAGAACCGAGATGACGCACGACCACCGTCGAAGTCACCGACGGTAGACCCGCACGAAGACGACCGATTTCATCGCTTCGGTCGACATCGTGACGTCCATACCGATAGCCGTCGACGGCGAACAGCACCTTGGGCTCCACCTGCCCGAAGCGGTCGAGCACGGCACCAACCCCGAACTCCGGCGCACATGAAGTCCAGATCGCACCGAGACTCGCCGTTGCAAGAAACGCAATAATCGCCTCACACACGTTGGGCAGGTAACCCGCCACCCGGTCGCCGTGACCCACACCGAGAGAGATGAGCCCACTGCGAACGCGACTCACCTCCGCCCGCAACTCCCCACCTGACATCGACTGGCGTGCACGACTTTGGGAAATTCCGACAAGCACTTCGGCGTCATCTTCGAGGTGCCGTAGCGCATGGTGCGCATAGTTGAGTTTCGCACCCGCAAACCATTTGGCGCCCGGCATCACCCGCGTACTCAACACCTGTGAATACAACTCGGAGGCCTCGATCTCACACCATTGCCAGAGCAATTCCCAGAAACGCTCGAGTCCATCAGCGATCGACCATTCCCAAAATTCGTTGTAGGTCGCGAACTGAAGGCCCGTGGCGTTCTCGCAAAAAGCGGTGAATTCGGCGAGCCGAGAGTGAGCATCGGGATCTGGCTCCCACAACATTGGAGGACGCGTCGTAACCACAGCGACATTCTTCTTGAAATGACCCTCATCGCTGGCATCGCGCTCTTGTCTCACCGCCGAGGCACGCTTGGCTACTCTTGGGCCATGGGCACGAACGTCACTTTTTCTACTCCAAGCGGAGATGCAGCCGGATACCTCGCAACCCCCGAGAGCGGGTCGGGGCCAGGCGTCATCGTGGTTCAAGAATGGTGGGGGCTTGACTCCGGCATCATCGATATCTGCGACGACCTCGCCCGAAACGGCTTCGTTGCGTTGGCCCCAGACCTCTATCACGGCGAACTCGCAGGGCATACCGAAATGGATAAAGCCGGAGAACTGATGACATCGCTCCCAATGGACCGCGCCGCGCAAGATATGAGCGGAGCGGTTGACTACCTCGTCGCTCACGAATCGACGTCAAGTTCGACGCTTGCCGTCATGGGGTTCTGTATGGGAGGCATGCTCACCTTTGTGCTTGCTGCCCTTCGCCCTGATGCAATTTCTGCGGCGGTGCCGTTCTATGGATTCCCCTCAGGCGATGATCAACCCGATTACTCGAACATCACCGCAAAGATTCGCGGGCATATGGCAGAGGTCGATGGCTTCTTCCCTCCAGAAGGTGCTGCCGACCTCGAGCAACGCCTGCAGGCGGCAGGAGTCGACGCAAGCCTCACCGTGCACCCGGGCACCGGCCATGCATTCATGGCGTCACATAATGCGCTCGGGACCCAAGACAACGATCTCGCCGCACGGCTGTGGCCAGAAGTTCACGCGTTTATCCGCGACACCGTGTCGTAGCCCTCAGACGAAGTTGAAGATCAGCAGTGGTCTCGACGCCAGCAACCGACGAGGTGGTCATTGACGAGCCCCATTGACTGCGCCATCGCATACATCGTTGTCGGGCCCACAAATGTCCAACCCCTGCGCCGCAATTCTTTTGCGAGGGCGCGTGACGTATCGGTTTGTGCTGGCACATCGCCGAGCGCATGTGGCCGGTGCTCATCAGGCTCGACATAGTTCGTGAAGAATGCGTCGAGACTGCCGAACTCGGCACGCAGTTCGAGGGCTCGTTTCGCATTGTTGATCGTTGAAGAAATTTTTCCTCGGTGGCGGATGATGCGCTCGTCGAGAACAAGACGTTCGACATCAGAGTCGGTAAACGTCGCAACGACGTCTGGGTCGAAGTTTGCAAACACCTCTCGAAACGCGGCACGTCGTCGCAAGATCGTGATCCAACTCAGACCTGATTGGAAGCCTTCGAGGCACACTTTCTCGTACCACTCATTGTCGCTCGTTGCCCGAACGCCCCATTCAGCATCGTGGTACGCAACGTAGTCTTCGTCGTCACCGCACCAGCCACACCGAGCGTTGCCGTCGCTGTGAAGGCGAAGGTCAGGCACGACTACCTTCATCGGTGCACCCGGTACCGAGATCACCGTGCGCAGCCCTCAACACTCGCAAGCCGGCAAATAACTCGCCTTGTTGCGCCTGCGACATCGGAATCGACTGAAAGTAGGCGTTTAATTCGCTCGTTGCTGCGTCAACTCGTTTGCGACCCTCATCGGTGATTGCAACGATGACCTTTCGGCGATCGACATCGTCTCTTGACCGACTCACTAAACCGTCGCGTTCGAGGCGGTCGGCAGCGTTGGTCACGCTCGCTGGGTGCACTTGCAAACGCTCTCCAGCGACCCCCATCGGCAATGTGCCCCGGCGACTAAACGCGAGCAAGCGAAGGAATTCGTATCGAGCGAAACTCACGTCAAACGGCTTCAACACCCGATCGATATCAGCGGCAAGCAACTGTTGAACCCGCATCACCGAAGTGACCATGCTCATCGGAGTGGCGGCGTCTTCCCAGCCATGCTGCACCCAATTAACGACAGCCGCTTCAATCGGATCGTTCTCAGGCGATGGGGACGTCACACCGGCAGGGTAACCCGGGTTAGAGGAATATTTGGACGTCAAAGTATCCTTTTTGTATGTCGAGTGACACCACTTCACCACGCGAACAGTGGGAGCAAGCGTTTAACGCCTCCCCAACTAGAGACGCAGAGTTCACCACCCTGTCGGGCATTCCGATCGACCCGGTGTACGGGCCTGAAGATGGCGATTTCCCCGGCCAATACCCCTACACCCGCGGACCGTACGCCTCGATGTATCGGTCACGTTTGTGGACGATGCGGATGTTCGCCGGTTTCGGCACCGCAGAGGACACCAACTGGCGATTCAAAGAAATCATCAAAGCTGGGGGTACCGGCCTCTCGACTGCATTCGATATGCCGACCCTTCTCGGACTCGACTCAGACGACCCAATGTCGCTCGGCGAAGTCGGCCGATGCGGTGTCGCCGTCGACAGCCTGTCTGACATGGAGGACCTCTACGCAGGAATCGATCTCGGCGAGGTCACGACCTCGATGACGATCAACTCCCCTGCTGCCGTCATCTTTGCGATGTTCATCGCTCAAGCCGAAAAGGCTGGGGTAAACCGCGCCCAACTTGGTGGAACGCTGCAAAACGACATCTTGAAGGAGTACCAAGCTCAGAAAGAATTCGTGTTCCCACCTCGCCAGTCGATGCGACTCGTTCGTGACACCATCGATTTCACATCGCGCGAAATGCCCCGATGGCACTCGGTGTCGATTTCGGGGTATCACATCCGTGAGGCCGGCTCGACTGCGGTTGAGGAACTCGCATTTACGCTCGCAAACGGTTTTGCATACGTCGAACTCGCTCTTGCGGCCGGACTCGACGTCGATGCGTTTGCACCGAGATTGAGTTTCTTCTTCAATGCCCACATCGACTTCTTCGAAGAGATCGCAAAATATCGTGCCGCTCGCCGAATTTGGGCTCGATGGATGAAGGAACGATATGGAGCGACCGACCCGCGGTCGATGCAGTGCCGCTTCCACTCTCAGACCGCCGGTGTTTCACTCACCGCTCAACAACCTGAGGTCAACATCGCTCGTACCGCAATCGAGGCTCTCGCTGGCGTGCTCGGAGGAACACAGAGCCTCCATACAAATTCGATGGACGAAGCGCTTGCGCTACCAACTGAAAAGGCCGCTCGCATTGCGCTGCGAACCCAGCAAGTGATCGCCCACGAAACAAATGTTGCCCATGTTGCTGACCCTCTCGGCGGTTCGTACTACGTCGAATCTCTCACCGATGAGGTTGAGCGTCAGGCCGAAGAAATCTTTGCCCACCTCGAATCACTGGGCAACGGATCATTGCTTGAAGGCGTCATCACCGGCATCGAAGAAAACTGGTTCCAGGGTCGAATTTCTGATTCTGCCTATGACCTCGAGCGCCGTCTGAACGCCGGCCAACGGATCACGGTCGGCGTCAACGACTTCCAGGCCGGGAATGAAGAAGACCAGATCCAGCTGCTCAGGATCACCAACGAAGATGAGCAGCGCCAGCGCAAGCGGCTTGACACCGTGCGTTCTGATCGCAACCAAGACGCCGTTACCGAAGTGTTGAACAAGTTGCGGGTTGAAGCCGAAGACCCAGAGGTCAACCTCATGCCAACTCTGATCGAGGCCTCGCACGCATATGCAACCGTCGGCGAAATGATGAACACGATGGCAGGCGTCTTCGGGCGTCACGTCGAAGTGCCAAGCATCTAAGGGGAAAACGATGTCAGGAGAACGAATTCTTGTCGCCAAAGTCGGCCTCGACGGCCATGATCGCGGCGTAAAGGTTGTAGCAAGGATCCTTCGTGACGCCGGTTATGAGGTCATTTACACCGGCCTGTTCCAAACGCCAGAAACCGTTGCCGCAGCGGCAGTCGATGAAGACGCCGATGCAATCGGTCTTTCGATGCTCTCTGGTGCTCATATGACTCTTGCTCCTCTCGTCGTCGAGGCGGTTCGGGCACGCGGTGCAGACATTCCGGTCATCCTCGGCGGCACCGTGCCTGACCACGACCTCGATGAACTCAAGGCGCAGGGCGTTGCCGCAGTACTCACGCCAGGAACCACCGCTGAAGACATCATTAAAGAGGTTCAGCAGGTTCTCGACGGTACCCAGGTGGGCTAACGTGCCGCTTGACCCCGACGTCGCTGAACTTGTGCAGGCGTTGGCCGAGACCGGGGCGCCTGCACTGTCAGAGGGAACTGTCGAGCAAGCACGGTCAAACTATTTTCGAACGCCGACTCCGCCCTCCGACGAGATTGCACACGTAATCGACTCGTTGGTTGATGGGCCTCACGGATCAATTCCGATTCGCATCTACGCCACGACAGCGCAGCCAGCACATCTTCCTGTCGTCGTCGTGTTTCACGGGGGAGGTTGGGTGCTGTCCAGCGTCGACGGCCATGACCACGTAGCGCGCAGACTCGCAGTGGTCACAGATGCTCTCATCGTTTCAGTTGACTATCGACTCGCACCTGAGCACCCGTTTCCTCAGCCGCACGATGATTGTTGGGCGGTGACTCAATGGCTCAGCACACAGGCAGAGTCAATCGGTGGAGATCCATCTCGGATCATCATCTTTGGCGACTCGGCTGGCGCAAATCTCGCTGCCGGTGTCGCACTTCGCGCTCGCGATGAGGGGCTTCACCTCTGTGCACAAGTTCTCTGCTATCCGTGCGTCGATACCGAACAAGACGCCTACCCGTCGATGACCAAGAACGCGACGGGATATTTCCTCACTGCGGCTGACATGAGTTGGTTCTGGGGGCACTACCTTGCCAACGGCGGCCGCGAGAACCCGTATGCGGTGCCCGCACGAGCTGAATCGCTCAACGATGTCGCTCCCAGCCTCACCATCACTGCAGAGTTCGACCCCCTTCGCGATGAAGGGGCTCTCTATGCAGAACGTCTCGCCGCTGCAGGCACCGATGCCGAATATCTTGCGGTGCCTGGCGTTGTCCACGGGTTTATCGCTCGATGGCACACGATGTCGCGGGCAGTCGGCATCCACGATGTCATTGGCGATTACTGCACTCGCATGTTTCAATGACAACAGCGCTTCGTCGCCAACTCACTCCGACCGATGCCGTTGTCGTTGGCATCGGGTCAATGGTCGGAGCCGGAGTGTTTGCGGTGTGGGCCCCCGCAGCGAATGCTGCCGGTACATGGCTGCTGCTAAGCCTCGTCATCGCTGGTGGTGTAGCCCTCTGCAATGCCACCTCATCAGCACAACTCGCCGCCCGACATCCAGAGAGCGGCGGAACCTACGTCTACGCACGAGAGCGCCTGTCACCATTTTGGGGCCATGTTGCTGGATGGGGCTTTATCGTCGGTAAGACCGCAAGTTGCGCAGCGATGGGCCTGACTGCTGGCCTTTACATCTGGCCCTCTCAGGCTCGACTCGTCGCAACAGCAGCGGTGGTGCTCATCGCCGCGATCAATTTGGGTGGCTTGTCGAGAACAGCGTTTGTTACCCGAGTCGTTCTTGGTGCCACCTGCCTCACCCTCATCATTGTGGTCACCAGCGCCTGGGTGCAGACGACGCCACGCCCTGTCGAACAACTGAGCGCCATCGACGCGAACGCCTATGGAGTTCTGCAGGCCGCCGGGCTCATCTTTTTCGCGTTCGCAGGTTACGCGCGTATCGCAACCTTTGGCGAAGAAGTCATCAACCCCGAACGAACGATTCCCTGGGCGATTCCAAGAGCACTCGGAGCCGTTCTTCTGATCTATCTCACGGTTGCAGTCGTCGTGCGTTCATCGCTGACACCTGAGCACATCTCGGCAACCTCTGCCCCGCTGAGCACCATCGTCGAATACAGTTCGCTTTCTCGCGTTGCTCCGGCCATTTCAGTTGGTGCAGGCATCGCATGCTTTGGGGTGTTGCTCAATCTCATTCCAGGGGTCGCCCGAACGATCTTGGCGCTGGGTCGACGCGCAGATCTTCCTGCATGGTTCGCCCAAGTCTCATCGCAGCGTTCACTCCCCCTTCGTGCAGAACTCAGCGTCGTCGCGATCGTCGTCGCTCTCATCAACACCGTTTCCCTCACCTCTGCCCTCTCGCTGTCTGGAGTGGCGGTGCTCACCTATTACGCAATCACGAACGCTTCTGCGCTGCGTCTACAGCCAGCAGAACGCCTGTGGCCGCAATGGATTGCACGCCTCGGTCTTGTTGGATGCAGCGTGCTGGCGCTCGCACTTCCATGGCAAGCAATGGTGTCAGGAGTCATCGTCATTATCGCTGGGGTCATTGCGCGCTCGTTCGCTGTGCGCTCGCAAGAGGCTCCGTAATGACGGGGTGACGCCTTTACGGTTCGACGATCGCGAATCCCGAATAGAACAACTCGAGATGACCAAACGCGAATTCGAACGCGGTGGGGTCACCTTCACAACGTGATGCTGTGAGTACGTCATCGACGGTCATCTCGTTAGCAGCAAGCGCAATGAGGTACTCCAACGGCATCGTGAGTGCAAGATCTGAGCTACCTCTCAGCCCCGCAATCGACGACATTGCACGATTCGAAATTTCTATCGTCCAGTCGGCCTCGGTCGGACGGTCGCTGATCGTCAAGTGGATGGTGACATGCCGTCCGCCGACCAGATCAGACGGCAATCGTACGGCAATTGTGTCGAGCAGTTGGCTGACCGTCATTGCATCAAGAAAACCGCGACGCATGGCTTCTCGCCTCGGTGGCGCACCATTCCGCAATTCTTGAGCTCCGGTCAAATACGCGTTCCTGAATGTCGCCGACTCACTTTGGTAGCCAAGTTGTTCAAGAGCATCAGCTTGAAGCTCTCGTCCGGCGGCATGGTCGGGCTCAGCAAAGACGAGGTGGTTGAGCATCTCCACCACCCACCGATAATCGCCCTCATCAAACGATTTCTGCGCAGCGGCCACCATTGCATCGGCCCCGCCGGCAAGGGCGACATAGCGAGAGCCCACCTCGGTCGGAGGCAGGCGCCAGAGGTTTGCGGGATTTCCGTCGTACCACGACAGATACCTCTGGTACACCGCTTTCACATTGTGAACGAGATGGCCGTAGTACCCGGTGGTATGCCCTTGCGATGAAAACTCTTCAGGGAGTTCAAGTTCTTCTGCAATCTCGAGAGCCGTGTATCCGTGATTTGCGAGCCGCATTGTTTGGTCGTGAATCCAGCGATACATATCTCGCTGCTTGCGCAGATAGTCAACGATGTCGTCGTGACCCCAGCGTGGCCAATGGTGGGAGGCAAAGAACACCTCGGTCTCGTCGCCAAAGAGGCTGATCGCCTCGTCGATGTATTTCGACCACGCGAGTGCGTCGCGCACCAGAGCACCCCTGATGGGCACGAGGTTATGCATCGTGTGAGTGCAGTTTTCTGCCATACACAGCCAACCGAAATCTGGAAAGAAAAAATTCATTTCGGCTGGGGCCTCAGCTTCGGGGGTCAACTGAAACACAACCCGTACCCCATCGATGTTGAGCTCCTCGCCGGTGAAGGTGATCTCCTCGGTTGGCGCAATGAGACTCGGAGCGGCAATCGCAAGCCCCTTTCCGAGGCCGCAATCGACGTGTCCCGTAGGCCCTGGTGGCAACAGCGGTCCGAATTGATACGCAGCGCGCCTGCCCATCGCAAAACCAGCAATCACATTTTCTGCGATCGCTTCGTAGAGAAATCCCTCAGGAGCAATGACTCGGCATCGTCCGGCGTCAACTTCTTCCTGGCTGGTGACGCCGAGCACGCCACCAAAGTGGTCGGTGTGAGAGTGGGTGTAGATCACCGCGACAACAGGGCGTTCGCCGAGGTGCGTGTTCGCTAATTCGAGTGCCGCTCTCGCTGCGGGTTCAACGGTGAGCGGATCGATCACGATCCATCCGGTCTGCCCTTCGATAAAGGTGATGTTCGAGATGTCGTAACCACGCACCTGCCACACCTTGTCCGAGACACTGAACAGTCCGTGCTCCGCATTGAGTTTGGCTTGGCGCCACAGGCTGGGATGAACCGTGTCAGGTTGCGCACCGTCGACTACGTAATCGTGTCGGCTTGCATCCCACGCAACCCCGAGCGGGCCCTCAAGAACGCCGGTGGGATGCTGGGCGATGAGGCCTTGCCGAGCTCGGTCGATATCGCGATCATCCATTCCAAGATCGCGTGGTGCGTTCGCTTGTTGGGTATGAACGGTTGCCGGTTTCGGTGTCGTCATGACATCTCCTCGAGTGAGGCGCGTAGTTGCGCTTTTTGAACTTTTCCGAGAGCGTTGCGTGGCAAACTCTCGACGATATGCACCTGTCGTGGGCGCTTGTGAACAGACAGTTGGCCGGCAACATGTGCGATCACCTCGTCTGGGTGCACTGTCGCACCCGCTACCGGCACGACCACGGCTTCGATTCGCTGCCCGAGATCATCGTCGGCCACGCCCACAACTGCTACCTCTGCCACTTCAGCGAGTTCCGCGACGGAGGCTTCAACCTCACCAGCGCCAACTTTGTAACCGCCAGATTTGATGATGTCGACCGACGTTCGGCCAACGATTCGATGCATTCCATCAGCACCAATCACCGCAGAGTCGCCGGTCACAAACCACCCATCGGTCGTGATTGACTCAGCGGTCGCATCTGGGCAGTTGAGATAGCCAGCGCCAACGGTTGCACCCCGAACCTCAAGCGTTCCGATCGATTCCCCGTCATGGTTGAGCAGTTCACCATCGTCGCCCCGGAGTCTTGTTTCGACGCCGTTGAGTGGTAACCCCACATGGCCCGGGCGGCGATCGCCATCGATTCGGGTTGAGATGGTGATCATCGTCTCGGTCATTCCGTAACGTTCGAGCGGGGTCACTCCGGTGAGCTGTTGGAGTTGTTCGAAGACTGCGACTGGCAACGCCGCACTTCCTGAAACGATCGCTCGCGCTCCCTTCAAGGTTTGGGCTGACGATATGTCAGACACCATGCGCGACCAGACGGTGGGAACACCGAAAAACATCGTTGCTCCGTCCGCCATCTTGGCGGCGTATGCCTCGGGAGCGGGGCGAACGGTGTGCGTCACCCGGTTACCTCGCCGCAATGACCCGAGCATTCCAAGTACCAACCCGTGAACATGAAACAGCGGAAGCCCGTGAACAAGATGGTCATCTTCGGTCCACTGCCAGGCGTCGGCTAATCCGTCGAGGCATGCTGCAATCGGACTTGTCGGCATGAGCACGCCTTTTGGCGCACCTGTCGTTCCCGAGGTGTACATGATGAGAGCAGCATCATTGAGATCGCCGCTTTCGCCAGATGATAACGAGCTGCCATCACCGCCAAGAGGGATGACGGGAAGCGACGTCTCATCCCATACGTGATCACCGAGGATCGCAACCGCACCTGAGTCTCCCAAAATGTGATCTCGCTCGGCAGGGCCCGAGTCGGAGGCAACTGGCACGATCGCAACCCCTGCCCGAAGCGCGGAGACGATGCCAACCACCGTTGACATCGACGGCGTCGCACACACTGCGACTGCGCGGGCCCCGCGGATACGGGCTGCCGTGGCATCGGCCAGAGAAAGTAGTGCCTCGGCCGACATCCGGTCATCGCCAACGACCACCATTTCACCATCACCGGTGTTTCCAGCGCGTCGAACAAGCCCTTCGAGCAATTCCATTCGGACATTCTGACACTCCGAGGAATTGCACACCGACCCCCCGTAATTCCATTGAATTGACAATATGTAGATTTCTTTATATCTTTATGTTCATGACGCTACTTGAAGCTCCTCAAACTGATGATCTTCTTCCACTCGACAACACCGTCGAGATCCTCAAAGCGATCGGTGAGCCGAGCCGACTGCGCATCGTTGCCGTGTTGCAACATGGCGAATGCTCTGTTTCTGACCTCTGCGAAATACTCGGTCAATCACAACCACGCATTTCTCGCCATCTCCGACTTCTCGTCGATGCCGGCGTGTGCTCTCGGCATCGTGAAGGGTCATTTGTCTTTTTCGGTCTCGAACGGCAACCGCAAAATAACAACCAGCTTGAACACATCACCCACAGCATTCTCAGCGTTCTCCACTCGTCAGACCCACAAATCGAAGCAGACCGAGATCGACTCTTCGCGGTTCGCCAACGTCGTGTAGAGGCCGCACATCGCCACTTCGCATCTCGAGCAGAAGCCTGGGACCGAGAGAGCTCTCACCACGTCTCACAACACATTGTCGAGTCAGCTCTTCTCTCAGCCCTCAACAGCGCTCTCCCGTCGTCAAATCTGGGCAACATTGTCGACATCGGCACCGGTACCGGCCGGATGATCGAACTGCTGGCTGACCACAGTGATCGCGTCGTTGGTCTCGACTCGAATGCAGCGATGCTAAGAGTTGCACGCGCCACTCTCGATTCTGCGGGCATCCACCGCGCAGAACTCCGCCACGCAGACCTCTTCGCTCCCCTGAACCGAACTGACCAATTTGATCTCGTCATCGTTCACCAAGTGCTGCACTACCTCGACAACCCCGACCGAGCGATCGAGGCAATCACGCGGCTCGCATCAAACGGCGGCACTGTTGCCATCGTCGACC
>CALCBR010000135.1:0-12266 GCA_937897105.1 uncultured Acidimicrobiaceae bacterium | reverse complement strand
GTTGGTGTTGGTGCCGCCAGATGAGGTTGCGACCGCATGGTTAATTGCGGCGATTTCTTCGGCGAGCGAGTTCGCGGTGGCGACGGTTGCTTCAGTTGTCTGTCGAGCTGAGGTGTGAAGCGCCCGAAATCCGGAGTCTGCTTCTCCGAGTCGTTCAGTGAGGATGGTGGCCGAGTTGATGAGTGCGACTCGTTGCGGCAGCTGATCGGGGAAGTTCGCAACGTCGTCGAACGCTGCCCATAGGTCGTCGAACGCTGCAGCGACACCCGAGTCAGATGGTTCTGCGAGCACGCTTTCAAGGTCTAAGTGTGATGCGTAGGAGCGTTCAAGTTCTGCTGCGTTCGCTGAGCTTGTCAGCGACCGCACTTCAAGGAATGCGTCTCGTGAACGGCTGATGCCGTCAATGGTGACGCCACCAAGCGATGACGATGACCCCGACCAGATACCGATTGCGGAGCCTGAGTTGGCGGTCAAGTCGACACGTTGACGTGAGTATCCCTCAGTGCTTGAGTTGGCGACGTTGTGACTGATGACGTCGAGGCGACGTCGGTGAGCAAGAAGCCCTGAAACTGCACTCGATAGACCTTCAACTGACATTACGCCACTCCTCTGGTGCCTGCCGCGCTATGCGATCCTGCCCGCCTGCCATCCCTTCCGTAGGTGTCACCTGTTTCTTGGCTCTGTCCGAGGACGGCTAGAACCTGTGCTGAATCGTCGGCGACGAGTCGCGCTGCTTGTGTGAGATCTGCGATCTGCTCGTCGTAGAGCGAGATGTGATCTTGAAGGATCGTTTGTTCCATGTCGGGAAGCAGCCCTGCGAAGTCGACGAGTGACATGTTCGGGTCAACCTCGGGGAAATGTTCGCTGACTTGCGACATTGCGTGGAAGACCTGCATTTGCGCTCCGACGAGGCGCTCCTCGGTGGAGATCAGTTGACGGGTGGCGGTTTCAACATCGTTGAAGCGAGCTGCAAGCGACGCTGAGTGTTGTGCACGCATGTGATATGCGAGTTCTGCCATGAGGGCGCGATGCTCCCAGAGCGACTCGCAGAATGCTGAAAACACCTCGTCTCGGGTGTGTTGAGAATTTTTCATCGTGCTGCAGTAGTCGTCAGTTGCTGCGGATTTTCCACACTCTCACCAGAAATCTTTGTCAACTGGTGAGTGATAGAGGTCATGAAGCTGCTCGAACCGCCATTGCGTCAGCGAACTGCTGCTGAGCGACCTGGTGGCGGGTGCGTGGCTCGGTGCGTGCAGTGAACTGTGCCTGGATGCCTTCGCCGAGCTTTTCAATTGCGGACTGCTTGATCTTGGATACTCGAGAGATGCCAACACCCATTTCATCCGCGATGTCGGAAAGGCCTACTTCTTCGATGTAGTAGCGGGTGATGACATGGCGTTGCTTGTCAGAAAGCAGTTCGATGCCGGCGACGAGGAGTCGGCGGAGTTCTTCAAATTCGGCTTTGTCGGCTGGCGACATGTCATTTGATTCGATTGATTCGCTCATTGGTGATCCTGCGTCGTCAAACGTACGGTCGAGTGAAGTGGTGCGGGCACGGGCGAGGTCACGACGGATGGCTCGCAGCTGGTCAACTTGAAGGTGGAGCTCTTGTGCGACGGTTTCATCTGAGTTGTCGCCCTCGATGGCGAAACGGTCTTCAACAGCGGAAATCTGCTTTTCAACGGCCCGCAGTTGGCGTGGCATCCATGAGTCGGCCCGGACATAGTCGAGGATTGCTCCTTCAATTCGACGTGCGGCGAATGAAGCGAAGCTTGCTCCGGCAGAGGCGTCGAAACGCTGGGCTGCTTCGACGAGGCCAACCATGCCTGCTTGAACAAGGTCGTCTCGTTCAACAAATGATGGGAAGCCTTTTGCGACACGGTTCACGATGTGGTGCACGAGTGCCATGTGGTCGACTGGGTTGATAGTTGACTCTGTTGAGTTGGTGTTACGAAGTGAGCGGCGGGTTGTTGTGGTGTTCATGATGTTGCCTCCAAGGCGGGAAATGCGATGTTGTTAAGTGATGCGGTGCGGACCGCTGAGTTCTGGTTTTCGGATGAGATCTGCTCGGCAATTTCGCTTCGCAGAATGCGGACTGATTGGGGTGCGGAGAAGCCGAGCTTGACGGTGTCGCCCTTAATCTCAAGGACGACCACTTCGATGTCGTCGCCGATCTGCACGCCGGCGTTTGATGAGCGGGTGAGTACCAGCATCAGTTGCCTCCGTTCAGAGGTGCAGCGGTTGGCAGGTCGGCGTCTTGGACAACTTGTGCGATGGTCTGTGCGGTCAAGTTGACGACGAGTGGTCCGGCGAGATTCACGGTGAATCCGTCAGCGACGTTGACGATGCCGAGAATAAGCAGGGCGTCGATGTCTTCGGCGTTGAGGTCTGCTGCGATGTCGTCGGGGATATCGAGGCTGAGGTCCGTGAACACTGCAGCCAGGTCGACGGTAATGAACGACGGGAATTCTGCGTCAGCGACCGACAGCGTGAACCACGGGTAGTCGGCGTCGTGCTGGGCGAGTTCGAATGTGTCGTCGTTGAATCCGAGAAGTGGTCGAACGAAGTGAACCGTTGTGGTTTCGAACTTCACTTTTGTTGAGCGGCTCATGACTGAGCCTCCTGGATGCTCGTCGATGGCGAGCTGATGTTCGAGTTGTTGTTGACTCGAACGTTGAGTTCCTGACCGGTGTTGTTCATGTGATACTCCCTCTGTGTTTCCCCGGGTCTTCCGAGGTGATGGAGAGCAGTATCTAGGCTCAAAATGCCTTTGTAAAGGCAAATAGGGTGGTTAGTTACAAACCACTTTTGAGGTAATGACATATGTCATTGCATGGCAAATACGGACGTAGTTTTTTGTGACATTTGTATCACTGGTGAGTGACATTTGTACTCACACCGGTGGGCCAGGTTTTGGGCTCGGCTGACGTCATTCGTCAGTTAGAAACTCTGACCAGAATGGCTTTCAATCCTAGGAAAGCGTTGAATTCGTTAGATAATTTCAATGCTGAACGGTGCAGCACCTTCGACACGCACTCCGCTACTTGTTGAGTGCATTTCAAGGTGGCCACCAAGCGAGGCCATTCGTGCCTTCATATTCAATGTTCCACTTGAACGTGAATTCCGAGGGTCAACACCGTTGCCATTGTCAACGATGCTGAACTGCAAATGGTCTTTTAGGACCAAAATATCGACCTTTATTTTGCTGCCACCTGAGTGCTTCACGGCGTTTGAAAGGGCTTCTCGTGTCACCGACACAACATTGTCAACCACGATTGAGGGCAGCCGGTCCAGCACGGTCTCATCAACGACCGAGAACTCTTCAAGTTCAACCGTGAATCCCTGGACACCGTCCCAGCCGTCACATAGATCTCTCAATGTTTCGAGCAGCGGATCGCCGTCTCGTTCCTTTGAATCGCTGATGATCGCCCGGATGTCGGTTGAGATTTTCCCGAGAGCATTTCGAACACTTGCTAGACGAGATGATTCAGTCTCGCCTATTACGGCCTCTTCCCGAGAAAGAGTCATTGACGCAACGAAGAGCTCCTGCAGGATGTTGTCATGGAGTTCTCGAACAATGCGGTCGTGTTCACCCTTACGGATACTTCTTTCCTGAGCTTCAAACGCGATCTCGAGAGCTGCTCGACGTTGCGCTTCCATATCTGACCCGAGTTGCACTTTGAGGTCCACGTCGTCGCCCCACTCCATCAGAAATCCATCATCGGTTCGGGAGAAAATTGTCTCAATTTCGAGTGCTGATTCTCGGACATAGTCATCTCTGTACGTCCCGGTATCAGCATCATCAGGATTGAAGCGGAAGAACTGTGTTGACTCACCCAGGGTCCAGGCGCGCTTGAGGAATGGGAGAAGGTCTTCAGCGAAACGAACTCTTGACTCTGACCCAAGTGTTCCTTGAGGCAAGTCAGAAGACCGATAACTTTGCCATGCTCGGTTCGCCCACAGCAACGAGATGTCTGACAGTTGCCCTTCCTCATCGACTATCACTTCATGAGCAGCGATCGGACGAGAAAGGTTCTCTACCGCAGCTTGAACTGCCATCGACCGTGTATGCGCGAATTCTGGTAGCTGATTGACGGCAATCGGCCCTGCAGGCCGATACACCCAAATCCCGGCATACTCCTTGCTGCCGATTGGGCGAACGTAGTAGTCACGTAAAAACGCATTCCCGTTGAGGTAAAACGGATCGCCGTAAACATCAGTTCCGTCGGAGTAAATTTCTGTTGTTCGCCTGTCGAAAGATCCCCAATCCTCATCGGGAAAGATCCGATGAACATGATCTCGCACATCTGTGAGCGCAAGATCCCTTTGTGGCTGCATGTTTCCAAACGTGGGCGCTATGCCGCTGAATCCCGACATAAACATGTCGGCAAATGCCTGATTCATTTGAATAATTCTTGACGGAAGTTTTCCGTCTTCAAGGTCAACAACGAGCACCGGGCCAGCGGCTTCGGCGACTACCGCCATCAGGCTTTGATCTCGGGCAGTTTCAATGATTAACGCATTGGGAAGGCGCCGCCACTCAACTTCTTTCATCAAACCGCCGACAACTCTGCTGTCGCCGGCACCCGAATTCCAGACTTGAGTCGCGGAACCGTGGGCGTGCGCCTGCTGCAATATCGGTTTCAGATTCTCCCAACCTGAGTAGGCACCACTCGCAAGTGACCCCGATCTAACCGGGCGTGCTCTTGTTGCCTGCCATTCATCATTCGTTGCAAGAATCTCGGCATCAGCGAGTGATCCGTCGTCGCCTAAAATTGGGCGAAGTAGCGCTGAACCACTTCGAGATCCTGCGTAGAGCATCGAGAAGATTTGAAGGGATTCCTCAATTCCTAATCCGGAAAACTGTTCGCCGGAGAACGCGATACCTCCGACCACTCCCTGAGATCCTGATTCTCCATGAGCTGGGCGAGTATCAGCGTCTTCCATTAGCCCTCATTGGACGGGGTGTGGCCTGGACTCGATGCCCGTTGACGCCACACCCTGGATGCAAGCTGAGTTCTCGATTCGACATCAAGTTTCCGATAAATCGAAGTCAGATGGTTTCGAATCGTCGAGCTTGCGATGTTCAGCTCTTCTGCAATTGCTGTATCTGAGTGGCCATCGGCGACGAGCTGGGCGATTGCGTTTTCGCGCTCAGTGAACTCAGCGGGGTTATAACCACCTTCGCTTTGGATGTCCCGAGCTGCTTCACGAGCAACGGAGAGGGTAAGTGACGAAAAGCCTTTCGAGGCAGCGTCGATCGCTGCAGCAAGTGGCTCAATGTCGAGAGATTTTTCGAGAAATGCGTTAACGGCACCGGTGTCAAAGGCAGCCAAAATCGACTGAGGGGACGAAAAGGAGGTGAGAACGACGCATGGGATGTCCTTCTCTTCTCTCGATACGTACTCGGCATATTGCAATCCAGATTCGTCTTGCAATCGGAGATCAATGACAGCGACCGTTGGCGATTTCTCCACAGTGATTGAAATGGCTTCGTCAACCGTCGAAGCTTCCCAAACTTCACAGTCAGGGAACGTCTCTTCGAGGCTCACTCGAATGCCAGACCGGACTAAGGGGTGGTCATCGAGGATCAAAATCTTGTGCTGCATGGCGACCTCCGCCGTGATCGTAGATGATTTCATGTTATTTCGACATTTCTCTTCGTGTTGTGGATAGCAACTTTCGACTTCCACCGTCGGCCAATTTTGACCACCCGACACACGACATTTGTCACTCAATGACCTGGACTCGAGCGAGACCTCTATTGATGTACCGCTGTTTCGAAATCGGTGACATTCGTACCATCCGACATCGACTGCACATTCCGATACTGCACTGCGATGGGAGTAGAAGCAATCGCAGATCAGCCTGCGCCGTACGACTTCGGGGTGAGTTCACGACTCAGCCGCGAAGCAGTCGTTGGGCTTAAGCGCATTCATGCAACAGCCGCCGACGAACTCGAAGTGCTGCTGTCACGGTCATTCGGGGAAGACATTCGCGTCTCGAACGTCCATGTCACGCAGGTGCGCTACGAACAGTTTGTCGCTGCTGCCCCGCTCGGCTCATATCACTTCCTCATGGGATCCGAATCTCTCGGAGGTCAGTTCCAAGCAGCGTTCGACCCTGACTCGACAGCAAAAATGCTGGCGCTTGTCTTCGGTTCCGAATCGGTGACCAATGATCGGGAGCTTTCACTTGTTGACGCTCGGGTGCTCGACTCTCGTGTCGGCCTTTTTGTCGAGGCACTGAACCGGAGCTTTGCACCATATTTCGAACTGGGACTCGCAAGCGTGCGGTCGATGATCAACCCGAAGCAGGTGAAGATCATCGACGACAACGAAACTGTCGTGCAAGCGGAACTTCACTTCGCTGTCGGCGTTTCAAAGACCGAATTCTGCCTCCGCATTTGCTACCCGCAAGACGACGTCACCCCAGTGCTCGTTGCTTTGTCTGACGTGGAACGAGCATCAGCTACCGAGGCCCTTCACCGCTCAACACCAATCCAGCAGTCACTCATGCGAGTGAAGCTGCCAGTTTCTGTCCAGTTGCCCACATGGGTAATGAACGCCGAGTCGGTCGAGTCACTCGCCGTTGGAGACGTCGTTCGCACCGGCATTCCAACAACAACTCCACCACGACTCTGCATTGCTGACAAACCACTTCTCGACGTCAACACATTCGCCATCGGCCAGCGCATCGCCGCTGAAGTCCTTCACATTCACCACACAGGAACACCAAATCATGCCCACTAAAACAACAATCAATCTCGCCGAACTCGCAGTAATTGCCGAGGAATTCGCCCAATCAACCAAAGGGTTCACCGCTGAAGTGGTTCCCGCAACCACGCTGCAACTTGACCCCAGCGAAGTCGACACCGTCGTCGCAGGAGATGGCGGAGTTCGCGTCATCTTGGCTACCGACCCCACCCCTCACGACGCAATCCGACCGCTCATGGACATCGTTGAACAGCGAGTCGGAGCGTTCTCACCATCATCAGTCGACTTTGCGTCGCTACCAGACCCGGCTGCGATCACGCTCACGTTCAACGATGAGGTCGTTGGTGTCATGTTCGCTTCAGAGCCACAGCTGACCCCAAATGCAGGGCCATCTGACGGCGTGCTGTCAATCGGTGTGCTTCGCCACGTTCCACTCGAAGTCGCAGCTGAGTTGGGCCGAGCAAAAGTCACGATGGAAGAGATCCTTCAGTACGGACCTGGCTCGATCATCGAGCTTGATCGCACCGCCGGCAGCCCCGTTGATGTCGTTGTCAACGGGTCAATGGTGGCCCGAGGAGAGGTCGTCGTTATCGGCGAGGAATACGGAGTGCGAGTCACCGAAATTCTCGGACGCACGTAAGTCGCAGCAACATGCTGCTCAACCCGAAGGGAGACGGGTATGAGAAATATGGAATTTGAAATTGTTCACTCAGTTGTCGCAACTTCAGTGACAATGCTCACGCTACGGCTGATGGGTTCAGTGCTATTGCTGAGCGTCGCTGCGTGGGCGATCACCGTCGGAATGAGAAATCGCCGACCCGGATCGAAACTGCGTCCCAACCGCAACCATCTCGTTGCAGTCGGTCGCCTTTCACTCACTCGACGTTCATCGGTCGTGCTCGTGAAATCTGGTGATCGTACGTTCTTGCTCGGCAGTTCAGACTCAAACCTTGTCGTCATCGCAGAAGGTGATGACCTCGTGCTGCCAACACCTGAAGGGCCCGAGCCGCAGTCATTCCAAAATGCGTTCGCTGATGCGCTCCGTCAACGATTTGGCGGCAACGAATCATGAAACGATTCGCAAAACTCGTTGCCTTAGGCGCAGTAGCAGCCACCACACTCGGTGTTGCATCAGCCGCTCACGCCCAGGAAACACCGATCGAGCAGAGTGACCCCACCGCAATTCTCGAGTTTCCTGTTGAACCACAGGTGACGTCATCGGCAACCGTCGGAGCTGAAGGCGCAACCGGTGCAGCTGCAAACACTGAAGCCGCAGCAGAAAGTGACGTCGTGTTCAGCGTCGACCTTGGAGGAGACGACGGCCCACGAGTGCCTTCCCAAAGCGTTGTGCTCATCATTTTGATCACCCTGCTGTCAGTAGCACCAGCGCTACTCATCATGATGACGTCGTTCACTCGGGTCGTCATTGTGTTCACCCTGCTACGCAACGCTCTCGGCCTTCCCACCGCACCACCGAACCAAGTTCTCGTTGGGCTCAGCTTGTTCATTTCGCTATTCATCATGGCGCCAACACTTTCCGAAGCATGGAACGAAGGCGTCAAGCCATTCACCGAAGGCGCACTCGAACAATCAGAGGCATTTGACGCCGCAATTGAACCGTTCAGAGAGTTCATGTCAGCCAACGTTGGAACCGCCGAACTTGAACTCATGCTTGGCGCATCGCAGATCACTGAAGCACCAGAAACGATCGCCGACGTTCCACTTCAAGCGCTCATTCCCGCATTCATTCTGTCGGAACTAAAAACGGCGTTCCTCATCGGATTCATCGTGTTCATCCCGTTCTTAGTCATCGACCTTGTGACGTCAGCGTCACTGATGTCGCTCGGAATGATGATGATGCCGCCACCGATGGTGTCGCTACCACTGAAACTGCTGCTCATCGTCATGGTTGACGGCTGGTCTCTGGTCACTTCCACGCTGATAAGCGGATTCAACACTTAGGGGGCTTACGAGTCATGACTGATCAAATCGTTGTTGAAATTGCCACCCAGGCATTGCTGACCGCCGGCAAAATTTCGGCCCCCATTTTGCTTACCGCACTGTTCGTCGGTGTCTTCATGGGCCTCATTCAAAGCGTCACCCAAATTCAAGAGCAAACACTGTCATTCGTGCCGAAATTCATTGCGGTCGGTGCTGTAATTGCTCTCAGTGGCTCCTGGATGATCGCCGAACTTGTTGCGTTGTGCACCCAGTTGTTTGAGATGGCTGGAGAGCTCTCGCGATGACCGACCTTGCGACTCTTTCCATCGACGAGTCGTTACTGGTCAGTTTTTTGCTGGCAAGTGTGCGCATTGGTACGTGGCTGTTCATCGCTCCCCCGTTTGGTCGCATCATTCCTGCCCGTGTCCGTGGCGCGCTTGCGTTCGGACTCGCACTTCCGATGGCATCAGTGACCGAGGTCGCACTTCCCTCGGGCATCGTGCAACTCGCTGCCGCAGCGCTGTTCCAGGCCGCTATCGGGCTCGCAACCGGCTTCATCGTGCTCGCGTTCATCTCGGTGTTCTCTGTTGCCGGAGCGTTCGTTGATTTCAGCGGCGGCTTCTCAATGGGCGCAATGTTTGACCCGCTTTCCGGGTCGAGCGCTGCGATCATCAGCCGTGCCTACACGATGCTGGCGACCGTTCTCATTTTCGCGACCGGCGGCCACATTGTTCTTGTAGGTGGCTTCATGCGCACCTTCCAGTCAGCTCCGTTACAAGGGCCCTCGATTGAGGCTCTTGGGCAGCTTGCTATCGACAACATCGGTTGGTTGTTTCTCGCAGCCCTTGAAATTGCATTTCCGATCGTTGCGGTGCTGTTTCTCGTTGAACTCGTGCTCGGCCTCGTCGCCCGCGCTGCACCGCAAACAAATGTGCTCACGATCGGCTTCGCTCTAAAGACCGGTGTAGCGATTCTCGCGATCGCAGCTTCGATTCCGCTGCTCCCCGCAGCTGTTGAAACCTTGGTCACCGCAGCAGTTGGAGCCGCATCGTGAGTAATGACAAGCAGTCAAAAACCGAGAAACCAACAGCGCAACGCTTAAAGAAAGCACGCGAGGAAGGCCAGGTTGCTCGGTCAGCTGAACTTGGGTCATGGGTCACCCTCGCAGCTGCTTCAGTTCTCATTCCCCCGTATATCGGGTGGGTACTTCGACGCCTCGCAGAGCATTTCGCCATGCTGTCGGCCCTGCCAACGTCACCGAATATCAGTGATGTCTCTGCGCTCGGCAAAGAAGTGATGATCAGTGTCGGTCTTCTCATTGCTGTTCCATTGGGGCTCAACTTGGTGTTGAGCGTCGGAGCGTCTCTCGCTCAGACCGGCATCGTTTCTGCCCCGAAAGCACTGAAACCGAAGTTGTCTCGCCTGTCATGGAAGCAGGGCTTCAAGAAAGTGTTCAGCAAAAAGTCGGCATGGGAGACCGGTAAACAAACATTTCGTCTCGTGACGGTGGCTGCTGTTGCGATTCCGATTGTGGTGTCATCATCAAAGGGCCTCACCGTTCCTGGGCTCAGCCTCACTGAGGGTTTTGAGTTCATTGTTCGCCGCGTGACGTTGCTGCTGCAGGTCATAGCCCTGACCGGTGTGGTGCTGTCGGTGCTCGACTTTTTCTTCCAGAAGCGTTCAACTCGTAACGACCTGAAGATGACGAAACAAGAAGTTCGTCAAGAGTCGAAGAACAACGATGGTGACCCGTTGATCAAAGGCCGAAGGCGTCAACTGCAAGCAGAGCTATCTCGAAACCGAACGCTTGCAACAGTTGCCGATTCAACGGTCGTGATCGTCAACCCGGTCCACTTCGCTGTTGCATTGAAATACGAAGCGGGCGAAGGCGTTCCTGTTGTCACCGCACGAGCTGCAGAAGGTAAAGCCGTTGAAATTCGTGACGAGGCGCTCGCTGCGGGAGTTCCCGTCATCGAATGCGTTCCGCTTGCGCGTCATCTGCACAAGAAAACCCGGCGGGGATACCCCATCCCTGCAGAAAGTTACGCCGCTGTTGCCGTTGCGCTGGCGTTCGTCAGCAAACTCGGCAACAAAAAAGGCCTGCCTGTCATTCATCGTCTCAACGCGGAAACAGTCGGCATGTCCAATGACGAGAGTGACATTTATACAGGGGACTCACCGGCATTACAGCCGACTAGTTAAGGACGTGAGGTCAATGCGTTTGGAGTGCTGCCATGAGTGCTACTGAGAAGCGTTCGCGTTCAGCGGTCATTTTCCCTGCGGCCGTCATCGGCGTCGTTGCAATGATGGTCGTGCCACTGCCATCACTTGTCCTTGACCTGTTGCTGTCGGTGAACATTGCCGCAGGAGTGCTCATTCTTCTCGCATCAATGAACGCATCACGAGTCCTTGATCTTGCGTCGTTTCCCTCAATTCTTCTTCTCGCAACGCTGTTCCGTTTAGGGCTCAACGTTTCAACGACCCGACAAATTTTAGGAACCGGTTCCGCCGGCTCAGTGATCACATCATTCGGGCAATCTGTGGTCGGAGGATCACTCGTTGTAGGTCTCGTCATTTTCTTCATTCTCGTCATCATCCAATTCGTGGTCATCACCAACGGATCATCACGTGTTTCTGAAGTTGCAGCTCGTTTCACACTTGACGCAATGCCTGGCAAGCAGATGGCGATCGACGCCGATCTCAACGCCGGTCTCATAAGTGACAGTGAAGCACGTCGTCGCCGCAATGAAATTGCCCAGGAAGCCGACTTTTTCGGTGCGATGGACGGCGCGTCAAAGTTCGTGAAGGGCGACGCAATTGCGGGCCTTATCATCACCACTGTCAACTTGATCGGTGGTTTAGCAATCGGTATGACCTCAATGGGGTTATCGGCTGGCGAAGCGATGAAACGGTTCGCTCTCCTCACCATCGGTGACGGGCTCGTTTCTCAAATTCCGGCACTTCTCATCTCCATTGCGGCAGGCATCATTGTCACCCGGTCGTCTGCCTCAGAACATGACCTTGGTTCTGCAGTTGCGAGCGAGTTCGCAAAGCAGCAACGGGCATTCCAGATCGCTGGCGTTGCCCTCGCTGCTCTTGGCGCTCTTCCCGGTCTGCCGTTGCTTCCGTTTGCATTTATCGGCGGCCTTCTCGTTCTCGTTTCCGTTCGACTCCAAGTGGAACGCCCCACCGAGCCACTCGAAGAAGAACCAGAGGTTGAAACGGAAGAACCTGATGACCCTCAGCAGCTCATCAGAAACGCGCGAGTTGAACCTCTCACACTCGAGATTGCAAACGACATGATTGACCTCGTCGACGAAGCTCAGGGCGGCGACCTTCTCGACCGAATCAAAGGACTGCGCCGCAAAGTCGCAACCGAAACAGGCTTTGTCATGCCAACAATCAGAACACGCGATAACGCCGGGCTTGACTTCGGCTCATATCGAATCCTTGCTCATGGCGTCACCATCGCTGAGGGTGTTGCTCCTGCTGGACGGGTGCTCGTCATCGATGACGAACTTGGACGTTGGCCCGGAGAAGAAATTCTTGAACCCGTCTTTGGTCTCGCCGCCAAATGGGTACCGGAAAGTTTCAAACCAACCATCGAAG
>CALCBR010000134.1:0-3844 GCA_937897105.1 uncultured Acidimicrobiaceae bacterium | reverse complement strand
CTCAGGTTGCAAAGCTAGGCGCTGGGTGTTTCGACGTCATCACGAGTCGTCAGGTCGGCGGATCACCTTTCTTTGGAGATCCACCGCCCGAAGCAACCATGTTCGAATTTCTTGTTGCAGCGGGTCTTGATGCAGATGAACGAACTCAAGATGCTGCCCGAACGATTGCGTACCTCATTCGTGGAGTGATCTTTTCGTTTGCGTCCCATGCCACAACCGGGTTTGCGTCAGAGATTGCGACAAGCGAAGATGAACTCATGTCGGTTGCGGCTTCAGCAGTTCGACAATCACTTGGGCTGTTGGGTATCCAGTGGCCTCCGCCGAGCTGACTGCCGTTAGGGGCTATCAACTTTGGTGCCAGTAAGCCGACACTAAGAAGGTGTCAGAACCCTCATCAGATCAGACGTCGCGGTCAGGCGCCGTTAGCAACGTCACGAGCGAGCCACCAAGTCGACTGACCGATGTTGACTTCGAGTCGTTCGTCGCAAGTGATCTTTTTGACCCCGCTGACATGCAACGACTGCGTGACTCAGGTCTCACTGGCCGCGCCTATTACCGATACCTCAGGACGCTTGACGTCAATAGTGAGCAAATGATGTCACAACTCGCAGCCTGTGGCGTGTCGAGCTACACGTACGAAGCATTTCTCGAGATTGGTGTCACGGATGTCTTGAGGGTTTGCCGTCTTCATCTCGAAGGTTGGACCGCTGAGAGTTACAGCGCACTGTTACAAGACCTCAGAGAAACATTTGGGCGCGCACTTTACGAACGTGCTTTGCGTTGCCACCATGCTCCCGAAGTGACTCTCTCGTACGTGAAATCTTCGGTCATGTTTGCTGACTGGCTGCTATTTCTCAGTGAAAAGGAACTCGAGCCGACGATTGCAAAGTGTGAAGCCGATGACCCCGGCATTGCGCATTTCATTGAGCAATGAGAGTTTCAGTGCTTGCCGTCAGCTGCGATCTGAAGCCGACTTTATGATTGAGCGAAGAAGATCAGCAATCGCCTCTGCGTCCTTGTCTGGGTAGCTTGCGCCCTCGGGGGTCACGTAATCCTTTGTGCGGACCAGCGCTCCGAGAAGCACATATGTGATCGTTTTTGACCTCTTATGGACTTCGTCAGCGTTATCGACTTCGGCTTCAGAGAGAAAAAGGTGCACTGCTACGAACAGCTTTTCAATGATCTCAGGGTCGGCAAGAAAGGCCCCGGGAATGGTTGTGGTCGTTGCAGTGTCTTTTAGCGAGGAGAACGCTTCGTATAGCAACGTTGGGAGCATTTCAGCGGCTGCTTGTGAACCGCTTGTCCGAACGATTGATTTCGCATCCCGTATCGAGCGATCGACAAGTTCTTCAGTGATCGCTCTAAGGATCTCCTCGGGACCTGCAAAGTGGTTATAGACAGTAGCCACAGCAACCTCAGCATGGCGCGCGATTTCAGCGACATTCAGTGTTTTGCCCTCATGAAGAAGCTCGCGAGCGCTGCGCAGCAGAAGTTCCCTGGTACGCGACCGCCGTTGCATTGCGTGCAGGCTACGCCCATCGACTCCTAGCGCAAGTGAGAGATCTTCCTTCATCAGGTTCTGCGCCGTGCTGTTTTCCCGAACAAGATTCCTGCGCTGAGAAGGAGCAAAGCGGCCCACGTGGTTGGCGATGGGAACGACTGGTTTCCGGTTGCTGGAAGCGTCGGAGGCGCTGTCGTCGTCGTGTCCTCCTCTGCCGGGGTTGCAGGCAGCGTCGGAGGAGACGTTGTTGCTGGTGCGGTAGTCGTGGTCGCAGGGGCCGTTGTTGTTGTCGTTGTGGTCGTGGGTGGTGGTGTGCAGTCCGTGAGAGTCGCTGACACCGCGCTGGTGTCGTCGCCCGCGGACGCAGTCACCGTCACGGTTGAGTCGTTGTCAATTGCACCGGTCAATGTTTCGGTGCCACCAGCGGCAACCACGACCGGGTCGCTGTCAACACCATCGATCGAAACAACAACGTTCACATCCATGTCAGACAAGGTGTTGTCAACGGTCGCAGAGTACGAACCGGTTCCTTCTGCAGAGCATGCTGTTGAGAGCGACAGCGACGGTCCGAACACTTGGATCTGTACACAGCCGTCGAGGGTGTCGCTGTCTGACACGGCGGTTTGACCGGTGCTCGACGCTGTCGCGATTACCTCTTGACCGTTTGCAACAGACCCGGTGAGTTCTTCAGTTTCACCTGCGGTAACAGTCACAGGATCACCGGCGGCTTCACCGTCGATTGTGAGTGTCACTGTCGCATCAACGTTTGACGTCGAGTTGTCAATAGTTGCCCGGTAGGTGCCGGTGCCGTTAGAGCATGTCAGCTCAACAGCGACGGTGGGCACGAACACATCTGGGGCCACGCACCCGGTGAGTGAGTCAGACACTGAAACTGGTGGGTAGCGGTCTGCTGTTGCAGTGACTTCGATGGTTGAGCCGTTACTGATCGGAATGTCGACCACGCCGATGGTGCCACCCGCAACGAGAGCTGCTTGGGTGGTTTCGACGCCATCGATGAAGTACGACACCGCAACGTCAAGCGTTGAGCCGCTGTTGTCAATGGTGTACGAAGCCGTGCCCTCATAGGTTTCTGAACACTCAAGCGTGATGGTGATCTGGGGATCAACAACATGGGTGCAATCAGACAGCGTTGCGGTGTCACTGACGGATGTCTCTGTGAACGCCGCGTTGGTTGCGGTAGCGGTCACGGTTGAATCGTTCGCCAACGTCGCAGCAAATGTCTTCGATTCTCCGGCAGGAACCGTATGCGAAGTGACAGTGCCCGCAACATCGATTTCAATAGTTGCGTCAACAGACGAAACCGTGTTGTCGACTGTCACCGTGTACGAACCCTCATAATCAGTGGAACATGCAACGCTGACATTCACGACAGGCGCAAATGTGTCAGGAACGTCATCGAGGCCCGCACAACCGAACCCGTCATTTGAATTCGTGCTCTGCGTACTCGTGATGGCAGTTGCAGCCAACGTCGCGGTTTGGGCATCCAAATCAATGTTCCCTGATGCCAGCATGAACAAGCCACCGCCATCGTTGCGAGAGAAGAACGCGTCGCCGTTAAACGACCATGCTGCTCCCAACGTGTCGCCAGCGGTCGAGAACGAGGCGCTATCGACGAGAGTCAACTCGACAGGGTTCGCGAAATCATCTACTGGAGCGATCACTATTTTGTCGGTGGCGTGGCTATAACCAACGACTGCTTCCCGGCCGTCGGTCAACGTCACTGTCGTGTAGTCACCTGCTCCACCGAATGCCGTGCCGGTATACACCTGAGAGCCGAGTCGCTCTGCGGGCACATCAGCACGATCCTCAAATGTTGCAAGTGACGAGATGCCGGTGATCGCATAAAGTCCGCTCTCGCCATAGTTGGACACATAGGTTCCATCTGATGTCACGGTGGCTGCGTACCCTCCCACGACTTTGCCGAGGTAGAGAACGTTCGGCGTTGCCGACATATCGAACTGGACAAGCCATGACGTCGATGCGTCGGTGATCACACCGAAAATCTTTCCAGTCGAATGATCAATCGCTGTCGCGTTGAGCTTGGCGCTCGTTGTAAACCCATGAGTTGTGAGGTCGAGTGACAACGGTGGATCAAGATCCACATACTCCTCTTCCGTCACGTCAAGCTTCTTGAACTGAACCACACCGTTGACGTTGTACTGCTGGATCAACCCAGTCGGATTCACTGAACAACTCGTCGCCCCTACCGTCACCGGCGGCACCGTCGTCGTGGTTGTTGGCGGCACCGTGGTAGTGGTTGGCGGCACCGTGGTAGTGGTTGGCGGCACCGTGGTCGTGGTTGTTGGCGGCAACGTCGTAGTT
>CALCBR010000133.1:0-2137 GCA_937897105.1 uncultured Acidimicrobiaceae bacterium | reverse complement strand
GGCTGCTCTCGGTCTTGGCGTCATCACCGTTGCCGTTGGCGGCGAAATCGGGTCGGCCGTCGTCGTGATTGGAACATCCCTACTCATCGGATCAACAGCGCTCGCATCAGTGATGTCGTCGATACCTGTCGGCTTTTCTTCGGCAACATTGAATATCTCTTCACTTGCTCAGGCGGCGTGGTTTCTCCATTCATGTCTGTTTGGTAAGTGGATTGTTGCCGCTCACGCAATCGTCGTCATTGCGTTCAACGCTGTCGTGATCTTTTCCGCCCAGCGACGACTCCAAGACCAACCACAACGAGTACTCACGTTGGTGAACTAGATCGAGAGATTCCCCCACATCTCGACAGCGCACGTTTGACCCTGAACGCATGCTCAACAGGTCGAGCGGAGGTGACAAATGTTGTGGGTAATTGCGCGTCTGGGCGACGAACGATGTGTGCGTGGGTTATGTGTCTCGGGTGTTGTGCTGTTCGCTGTTCTCGATAGTCGGGACCAGTTCATTCGCAATCTTGCCAAGCGCCGACCCTTCGCATGACGCATCCGACCTCATTCACACACCATTGAGTATGCAGGCATCATCGCCCGAAGTTCACCGCGAACCGGAAACATCGGCAACTCTCAACAACGCGATGTTGTCGATGCCCTCTTTCGGAAAGAGCAGCGTCCATCCGAGCAACGAACACCTGTTGACACCTGCTGTCGAGGACGGAATGCTGCCGAATGACACAAGCCGCTCCTCTGCGGTCGCTTCAGCCGGCACATCAACATCAAACACCGATGCAAATTGTGCGCAACGCCGACAGCCCGTGCGCCCGAAGTATGTCGTTGGTGACAGTTTGACGGTCGGAGTTGACCTTGCCGGATTCAGCGATATCTCAGAACGTCGATGCCTGAATGTCGTGAGGTTTGATGCTGAAGAGGGAAGAACAACAGCTCAAGCGGTCGACATTGTGTCGACATGGGGCGCGCTCCCTGAAGATGCAGTTGTTCTTGTCGGTCTTGGCACCAACGACACATGGAGTTCACGGAAGCATTTTGCCGAAGATGCTGAGCGGCTACTCGATGTGATCGGTGATCGTGATGTCGTGTGGGTCGATGTGTCTGATGGTCTTCCCCGGTCAGGGGCTCATCTCAATGAGGTGCTGCGAGACCTTGCATCAACTCACCAGTATTTGTCCGTTGTTGATTGGTCTGCATACGAAACCGCTCACAGGGTTGTTCGTGCCTACGACGGGGTGCATTATTCGGTCAAGCAATATGAGAAGCGTGCCGGTTTTTATGGCCTGGTGCTACACAGTTACGACCTTGGCCGTTCACACTCTCGTGCTGCACTACGACTGCCGTAGAAACTGAGCATGTTCGTGCCTCGCAGCAGCAGGCCAGAACTAGCCCACCGAGAAACCTGACGCATACGGCGACAAGCCCGTCGAATACTGACGACAAATGTCATGTCGACGTTCACTGCGATGTGCCGATCATACGTAGTGTTCCCCCTTAGGAGTTGAGGTGGGCCGCTCGAGATTGGGCGGCCCACCTGCTCTTTTTCTGGCGAGTCCTGACATGACCGCTGTCGACATCGAAGTATCACAGCTCTGCCGCCGTCGACGTCTCCTCAGCCGGCCGCTCGCAGTCGGCTGTGACCGACAATACGCAACCTCTCCTTTCGCGATTTCGCGTCACCAACGCAACGCGTCGTGATATTTGTCACCTCCATTAGAGCCGCATCTAACCGAACCTGAACGACATGTCTCAAGACAATGTCAGAGGGCTTACGCGTCATGAACGCGGCTCGATGATGTCGTTGTGCTGCCTGCGGATCGGTGCGTCATGTTCTTTCTGAGGCATCGCGCTCTGCGCATGAAGCGCGGTCACCGCTGGATTGGCTACTCGGTTCTGCTCGTGCTCGCCCTTGCATTTGTTCCCACGGTTGTTCTCGCGCCTCACCATCTCATTGCGGAAACTGATGCCCCCTCCACGGCAGGTCTTCCGTCGGAGGAAACGATGGAGTCCAATGTTGAGTCACGGGCACCTGAAGGCGAGGTAGTCCTGTCTCGGCCATTGACATTCGTGGTCGACGGCCACGATGCGGGCGCAACCAACATTGCGGGCGCAACCAACATTGCGGGCGCAACCA
>CALCBR010000132.1:0-57367 GCA_937897105.1 uncultured Acidimicrobiaceae bacterium | reverse complement strand
GATTGCACTCACAAAGAAGATGAAGAGGAACAGCCCAGTGATTGATCCGCCAGCGACGAGCTTGATGCCCTCCGAGTACCCAAATACGGCAGCTCCACCGAGAATCCCGCTGGGTCGCCAGTTACCAAAAATCATCGTTGCGAGTCCGATGAAGCCTCGGCCTGCGGTCTGGCCTTGTCGGTAATACGACGAGGAGATGATCGAGAGGAACCCTCCACCGAGTCCGGCAAATCCTCCGCTGATGAGGAGTCCGATGTAGCGAACCCGAATGACGTTCACACCGAGAGACTCTGCGGCCTCAGGTGCCTCTCCCGATGACCGCAGTCGCAACCCGAAACTGGTGCGCCACAAGACCCACGCGGAAAGGGGGATGAGGAGCAACGCGATGAGTGAGGCGAGCGACAGTCCCGACATGAGTCCGCGCGTCATGCCTGCGAGGTCGGCAATGAGGAACCATCCTCGTTCTTCAAGCCACCCAAGAGCATCGGGGGTCGACGACGAACCAACAGGTCCTCCTGCAAGGAATGGAACATCGACTTTCGGTATCGCTGAAGATTGTGGAGGTGACTGGCTGATACCGCCTTGAGGCTGACCGACGAAGACCAATTCGCTGAGGTATCTCACGCCGAAGAACGCAAGCAGGTTCATGACGACACCTGAGATCACTTGGTCAATGTTGAACCGAATTGTGGCGACAGCGTGGATGAGGCCACCGAGCGCTCCGCCAAAGATCGCAAAGAGAAAGCCGATCCATGGTCCGTATTTCCAGGCACCAAATGCGCCAAACCATGTACCGAGGATCATCATCCCCTCGATACCAATATTGAGAATTCCCACACGCTCAGCCCAGAGCCCTGCGAGTCCGGCAAGCATGATCGGCACGGTGAGACGAAGCGCGGCCCCGATGGTTCCCGACGAGGTGAGGTTGTCGAAACCAGTCCACAGTCGGGTCACCGACATCACCGCCACGAGAGACAGCCCGATGGAGAGAAGACGCATCCGCGGCGAGAGCGAGATGCTGGTGGGTGGCGTAGAGATTGATGTGGTGCTCATGCTCCACTCCCTGCTGCGAGTTCGGCTCGCGCTCGTTCAGCGGTCTTGATATTCGTTCTGCGCACTGCGGCTTCGTTCACGATCACGACGGTGAGCACGATGATGGCCTGCATCACCTTGACGATTGAGTTCGGCACCTCCGCAAGCTGGAGTTGGGCAGATGTTGAGTCGAGGAAGCCAAAGAGCAACGCTGCGATCACGATGCCGACGGGATGATTTCTGCCGAGAAGCGCAACGGTGATTCCTGCAAACCCGAGTTGGATTGGGGTAGCACTTGGGCCGTAGGCGTGGGTTTCGCCGAGAACGCTTTGCATTGCAACAAGGCCGGCGACGGCACCTGAGAGCAGCAATGCGATGACGGTCATCTTCGTTGCGCTGATTCCTGCGGTTGAGGCGGCGGTTGCGTTATAGCCCGAGGCACGAAGTTTGAAACCAAATGTGCTCCGGTACACCACCACCCAGAAAATGGCGACGACGACGAGAGCGATAATGAACATCGAGTTGAGCCGTCCCTCAACGAGGTCGGGAAGCCGTCCAGATTCTTCGATGATCGTGGTCTTGATATTGAGTCCTTCGACAGAGTCATCACGGAAGAAGCTGTTGAAAAGCCACTGAATAAATGAGAGCGCTATGTAGTTCAACATGATCGTCGAAATGACTTCGTGGATGTTCTTGCGAACTTTGAGGAATGCGGAGATACCAGCCCACGCAGCGCCGGAGATCAACGCAACTGCGAGGATTGCTGCGATGTGCAGAGGCCCCGGAAGACTGATTCGGCTTCCTGCCTCAGCTGCCATCAGTGCAGCAAAGAGATATTGCCCTTCGACACCAATATTGAAGATGTTCATTTTGAAGCCGATGGCCACAGCGGTTGCAGAGAAGATGAGTGGTGTTGCCCGTCGCATCATCTCCAACAACTTGTCGGTGTTCTGGGCGGTGTCGATGATGGTGGTAAACGCTGTCACCGGATCTTTCCCGGTGATGAACAGCATGACCGCGGAAATCCCCAGAGCGATGATGACGGCAAGGAGCGAACTTGCGAGCGTCGTCCCAGAGGTGCGTAACCCTGATGCCCGAGAAGGGGTCAAAATTTTGGCCAACGGGCCCGACGGGCCTGACGGGGCTGTTGCTGTCTCGGTCATGATGCGACCTCTTCGTGTGCGCCTGTCATGTAGCTACCCAGCTCGCTTGCGGTGACGTCATCTGGATTCAGTGTTGCGGTGATACTTCCGTCAAACATCACCGCAATTGAGTCGGAAAGCCCCAACAACTCTTCAAGATCGGCAGAGACGAGAAGCACGGCCATGCCATTGTCTCGGGCTCGCCGAATTTCGTCCCACACCGCCGCTTGCGCACCAACGTCAATGCCGCGAGTCGGGTGAGCGGCGACGAGAACCCCGGGGTTCGTTGTCAATGTGCGACCGACGATGAGTTTTTGTTGGTTGCCGCCCGAAAGCGCGAACGCCGGCGTTGTCTCATTTGGAGTAAGCACTCCAAAGCGTTTGATGATGTCGACGGTGTACGCCCTGATCGATGCTGCGTCGACGAGCGGTCCTTTTCCAAACTGATCTTCGTCTTCTCGCCCCAGCAATGTGTTTTCCCAGAGCGGAGCGTTCAACATGAGCCCCTCTCGGTGACGGTCAAACGGGATGTAGGCAAGGCCCGCATCATGTCGCTGCCGGGTGGTTGCTTTCGTGAGGTCGGCGCCGTCAACAGTGACCGTGCCGGTTGACGGCATAAGACCAAGGAGTGCTGCGCACAGTTCATACTGTCCATTCCCTTCAACCCCGGCGATCCCAACAATTTCGCCTGACCGAATGGTGATCGATGCACCGTCAACCGCAGGGCGCCCTTCGACGCCCATGACGGTGAGGTTTTCGACGTTGAGACGAACATCGTCTTTGATGTCAGAGGTTCTTCCTGCCGGTGAGGGGAGTTCTGACCCCACCATGAGTTCTGCGAGCCCCGATCGATCGATGTTTCCGGGCGTGGTTTCCGCAACGGTGGTGCCCTGACGCATGACGGTGATGTCATTCGAGACCTGAAGGACCTCATCAAGTTTGTGAGAAATGAAGATCACGGTTGCCCCGTCGTTGACGAGACTGCTGAGCGTGACGAACAATTCGTCGACCTCTTCAGGAACAAGAACTGCGGTCGGTTCATCGAGAATGAGAATTCGGGCACCCCGAAACAGCACTTTGACGATCTCAACGCGTTGACGCTCGCCGACGCCGAGTTCGCTGACTGGCATATCGAGATCAAGGTCGGTACTGATGGCCGACATGATGTCTTCAATGCGTGTGCGAGCTTGTGTGTCATCGATAATGCCTCGACGACCCGGTTCGCTTCCGAGAATGATGTTCTCGAGAACGGTGAGGTTGTCGGCGAGCATGAAGTGCTGGTGCACCATGCCGATGCCAGCACTGATTGCATCACTCGGAGACTTGAAACGGCGCTCGGTTCCTTCGACAGAAATCGTTCCAGAGTCGGGCTCTTGCATTCCGTAGAGCGTCTTCATCAGGGTTGATTTCCCAGCTCCATTTTCACCGACGATGGCGTGAATAGTTCCGGCTCGAACGTTGAGGTCAACGTCGTAATTCGCGATCACCCCGGGAAATCGTTTTCCGATTCCGCGGAGTTCAACAGCAGGCGTGCTGCTCATCGCACCTCCCTCGTTGAATTGTCGGTTTGGGTCTGCGACCCCGCAAAGTGTTGAAGCACTCGTAGAAGAGTAGTGCGTCGGCGAGACAAAGAAGAGAGCCCGGGTGAATCACCCGGGCTCTCCAATAATTGTTTGTAGTTATCCCACCCGAGAGCGGGAATCACCTATCGGTCAGAGACCCTCAGGTGAGGTCGGAACAACAATGTCTCCGGCGATGATCTGAGCCTTGAAGTCCTCGAGCTGGTCGACGATGTCGTCGATGTTGCCACAAGTTGTTGCGTAGCCGACACCATCATTCGCCAGGTTGAAGGTGTAGAAGCCGCCTTCGGCAGTTCCGTCTTGGACATTCTTCGCCATTTCTTCAACGGCCGTATCAACTCGCTTCAGCATTGAGGTCAAGCGGTGTGCCTTCTGCTCTTCGGTATCGAAGCTGCATTCGTCGTTATCAACGCCGATTGCCCACTTGCCTTCACCAGCTTCAACAGCGGCCTCGATCATTCCGCGACCGGAGCCACCAGCGGCGGTGTACACGACGTCTGCGCCGTCCGCGTACCATGCTCCGGCAATTTCTTTAGCCTTGTCTGGTGAGCCCCATGCAGCGTTGTCGCCTGCGGCGCCAAGGTAAGCCGACTCGACGACGATGTCAGGGTTGACGGCCTTCGCACCTGCGATGTAGCCGGCCTCGAACCTCTTAATGAGATCGATTTCCTGGCCACCGATAAAGCCGATCTTGCCCGTCTGGCTCTTCAGCGCAGCGGCTGCACCGACGAGGAATGAACCTTCTTGCTCTGAGAACGCTGTGGTGATGATGTTTGCGCCGTCGTAGTAGCCGTCGATCCAGCCAAAGTACACATCGGGGTTGGCCTCAGCGATCGGACCGAGTGCGTCACCAAATGCGAAGCCGACTGCGACAACGAGCTTGTTGCCTGCGGCTGCAAGAGCCTCGAGGTTTGGTTGGCGGTCTTGATCGCTCGTCGCTTCGAGTTCTTGAACCGCGATGCTGAGGTTGGCCTCAGCGTTGTCTGCCCCTTGGCCTGCCATGTCGTTGAAGGTACCGTCACCACGGCCACCGGTATCGAATGCGAGACCGAGGAATGGGCCGGCCTCTTCGGCGGGCTCTTCGGCTGCTGGCTCTTCGGCTGCTGGCTCTTCGGCTGCTGGCTCTTCGGCGGCGGGCTCTTCAGCGACAGGATCGTCACTTCCGCAAGCAGCACCGGCGAGAGCAAGCACGGCTGCCATTGCAGCAACCGCAATGCGCTTTGACTTGATCATTTCTCCCCCTTGTGTCGGGATGTAGTGGGTTGATGAACTGTGAAGCAAAACTTCGCAGGACTTGTTCACGTGAACACCCAGACACTACTCGGTTTCTGGAGGCTTCCATTGCTGAAGTCGATGACAATCATGCGAGACTTTCGTCATGTCTAATCTTTTGACAGATATCTCAGATGGAATCGGCACGCTGACACTAAATGCGCCGGAGGCTCGCAACACGATGACGATGCCAATGGTGGAAGAAATCTGCGCTGCAATGGAGGAGTTCGAAGCAGATGAGGGGTGCTCAGCGGTGATTGTGACCGGTGCTGGCTCAGCGTTTTGCGCAGGTGCCGACCTCGGAAATCTTCAGACTGCAACGGCGGAGAGCCTCGGAACCATTTACGAGGGCTTCTTGCGGATTGCTCGATCGACGCTGCCAACAATTGCTGCCGTGAATGGCGCGGCAGTTGGTGCTGGCATGAATCTCGCGCTTGGGTGTGACCTCCGAATCGCTGCCCGCCGAGCACGATTCGATACACGGTTCTTGCAGATCGGATTGCATCCAGGCGGCGGTCACACGTGGATGCAGCGGCAGATCGTTGGCGCTCAAGCAGCGTTCGCAACAGTGATTTTCTCTGAGGTGGTTGATGGAACCGAGGCCGAGCGCATCGGCCTCGTGTATCGGTGCGTTGAAGACGATGAGTTGATGAATGCCGCTCGTGCGCTTGCTGCGGGAGCCGCGTCTGCACCACGCGAATTGGTGATGATCACCAAGCAGACCATCCGCGAGATGGCTGACATTGACGCTCATAGCGACGCGGTCGCCCGCGAACTTGACCCGCAGGTGTGGACGGCGAAACAGCCGTGGTTTGAGGAGCGCATCGCTGCGCTGAAGGCAAAAATTTCGTCGAAATCCTGACGAAGTTCCCAACGACCGAAAACGTGAATTTCGGTCTCGCGAAATGAGGTACAGTCGCACGCAGGGGGAGGATTACCACCACTTCAAAAGGAGGTATCCGATGAGTCAGCGTCATAGGAATTCAGAATTCCAGTTGCCGCCGAAACAGGAATTGCGTGCGCACGCCCATGGTGAGCGCCACAGGATTCATGTGCAACTCGGTCAACTTGCTCATGAGTTGAGTTCGGGGACTGATCCTGTCGACGTCCACGAGCCTGGCGAGGCGTGGAAGCCAATGCGGCACCGAGATGCAGAGCGTGCGAAGACGAAGCTCGCCAAGGCGAAGCGAAATAGACGCCACTGGAAGACGAAGATGTGGAAGCGTCGCACCGTCTTGCGCCAGAAGCGCATCGCTGCAATCGAACGACTCGCCTAACGAGTTATCTGCGCTCAGGTAGGTGGCGCAACGTCATTTGTCGACTTGCGAGCCCACTCATCGAGCAGGTCGTCCGCGCGCTCTGTCCATTCTTCAGATGTGATGGCATACCGAAGGTGGTCTTCCCAGACGCCAGCGATTTGGAGGTAGCGCTCGGCTGTTCCTTCGAAGCGGAGTCCGATCTTCTCAACAACTCGCTTGCTGTTCGAATTGCGAGGGACGATGCAGATTTCGACCCTATGGAGGTCGAGTCGATCGAACGCGAAACTCAGCATGACCACGACCGCTTCTGACATGTACGAGTTTCCTGCGTGCGCTTGGTCGATCCAATATCCGAGCGTCCCCGATTGGAGTGCCCCACGCACAACATTGTTGAGGTTGATCTCTCCGACGAGTTGTCCGCTCACAAAGATGCCAAACGGGTAGGCCTGGTCGGCTGCTGTTTCACGCTCGCGAGCTCGACACCGATTAACGAAGGCAGACCGCTCGACGGCCGGGTCAGGCGCATATTCGGGGCGAAGTGGTTCCCAGCGCAGCAGCCAGTCAGCATTGCGTAGACGAACTTCGCTCCAAGAGGAGAAGTCGTCATCGTTGAGTGGCCGCAGTTGAAGGCGGTTTCCCGACAGGGTCGGAGGATTCCAACGATGGTGTCGGGATCGAATCATGACGAGGGCGCCGAGCCAAGATCGATTTGTGCTGGGTTAAGGAGCCGCCCGAGGGCGACCATGACACACACCGCTCCAAGAAGATCGCCATCGGTTTCGAGAAGTCCGGGGTGGTCGACGCGGTCGGTTGCGTTGTCGGTTGCGAGCAGGCGGAACAGTTCTTCTGCCGTATCTCGATCGATCGACGCGTGCTCGCAGGTTTCAGATCCACTCTCCAGACGTGCGAGCCCCTGTCCGTATGGCCCGGTGATGGCAAGGTCAATGTCGTGTGGGCGGCCAACATCGTGAATTCGTAGAGCATCATCGAATGCATCGGTGATCTCGCCGATGATGTTGGTGAGTTCAGCAGGGTCGGCATATGAGCCATGTGCGAGACGCTCATTGATGGCGCTCATTTGGGTAAGAATGGTGAATGACGTTCCCTCGATCACAACGGTGGTTTCGGGATCGTTCAGTTCAAGCCTGCACACCCCGAATCCAAGTTGATGATGCACCCACTTGCCGACCGGGTCATCTTCACCTGCGAGAAAACAGGCGTAGTGGGCGTGCAGACATTTGACCCCTCGACGTGTGCCCCCGATGCCTCCAGATGGCACCGGACCTTCGTGGTCTTCGGGAATTCGTGCCTCTCGAGAAATCTGATGTCGATCATGGGCGGCGGTGATGAGATCTTCATCGATGTCGCGTTCGGCCTGGCGGACGCCGCCATTTGCTTCAAGAACAGCTACCGCATAGGTCTCGTCAGAACCGACGAGCCAGTAACGCGTTGGCATTGGGGTTCCGTCATCGAGAAAGGGCGCATTTTCGATGACGACCGGATCACCCTGACCATTCCGATGCACGACCGAGAACGGTCCCATTGGTGGGCGGCCGAGGAGCTCGGTGACCCGCTCACGATCATTTGGGTGCGAGTAGGTCACCGCCGGGCGCGAATGAGCAAGATGACGACGATGATGCCGACGGCAACCGGAAGGAAACGCTTGAGCACTGCGGGCCCGGCGAGACCTGCGACGTCGATTGGCTCAGCGGCAGGGCCTTCGATTTTGCGAACACGAGGGCGATCAGCTTCACCGGTGTTATCGCTGTCAGGTGTGGTTGCTGGTTCCGCTGCTGCTTCTTCAGTCTCGGTCGACTCAGACTCCGCAGGAGAGTCGGTGTCTGTTGCAGGTTGCTCATCAAGCATCGTGTTGAGGTTGGCGGAGAATTGATCCATCAATTTTTTCGAGACATCACCCATGATGCCGCGCCCGAACTGGGCAACTTTGCCACTGATGTGGAGTTCAGCGGTAACGGTGCACTGAGTGCTGGTGGGGGAAAGGGCCGTGGCTTCGGCGGTGACGTCCGCGCTCGCATTTCCTCGTCCGCCGGTGTCTCGCCCTGACGCTGCAAGAACTGCTTTGTAGTTAGCGTCGTCGCGCTCGACAAACTTCGCTTCGCCTTTGAAGTTTGCGTTCACGGCGCCGAGTTTGATCTTCACGACTCCCCGGAACGTTTCGTCTTCGATTTCTTGGAGTTGGGCGCCTGGCAGGCAGGGCGCAATTCGCTCGACGTCGCAGAGCACTGCCCACGCCTCGTCGATGGGGCGATTTACGGTGAACTCGTTGGTGATTGTTTCAGCCATTCGTCTAAGTCCTTGGTTGTGTCGATGTCGAAAGGAGACCCTGAGCAGGGTATCCGCTCAACGAGATGCTCATACTTACGGAGCAAGGCTCTTGCTCCAAAATCTCCAGTTTTGGGTAATTGCGGCCACAGCGACGCATCAATTCTCACGGGGTGACCTGGCTCACCGCCATATGAGGCGGTGGCGATGACGGCATCTGTACTTGCGACTCGTTGCCATGCTTCAGGGGAAATTCCGGGCTGATCAGCAAGTCCGATGACCGCCGCCGCAGCTTGATGGTGCTGCGCGAAGGTGATGCCTGCGAGCAGTGAGGTGGCTTGCCCGTGCGCCCAGTCAGGGTTGTGCACTTCGTGGACCTCGTAGGGGTCGAGTTCGAGTGGGGTGGCTCCGGTAACGACGATGGTGGGCCCGATGTGAGCGGCAAGCAGCTGTCGGAGAGAGTGTTGCCAGACCGCTACCCCTCCGATCGTGGCGTGGAGTTTGTGTTCATTAGCGGTGAATCGTGTGCCTGCCCCTGCAGCAAGCAGGATGCCAACGGTCGCACCTTCGAACGTCACGTCCCCATTCTTGCGGGTTTTGAGATTGTTTGTCGCCGGGAGGCATTGCTGCGAGGAAATATTACGAAATGATGAAGGTAGTATGTCGAAACGACATCAAACAGAGTCGTTGTTGTGCGGACACCATGATGAAATCCCCCCGAGCGAACGTTGCCCTTCGTATTGCGATGGCTGCCCTGACATTTATGGCCACGATGCAGTGGCATCCTGCGTCTGTCTCGGCCGGTGAGTACATCGGCAACGACCCGGTGGTTGCCGCTCACGCAGAGCGCGCTCTCAGTGCCTTCGAACGATGGCAACACAACGGCGACACCGTTGCCTACCTCGAGTACGTCGAAGCGAGAAGCGAAACCGCCGCTCAGGTAGCCATCAGCGTAGGAATGTTGCCCGAAAAGGTTCAGAACTCATGGGCCGAGGGTGACCTCGGTGGCCAACGTGCAGCGCTCGCCGCCCTTACTCAAGTCGGAGTTCCATATAAGCAGTACACCGAAGAAGAAGGGGTGTCATTCGACTGCTCAGGGCTCACCGGCTATGCGTGGGATCGGGCGGGAGTTGACCTCCCGCGATCGAGTCGATATCAGTACCGGTCAGCCGATCGAGTCGACCCTGAGAACGCACGAGTTGGCGACCTTGCGTGGTACCCAGGGCACATCATGTTGTACCTCGGGGTGGACAGTCTCGTTGTTCACAGCCCAGCGAGAGGTCGAACCGTCGAGTACGGCACGTTGTCTGAAGATCGTGCAGGGTGGGTGCGCTTCGCTGACCCACTCACATCACAGATATCTCAGGGGTGAATCGGACCTGAGCCGGTGCGCAGGCGAGAGGCAGTTCGACCGGTGCGATTCGCAATAATTTCCGCACAAATCGAAATAGCGGTCTCTTCTGGTGTTCGAGCTCCTAGGTCAAGCCCAATTGGCGACATCAGCCGCTCAAGGTCATCATTCGATGTGATCCCGGCCTCAGCAAGTCGTTCAAGCCGACGTTCATGAGTGGTGCGACTGCCCATGACTCCGATGTAGCCAACACGGGTAGCAAGCGCACCCTGCACCGCCGGGACATCAAATTTTGGATCGTGGGTAAGAATGCAGACCGCGTCTCTCGGCCCGAGGGTCTCGCCACGCTCATCGAATACCGGACTCGGCCAGGTCACCCGAACCTCGTCAGCCATTGGAAAGCGACGGCCCGTTGCAAAGATCTCCCGAGCATCACAGACAAGAACTCGGTAGCCAAGAATCTTTGCAACCCGAGCCAGAGCGGCGGTGAAATCAACAGCCCCAAATATCCACATTTGTGGTGGTGGCGCCCAGCTCTCGACGAACACCCTGACGGTGGGGGTTCCCTCAAGATCTTCGGGGGTGGTTTGTCCCTCCGGGCCGTAGGTGCGGATGCCAGACCGACCTGCCTCGAGTTCGGCAAGGCCATCTCGATGCACGACTCGATCAAGGTCAGGATGACCAAGGGAACCGTCGGACTCTTCACCAGGAATGATGAGGAGGTGGTTGCCTACGCCTTCGCCTTCAATCACCGTTGCAAGAGCAACCGGATCACCAGATCGCACGCGTTCTGAGAGGCGGTTGGAGAGCGTCACCAGTTGAACTCCTCAATGAACAAGCGAATCGTGCCGCCGCACGTCAGGCCGACAGCAAACGCTTCATCATCGCTGTAGCCAAAGGTGACAATGCCGGGCTCTCGCTCGCCGTGAAGTAGTGAGAGCGCTTCAGTCACGACTGCACCTTCAACGCAGCCACCACTCACGCTGCCCACGACTTCGCCTTCTAGGCTCACCGCCATCGCCGCTCCTGGGCCGCGTGGCCCCGAGCCCTCCACATCAACGACGCGGGCAAGAGCGACACGGGTGCCGGCTGTGCGCCAGCGGTCAAGATCGTCAAGCAACTCTTTCATGGCGTCCTTTCCTCCTGAGGGCGTTGTGACAACACAGTGTTACCGATTCTTCGATCTTGTGCACCACCGATGATGTTTGCGAGCTCTTCAAGGGCGTTCAAACTGTGACCTTCAACGAATTCGTCAACAAACGGGAGAGCCGCTGCCATGCCCCTCGCGAGCGGGGCATAGCCAGGTGTCACTTTGAGCGGGTTTACCCACACCAAACGGTGGGTGAGCCGCTGCAGTCGTTGCATTTGCTCACCGAGCGCTTCGGGGTCACCGCGATCCCAACCATCAGACAGAATGACGACGATCGCCCCACGCGCCATTCCGCGCTGGCCCCAATCTCGGTTGAAACGTCGTAACCCTTCGCCGAGCCGCGTGCCACCACTCCAGTCGGTGACCGCATCTGCCGCACGATCGATGGCCTCATCGACGTCTCTTCGGGCGAGCTCCCGGGTGATTCGAGTCAACCGAGTTCCGACCGCGAATACTTCGACACGTTGTCGGCCCGCAACCGCTGCATGAGCAAACCTGATCAGCGCTCGTGCATATGGCTCCATTGATCCGCTCACATCGAGCAGCAAGACGAGTCGACGAGGTCGCGACGACCTGCGGCGAAAATGCTGACGGATCGGTTCTCCATCGGCTGCAAGAGCTGATCGCACGGTGCGGCGAAGGTCGAGTCGCGAGCCAGAGCGAGGTGTTGGGGTGAGGCGAAGTGATCGTCGTGGAGAGCCGACAAAGCGCAACTGGCGCATGAGTCGCTGTGACTCTGCAAGTTCGGCGTCAGTCCACTCGGCGAAGTCTTTTTGTCGAAGAATTTCCGCAGAGGAGAATCGAAGTTCTATCGGTGGCGGGGCATCAAGTTGGGTGTCGTCGTGCTCGCCGTCTGCACCGTCGTCACCATCATCTGAATCCATTGCGAGGGTGAATTCTTCGGTGAGCGACGAAGTGAGTTCACCCGCTCCGGTTGCGAACCAGAACCGTTCAAAGACAGCGTCATAGGTGTCGATGTCTTCAGGTCGAGTGACGAGACACGCCCGGCCACTCCAGTAGACACCAGATTCACTCTCGATACCGACAGCGGTAAGGGCGTCGACATAACCGATGGTGCTGCTTGTGGGAATCGCAATTCCCTCCGCTCGCAATGCGTCGACGAATGCAACTGCAAGCCCTGCGGAAAGGCGAACTGGTTGGGTTGTTGTCATTTACGTGCGGCTTGCATGTTCGACCACCTGATCGAGGCCCGTCGAGTTGATGCGCTCAGCGTCCTCACGATATTTCACGACAGTGCCGAGTGTTGACGAGATCGATTCGGTGGTGAGATTGATGGCCCCCAAGCGTTGAAGGGCGGTCGCCCAGTCAATGGTTTCAGCGATGCCAGGAGGCTTGTAGAGGTCAAGACTCCGAATGAACTCCACCGCTTGCGCCACTTCTGTGGCGAGGCTCGGCGCAATGTCTGGCACTCGTAGCCGCACAATCTCAACCTCACGGTCGACTTCTGGATGCTCAACCCAGTGGTAGAGACAACGACGTTTCAGGGCATCGTGCACGTCTCGGGTGCGGTTGGAGGTGAGAATCACGAGCGGGGGTTGCTCTGCACGAAATGTTCCAATTTCAGGAACAGTGATCTGATAGTCGGAGAGGATTTCGAGGAGGTACGCCTCAAATTCATCATCTGCTCGGTCGATCTCATCGATCAGGAGGATGGGTGGCACCCCGGTAGTGCTTGCGATTGCTTGGAGTAGCGGCCGCTGTATGAGGAATCGCTCATCGTAAAGTTCAGCTTCTAGCGCTTCGGATGTTTGGCGCGATGATTCCCCAGTCGCCTCAGCGGCTCGCAGGTGCAGCAATTGACGAGCGTAATCCCAGTCGTACACCGCCTGAGCGGCATCGATGCCTTCGTAACACTGCAGGCGAATGAGTTCACCGCCCGTCCATGTGGCAAGGGCTTTTGCTAACTCGGTCTTGCCGACTCCGGCATCACCTTCAAGCATGAGGGGTCGATGGAGTTCCATCGAGAGAAAGACAGCCGTTGAGAGCCCGTCATCGGCGAGGTAACCGACCGAGGAGAGTGCGTTTCGAACGTCGTCAGCAGACACGTTGTCAGGCTAGTTGAGTGATTGCTCGACAGCATCTTGTGGGGTCATGAGTCGAATCCGAGGCCAACCTTGTCGAGTGCCTTCAGCCACAGGTTGCGCCGACCGGTTTTGTCTTCTCGTTCAAGCGACCAACGAGTTGCCTGAATCCCAATGAACCTAAATGGCTCTGGCGGAAATGGCCACGGCTTTTCTTTTGCCAAAGATGTTTGTGCGGCAAGTGAGCGACGCCCATACAGCAGATCGAGCATGGTGGCGGCTCCGAAGCGTGCTGCGGCGACACCGAGGCCGGTATAGCCAAGTGCGTAGCCAACACGCCCGCCCATCGCGCGGCCCCAGAAGACGGTGAAACGGCTTGAGGTGTCGATGGCTCCGCCCCACATGTGGCTGAACTGCACGTCCTCGAGTTGCGGGAACGTTTCGAAGAAGTGGGTGCTGAGCTTCGCCCATGACTCCGGTCGGCTTTCGAGTTCTGACGACACCCGTCCACGCCAGTAGTAGATGGCGTCGTAACCGCCCCACAAGATTCGGTTGTCAGAGGTGAGCCGGTAGTAGTGAAACTGGTTTGCGTTGTCAGACAGACCTTGGCGGCCCGCCCAACCGATGCTTGCCAGTTGATCATCGGTGAGGGGCTCGGTGGTCATGCAGTAGTCATAGACCGGAGCGATGTAATTCGAGATGCGCCGCAGTAGTGGCTTGAACGCATTTGTTGCGAGGGCCACACGACCGGCGCGGATCTGGCCGAGTTGAGTGGTGACGAGCACACCGACGCCATCCCGTTCAAGGTTGGTTGCTTTGGTGTCTTCGTAGATGCGAACGCCGAGGCGCTCTGCAACCGATTTGAGGCCCCACACGAGTCGCGCAGGGTCGACAAGAGCGGAGCCGTTCTTATCCCACAGTCCACCCGTAAAGGTCGGTGAGTTCACCGCCGCGCGCATCTGTTCTTGATCTAGCCAGTCGACCTCATGCCCGAGACGTCGCAAGAGGTCGAACTCTTCATGGAGATCGGTCTCATACGACGAAGGATGATGCTCGGCAACAACCTCGATCACGCCGTTTCGCTGATAGTCGCATTCAATTCCGTATCGCTGGAGTGCAAGTTCGATGTCATCAAGATTCTTCATTCCAAGTTCTTCAAGAACTTCGATGTCATCAGGAAAATGGCGGAACCCGTTTGAAATTCCATGTGTGAGGCTGGCGTCCATGAAGCCGCCATTGCGGCCAGACGCTGCACCCCCTACAGGTCCGGAATCGATAAGAACGATGTCGCGAGATGCGTCGCGTTCTTTCGCAATGATCGCTGTCCACAAACCGGTGTAACCGCCACCGATGACACACAGGTCACAGCTCTCGGTACGAACGAGGGTGGCGTTTGTGTCAGGGGCGTGAGCGCCGTCAAGCCAGTACGGAACATGATCAGCATTCGCAATTGCATCAAGATGCCGCTGGTCAATTGTGTTGTCGTCGATCGACATGAGTCACTCTCCAACAGAGAGTGTATGACAGGTTGGTCGGCTACGCAGAGGCCTCTTCAAGGGCACGCCGGGTGAGAACACGAGCGAGATGCTGACGATATTCAACCGATGCGTTGAGATCGGCTTGAGGGTCAGCCTCGGCCGCAGCCTGCTCGGCAGCATCTTCAATCGAGGCGCCGGAGGCGATTGCTGAACCCACGCTGGTGGCGAGCACCGGCACTGATGCCATGTTGACAAGGGCGACACCTGCGTCAGAGTCGTTGCGCCAAGCTGCCACGCCAACGATTGCCCAGTCTTGGGCTCGGCGGTTGAATTTCTGGAAGCTCCAGCCCGCACCGTTCATCTTGGGAACACGAATTTCGGTGAGCATTTCATCAGCAGCGAGCACCGATGTGAGGTAGCCCTCGTAGAACGAGCCAGCGGGGATCTCACGAGTTCCGTTTGGGCCCTGCACAACGTATGTGGCGCCGAGGGCAAGGGTGGTTGCGGGAAGATCTGAGGCGGGGTCAGCGTGTGCCAACGATCCACCGATCGTTCCACGATGGCGAACTTGAGGGTCACCGACATGTGAGGTGGCGTGCGCAAGAAGCGGAGCATGTTCCATCACGACTGGTGAGTTTTCAACATCGCAGTGCCGGGTGAGGGCGCCGACGGCGATGTGATCGCCTGCGTCTTTCACATAGGAAAGGTCAGATACTCGGCCGATGTCGATGAGCACGCTCGGCTGCGCAAGACGGAGCTTCATAAGAGGAACAAGGCTGTGGCCACCTGCCAAGAACTTTGCTTCATCGCCGTGTTCAGCGATGAGACTGATCGCCTCTTCTGCTGATCCTGCTCGGACGTATTCAAATGCTGCTGGAATCACTGGAAATCTCCTTGGGCTGACGTAATCGCGATCGTTGGGTTTGAGGACATTCGTTACTTGGTCACGGGTGAGCGGTGATTGAGGTGGGTCACGACTTCGTGCATGACATCACTGCCTGCACAATGTTGTGGTACCCCGTGCAACGGCACAGGTTTCCTTCGAGCCCGATACGAATTTCCTCTTCTGTTGCAGACGGATTTTCTTCGAGCAGGCTGGTCGCTGCCATCACCATTCCAGGTGTGCAGTAGCCGCACTGCAGGCCATGGTTATCCATGAACGCCTGCTGCATCGGGTGAAGGGTTCCATCCGCCGATGCCATTCCTTCGATGGTTGTGACCGAGCCGCCATCTGCTTGGACGGCAAGTACGGTGCAGCTCTTCGCTGCCTCACCGTCAAGGTGAATCGAACATGCACCGCATGATGAGGTATCGCAACCAATGTTGGTGCCGGTGAGGCCGGCATTGTCACGAATGAACTGAACGAGCAATGTGCGTGGTTCAACGTCGGCGCTGACGACTTGACCGTTGATTGTGATGCTGATCTCCACGGATCCCCCTCTGGTGATGAACTTGCGATCGATCGACGTCGATACGACTCACTACATCATGCCTCATCTGGGTCGGTTGTGTCGACAGCGAGCGACTGGGTGCTCTTCTAGTTGACGAGATCGATGATGTCGCCGACGACGAGCACGAGGAGAAACGCAACAACGAATGCGCCGACGATGGTGTAGTGCCAACGTTTCGAATGGTCTGCACGCCAGAAGCGACGCACGCTCATGATGATCGCGGCAATCGCAGCAATACCAATGGCCAGCCCGATTGCTGGGCCCACTCCTGTTGCGATGCCAAGTGCGGGCAGCACGAACGGGAACACGATGTACATCAGTAGACAGCGCACGGTGGCGACGAGAATGGAGGTTTGAAACGCTTTTCGTGCCTCATCAGGCGTTGCGCGAGGAGCATCTTGGTCAAGGCGCAAGATTTTGCGCATCACGGCATCTGCTGCGCTTCGTGACTCTGCATCCGAGGCAGTTCGGGGCGTCTGTGTCGAGTTCATCACCAGTGATTGAGACGGTACGACTCGTGAACGAGGTCAACAACCTCAGCAGGAGAATCTGCAAGAGCAACGGCTCCGCTGCCGAGGAGTTCAGGAGGGTTGCCATACCCCCATGTCACTCCGATACATGGAATTCCATGGCTTTTTGCGCCGAGCACGTCGTGGTCTCGGTCTCCAACCATGATGACGTGGTCACCGAGATCAGGGTCACCTGAGATACCGAGTTCGCCGAGCGCAAACTCGATGACCTCGGCTTTCGCACGCCGGTCTGTGGTGAGCGTCGCCCCTGCTCTTACTGCAAACCGATCTGAAATATCGAAGTAATCAAGTATCGGGTGCGCGGTCACCTCGGGCTTTGCCGTTGCGACGGAGAGACTGAGACCATCGCTGCTGAGCGCGTCGAGCATCTCGACAATTCCTGGGTACAGGGTGTTTTCGAAGGCGCCGATCGTTGCGTAACGCTCTCGGTAGCGATCGATGACGCGTTCGAGGTCATCATCGGGGATGCCGATCTGCGGAAGACCGATTTCAAACGGAGGCCCAATGACTGACCGAACTTGTTCTTCGGTGGGTATTGGGAAACCCTCTTTCTCAAAGGCCCACTGCAGCGACCGAAGAATGCCAGGCTCGGAGTCACTCAGAGTGCCGTCAAGGTCGAGAAGCACATGGGTTCGTTCGCTTCTCATGCAAGCGCCTCTTGCAGACCGGCAAGTCCTTCTTCGGTGCCAACAACGATCAGCACATCGCCAGCCGCGAGCGTGATGCTGGGTTCAGGGTTGGTTATGAATGTTCCATCGTTGGTGCGCACCGCCAAGACGAGAGCCTCTGTGCGGTCACGCAAACGGGCATCACCAACCTCTTGACCGACGAGCCAGCAGTTCGGAGTTAACTGGTATTCACGGATTCGAAATTCGTGAGAGCGTTCGTGCATCACCACATCGACGAACTCGGCAACATGTGGCTGCACGACGAACGATGCCATGCGGCTTGCACCGAGATCTTGAGGGTTGACCACACGATCTGCACCAGCGTGGGAGAGTTTTGCAACACTTTCGCCGGCGCGCGCACGGGCCACGATGAACAACTCGGGGTTGATCGTACGAGCGGAGAGCGTGACGAAAAGATTTTCAGCGTCGCCCTCAAGAGCAGCGATAAGGGCGCGTGCGTGCTCAACTCCTGCGGAACGCAACGTTGAATCGAGAGTCGCATCGCCGACGACTACCGGGTGGTGGACGTCTCTCACCTGCTCGGGGTTTTCGTCGACGATGACAACGGTCTCTCCATGCGACACCAAGTCATCGACAACGGTCTGGCCGACACGACCAAGTCCGCAGACGATCGTATGGTCTCTGAATCCCTCAATCACTTTGTTCATTCTTCGCCTTCCCACAAACTCGCGCAACTGGCCCTCGACCACTGTTTGAACACCCAATGTGAACGTATACAGCACGGTTGAGACGCCGGTGGTGATAATGACGATGGTGAAAATTTGTTCACCAATCGATGGCTGTCCGCCCACTTCCCGATAGCCAACGGTCGTGACGGTAATCACCGTCATATAGATGGCCTCCATCCAGCCCAGCCCCGTGACCCGGTAACCGATGACACCGGCAACTGCGACCGAGCCAACAAGCCCGAGGGCAATGCGGAGCCGCTTGATAGTCGATGTCACGGTATTACGGTACCTGCGAGCCCTTGAGCTCACAGCATCATCTAGTCGTCGAGACGAGCGAGACCAGTGAAGGCAAACAGCCATGCCCCAGCACTGATTGCGACCATGACGAGCATTCCGACGAGGAGATCTCGACCACTGATGCCGTCGATAAATCCAATACGGGCGACATCGAGCACCTGTGTGAGTGGATTCCATCGAGCCACATATTCAAGCCACCCATCCATGAGAGGGATTGGGGTTTGTGCGTCGGTAAGGAAGAGGCCGAGAAAAAGTGTGAGCTGCATGATTGCGGCGGCGCGCATATCGCGGAAGCGGTAGGCAAGACCGAGCCCCCACCCGGTGCCGATCGTTGCCATTCCAATGCCGGCAATGAACAGGCTGAAGGTCCCGAGACCGTTGCCAACTGGTCGTGCGCCGAGAGCGAAACCAAAAATAGTGACGAGCACGACGGCGATACAGGCTCGTACCCATGCCGCGATATACGGCCCGAGCAACAGCTGTCGCCTGCTCGTAGGCGCCATGCGAAGACGATCGTAGAAACCGGTCTGCAAGTCACGAATCATGGAGAAACCCGTGCCGAGCCCGGCGAACGAAGCACCCATTGTGACGGCCATCGGAAGGTACCAGTTCACTGATCGGTCGGTTGGGAAACCAGGTATCTGAGTGACGCCTGCGTAGGTGCCGGAGAATGCGACGACCTGGAAAACGGGCATCAGAAGAGCCGGAACGAATGCTGATGGAAGTCGTCGAACATTTCGGAGACTTCGTGTTGCTATACCGAGCGATGCACTCATGATGCGACCAAACGGTTGTGGAGCGTGCGAAGCGAGATACCGATACCGACCACCGAGATCGCCGCAGGAATGAGAATGGTCTGCAGCACAGCGGTCAACGTCAGTTGGTCGATGGTGAGTGAGCGGAAACCCTCGACGAGGTACGACAGGGGATTGAGGTCGGCGATGCGCCGGTAGACACCGTCCATCGTTTGCCGTGGGAAAAACGCTGATGAGAAGAACAGCAAAATGAAGATCAGCGGGAACGAGCCTTGAACGGCCTCGCTGGAGCCGGTTTTGATTGCCATCGCCGACATCAACGCGCCAACGGCAAGAGCGGTGAAGAGCCCACCGATCATCATGGCGATGAGCCCGATGACTCCAGATTGGATGCTGAGTCCGAAGGGGAAGAGCACGAGCGTGAAGAACAAGGTTTGGGCAAGGCCGTAGACCATCGCTCCTGCAAGTCGACCGACGAGAATCGCAGTGCGGCTACTTGGTGCGACGAGAAGACGGTCAAAGAATCCGGTCTCAATATCTGTCGCCAGAGCGGCAGCACTCGTCACCGAGCCAAACAGCACCCCTTGCACGACAGACCCGGCGAGTGCGAAGTCGAGAAATGAGTCAACCTCTGGGAAACCGGGAATGTTGATCGCTCGGGCGAACGATGCTGTTCCAAGGGCCACAAAGAACAATGGGAAGACGAGCGACGGTACGACAAGGCTGGGTTGGCGCACGAGCGACAGCACTGAGCGGGACGAGAGTGCTCCAATTTGGTCGCGGCGGCGAAGCGCCATCGTGCTCATGACGCGCCTTCAAGGCGATGGCCGGTTGCCTCAGCGAATACGTCGTCGAGGCTCGGTGCCCGAAGTTCGAGGTGCTCGACAACGATGCCTTTGGCATCGAGCGCTCTCACAACATTGGAGACATCGCCCGCACCCTGGGTGAGGCCAACACCGAGTGTGCCTTCTGCGGTTGGTCGAGCTTCGCCGAATTGAGCGAGCACTTCTCGTGCAGGTTCAACATGGTCGTCGGCCACCGAGATGAGCAAAGTTGGTGCACCAACATCGGTCTTGAGAGCCTCAGGTCGACCTTCCCGAACAATCTTTCCGTTATCGATAATGGCAACGCGATCAGCGAGTTGGTCAGCTTCTTCTAAATATTGCGTCGTGAGCAGCACAGTGGTGCCGTCGTTGTTGAGGCGACGGATTTCTTCCCACAGCGACATACGGCTCATCGGGTCAAGACCGGTCGTCGGTTCGTCAAGAAAGAGCACGCTGGGTTCATGGATAAGTGCGAGCGCGAGATCAAGGCGGCGTCGCATGCCACCTGAATACGTCCCCACACGGCGGTCACCAGCGGCTGATAACCCGACGCGTTCGAGGAGTTCGCCGGCACGCTCATGCTGTGCGTTTCGCGGAATGCCATAGAGCACCGCTTGAAGACGAAGAAGTTCGGTACCCGTCATCAACGGGTCGATGGCAGCGTCCTGCAGGGCAACGCCGATGCTGCGGCGAACTGCATCGGCCTCGGTCTCGATGTCATAGCCCGCAACCGAAGCCGAGCCTGCGCTTGGCTTGAGCAAGGTGGTGAGGATGCGGACGGTGGTGCTTTTGCCGGCGCCGTTTGGGCCAAGAAAACCGAATACTTCACCAGCGGTGACTTCAAGGTTGACACCGTCAACGGCACGGACTTCGTCTTCACCACTTCCGAAGGTACGCACGAGGTCGGAGGCGATGATGGGGGACTGCGTGGAGGTCACGGGGTTCAGGCTACGTCGTCATTGAGCGGTGTGAGGAACGAGGTGCACAACGACTGATGCCGGCCAAACCCTCACTCATAGATGAGAATTTGGCCGGCATCGAGTACCGGATATCTGTGACGCTGATCAGGAAGCAGCGTTCATTGCTTGCCACACCTTTTCTGGCGTGCACGGCATGTCGATGTGCCGCACGCCGAGGTGTGACAGAGCATCGATCACTGCCGAGTGAACTGCAGGTGTTGAACCGATGGTGCCTGACTCGCCGATGCCCTTCGCGCCGAGCGGATTCACGAAGGTTGGTGTTTCCATCGGGATGCGCTCAATCGTTGGCATGAGATCAGCCGAGATCATCGTGTAATCAGCAAGGTTGGAGGTGACCGGGTTGCCGTCTGCGTCGTAACGAACTTCTTCGTACAGTGCTTGAGCGGTGCCCTGGGCAACTCCACCATGGACCTGGCCAGCGAGCAGCATCGGGTTCACCATGGTGCCGGCGTCATCGCAGGCGATGTGGCGAAGATGCTTTACCAGGCCAGTGTCACGATCAACTTCGACAACCGCGACGTGTGCACCAAATGGGTAGGTGGCGCCCGGCGCTTGGAAGGTCGTTTGCTCGATGAGTCCCGCTTCACCAGCCGAGGCTGCAATGTCAGCCCACGAACTCGTGACTGCAGGCGTACCGGCGACATGGAATTCGCCCGTCTCGGTGTTGAGCACCACGTCGGCAGCATCGGCCTCAAGAAGGCGAGCCGCAATCTCACGACCCTGCTCGACGATTCCCTCAGCCGCCTGGTTGACAGCGAGGCCACCTTGTTGCAGCGAGCGTGAACCCATCGTTCCACCACCAACAGGGGTGAGATCGGTGTCGCCCCAGACAAGTGTGAACTTGTCGATGTCGATACCGGTCTGGGCACTTGCAATCATCGACCACGCAGTGTCATGACCTTGGCCGTGAGGTGAGGTACCGGTGTAAATCGTGCCGGTGCCGTCTGGGTGGATGATGATCTTCGCGTCTTCTTCTGGAGCGCCAGCGCCACCGGTGATTTCGACATAGGTGCAGACACCAATGCCAAGCAGCTTCGATGAACCGTCGGCACGACGTTGTGCCTGCTCGGCCCGAAGATCCTCGTAACCAGCGTGCTCCAGGGCACGGTCAAGACTGCCGACGAAGTCGCCCACGTCGTAGGCCTCACCAATTGCGGTGGTGTGTGGCTCATTGAACGGTGCGATGAGGTTCTTGCGGCGAACCTCTGCGGGGTCCATTCCGATTTCGGCGGCGAAGAGGTCCATCGCTCGCTCGGTTGCTGCGGTGGCCTCAGGCCGGCCGGCTCCGCGGTATGCAACGACAGGCGTCGTGTTGGTAACAACCGATGCGCAGTGCGCTTCAACATTGTCGAAGGCGTACACGCCAGCAGCCATGCGTCGGGTGAAGAGTGCACCGAGGATGGTTCCCACTTCGCAGAATGCGCCAGAGTCTTGAATCATTTCAAGCTGGAAATGGGTGATCTTGCCGTCACGAGATCCACCGACTTTGATCACCTGATGCTGTGCTCGGCCGTGACCGAGGTTCATCATCGACTCGCTGCGGGTCTCCGCAAACTTGATTGGCCGTCCGCTTTCCTTCGAGAGAAGTCCGAGCAGAAGTTCTTCTGAGAAGCAACCAATCTTTGCACCGAAACCGCCACCAACGTCTGGGGTAATGACCCGGACTTGAGAGGCCTCAATACCATTGGCGCCCGCAATGGGCCCGACGGCACCTTGAGCATGCTGGGTTGAAAGCCACTCGTAGAGGCGACCCTCATGCCATGTTGCGGCAGCGGCGCGTGGTTCGAGCGGGCATGGGGCAACCCGCTGGTTGAGAGCTTCAGTTGAGACCACGACCTCGCAGCCTTCGAAGAAGGCATCGCCAGTGGTGGGCTGTCCGCCGAACGCAGCAGAGTCAAACACCGCGTTTGAGCCAGCACCGTCATAGATGTGGGTCGACGAGGTGAGGGCTTCCTTCATGTCGATCACTGCGGGAAGCGGATCGATGTCGACGAAGACCATCTGTGCGGCATCGGTTGCCTGTGCGTAGGTTTCGGCAACGACTGCAACAATTGGTTCACCCACCCAGCGCACTTTGTCGCTTGCAAGAAGCGTCCGTGCAACACCTGGGTTGAAGTTCGATTTTGTGGGCTCGAGCCCGAGTGAGTCTGCGGTGTAAATACCGATGACTCCCGGCATTGATTCGGCCTCAGAGATATCGATCGATTCGATCGTGCCATGTGCCATTGGCGATCGAGCGAAGACCACGTGGGCCGCGCCCTCGAGCAATGGCTCAGAGATATCGGCGAGATATTCGCCGCCGGTGGTTAAGAACTTTGGGTCCTCTTTGCGGAGAACCTGTTCGCCAAGAATGCTGCCTGCCATCGTCACTCCCTTGGTGTGGATGCCCTGTTGTAGTTAGACACTTCAAACTGTAGTCGTGTCGAGCAGTGCCTGTGAATGCGAGCGGCGAGCGAGAGGGTTATGGGTTTGACATTCGAAAGTTCATGACCTCATCGATGACGCCGTAGGGCCAGCCGTTCGGGAGGTCAGTCGGCAGGTCAGGGAATGGCAAGATGGTCTCCCTCTCGTCTCCATCAGACACGTATCCGAGTTGATCGCGGGCTGCTTCCTCGACGCCGGTATCGGTGCGAAGACGGTCTACTTCGGCCTGAAGATCGTCGTTAATTGCGGTCATTCGCTCGAGCTCGGTTTCTAGCCGGTCGATTTCATCGCCTTGACCGAGATATGTCTGCAATGGCAACACGATCACCGATGTGATCGCAGCACCAACGACCACGAGGCTGACGGCGCCGATGAGGAGAGTGGTGCGAGAGGTCGATGCAGCAGCCCCTTCGATCTTTCTCCGTGTCGAATTTCGACTCGTCCCGCGCTCCGCGGCCGGGCGACGTAATCGGGGTATGCGTGAACGTTTGGTGCGCCCAGAACCAGAGGGGCCAGAGCGCTTCTTCACACCTCTATGTTCGCACGCGTGCTCGCGATGGCGGTGTCATCGATGTGAGCCGCCCCTACCGAGGAGCGAGGGCGTCGGCACCAAGAAATGCTGCAGTGTCGCCGAGTTCAGATTCGATGCGCAATAGTTGGTTGTACTTGGCGACGCGATCTGATCGACACGGCGCTCCGGTCTTGATTTGCCCGCAGTTTGTAGCGACTGCGAGATCAGCGATCGTCGCATCTTCGGTTTCGCCGCTTCGGTGGCTCATCACTGAAGAATACGAATTCGCGGCAGCGAGTCCGACGGTGGTGAGTGTTTCAGTGAGTGAACCGATTTGGTTCACCTTGACGAGAATGCTGTTAGCAACCGTGCGGTCAATGCCCATTTGGAGACGAGCGCTGTTGGTGACAAACAAGTCGTCGCCGACGAGTTGGCATTCATCGCCGACGGCCTGTGTGAGCGCTGACCAACCGTCCCAATCGTCTTCGGCCATGCCGTCTTCGATAGAGACCACCGGGTAGCTGCTCACGATTCTTGACCAGTACTCAGCGAGTTCAGATGCCGAGAGGACTTTGCCCTCACCATCGAGGTGATATGCCCCATCTCGATAGATCTCGCTCACCGCAGGGTCGAGTGCAATGGCGATGTCGTCGCCCGGTCGGTACCCAGCCTTTTCGATGGCTTCGAGCAGCAGCACAATTGCGTCCTCGTTTGATGCAAGGTTCGGAGCGAAGCCGCCTTCATCACCAACTGCGGTTGCGAGTCCGCGGTCGTGAAGTACACCTTTGAGCACGTGGTAGGTCTGCGTTCCCCATCGAAGCGCCTCGCTGAACGATGGCGCTCCGACCGGCATGATCATGAACTCTTGGAAGTCAACGCTGTTATCGGCGTGCGCGCCACCGTTGAGCACGTTCATCATTGGTACTGGAAGAACATGAGCGTTGGCTCCGCCGACGTAGCGGTAGAGAGGCATCTGCATGTCTGCTGCTGCGGCTTTTGCAATGGCAAGACTGGTGCCAAGAATCGCATTTGCGCCAAGACGACCTTTGTTGTCGGTGCCGTCGAGTTCGATTAGTTCGAGATCGATTGCTCGCTGATCGATGGGATCCCAGCCGGTGAGGCAGTCGGCAATCTCGGTATTGACGTAGTTGACCGCTGTCGTCACACCTTTGCCGAGGTATCGATCGCCGCCGTCACGTAGTTCGACTGCCTCGTGTTCACCGGTGGACGCACCGCTTGGAACCGCCGCCCGTCCAACAGCCCCTGAGGTCAATGCAACTTCGACCTCCACAGTGGGATTGCCGCGAGAATCAAGAATTTCACGACCATGAACGTGGATGATTTCACTCATTGTGCTGTCTTTCCCTAAATGGCGTCGATGTTCGCTGTTCAACGTATCGGGTCAATATCGAACACGGGCATGCCGTATTCGATGGTGTTGACGATGCCGCCTCGTCAGTTCTTGAGATTGCGTTTTGCGTCGTTCCACAGTTGGTCAAGGCCGTCGATGTCGAGGTCTCGAAGAGACAAATCAGCAGCATCGGCGAGACGCTCAACCTCGCGAAAGCGTGCATTGAAGCGATCGGTGGCGCTCCGAAGCGCCGCCTCTGGCTCGACGTCGAGATGGCGGGCGAGATTCACCACTGCGAACAGAAGATCACCGACCTCTGACCGAATTTCGTTCTCGTCACCAGACTGATGTGCGTCGATCGTTTCTGCGGTTTCCTCAGCGATTTTGTCGAGCGGGCCAGAGGTGTCGGGCCAGTCGAAGCCCACTTTTGCGGCTTTGCGTTGCACGGTCGCTGCGTGGGAGAGAGCCGGGAGCGAAGTTGGCACACCATCGAGCACTGATGCTCGCTGCTCAGAGTTGGTGCTGCGTTCGTTGCGTTTGATGTTCTCCCAATTGCTGATGACGGTCGCCGAGTCGGTTGCGTCAACGTCACCGAAGACGTGCGGGTGGCGACGGACGAGTTTGTCGTGAATCGCTGAAGTGACATCGGCAATCGTGAAACGACCCTGTTGCTCAGCGATCGTTGCATGGAACTCGATCTGGTAGAGAAGGTCTCCAAGTTCTTCGATGAGATGTTCATCAGATGTCGGATCGTCGCTCAAACCGTTGATGGCATCGACGACTTCGTAGGTCTCTTCGATGAGATATGGGAGAAGTGAGGTGTGGGTTTGTTCGATATCCCACGGACATTGTTCTCGGAGTGTGCGGGCAAGAGCATGAAATCTCACGTAGCCATGTCCCACCGGCACCGCAAGATTGGGGATATAAAGCGAGGTGAGGTGGTTGGGCGTGATGTCATGCTCCATTTCGGCCCATGTCGTCGACACGATCTGTTCCTCGTCTGTGCCCACTGCAGTGAGCCCGATGACGACCGAGCCATCGAGAGCGGTTTGGGCGTCATCATCTGGGCCGGCGTCGATCGAGTGCCGGATCTCAGACAACACCCAGTCGGCGTGAACATGAGCGACCAGCATCGGCCCTCGTTCTCCCGCAGCCTCTGTCGCAAAACGGTGACCATCGATGAGGCGGACGCCGGCATTAACAGGGTCAATTTCGAGGCGTGCCCAGACTTCGTCGAGAAACGAAATCGCAGGAAGAACGATGCACTTGACTTCTGTATGTGCCCGGAGAAGTTCGACGGTGCGCTCGAGGACAAGTGGTGAGCCGGGCACTGCGTACAGCACATCACCGTTGACCTGAGCAGCCTCGATCAGAGTGTTGGCAATGTGTTCGTAGACATCACTGAACCGATCTGCTGTGTCATAGATGTCGTCGAAGGTTGTCGCATTCGGCACAAGAAACGCACTCGGGTGTTGCGCCGTTCGTAGAAAACGAGACGACGACTTGTCGATGGCCGTTTTCGTGTGTTCTGTGATGAGCAGTGGGCTGCCGGGCCCGAGCCCGACGACAGTGATCGTCGGTGCGGCACCAGATGTCGGCGACGTTTCTAGAGGTGTCATCCGAGCGGGACGATGCGCCCGCTAGCTGGGTCCCAACGGCCGTAGCGGGAGTCGACGGTGACATCAGCGGAGTTCAGCACTGCATCAACGTAGAACAGTGGTCCGTCGGGGCTCGCGTACGAGGCGATGACATCGCTTCCGACCTCTGACCATGGTCGATTGAGGATGACATGCCATCCGAACTGTGTTTCAACAGGTTGTGACCAGGTGGTTGCCGGAGCCGCGAACGCAGCTGCGACGAAATCAGCGTCGAAGCCAGAAATGTATTGTGCCGTTGGCAGGCATTGTGATTCGGTGCCGGTCAGCGCTCCGCCGGTGATGCTTGCCGAACCTTCGAGTGATCGTTCGGCGGCAAGTTCGGCGAAGTCGGCTCCGTCGCGTAATTCGTCGACGATGACATTGGCCTCTTGTTCGGTTTCGACAAGGATGTGTCGAAGGCATAGCAGGCCGGTGCTCACCGGAGCACTGAGATACATCTCTTCAAGTTCGTCTGCATCGGGAAGCTCAGCACGCGCCAGCGCGGAGGTAATGACGTCAACGCTTGTCATGGCGATCAACTCACGCATCTGCTCGCTGAGTTCGTTGATCGGATTCGCAGAGGGGAGCGTTGCGAAATAGAGGTCAAGATCGCCGTCGGTGATGTCATCACCCGACCGATCAAGAATCGATCGAACTGAACTTGAACGCACCATCGCGTTCAAGAGAAGGCGGGCTCGATCTGCGTCACCAAAGCCCCCGGAGTCGAGTGGTGTTGTGCCAAAGATCTCCGACTTGGCGAAGTACTCATCGAACAGCGCATCTGCCTCAGTGGAGGTGTAGCCCTGGCCGTCGACATCGACCGTATGGTCGGCGCCGGTCAACGTGGAACACCCCGCAGTGCTGAGAGCGACGAGACCGATGGAAATAACGAGACGAATACGCGTTGCCACCGCAATGACGCTATCGGGTCGGGTGGAGCTCGAGCTGGCGCAAGGTTCGTTTACGCAAGTGCTGATTCGAGCCGATCGACAGCCGCCGGTAGGGCATCGGGAAGTCGCGGTTCGAACCTGCTGAGGTGTTCGCGAATTTCTGGGATCGCACTCTTCCAGCCGTCAACATCGACGCTGAGGATCGCTTCGAGGTCAGCGGAGTCGATATCAAGTCCTGTGGTATCGAGGGCACCGTCGGCCGGTAGTAGACCGATAGGCGTTTCAACCACATCGCTGTTGCCATCGACTCGGTCGAACACCCACTTCAAGACGCGAGAGTTCTCACCGAATCCTGGCCAGAGGAACCTTCCATCTTCGTCTCGGCGGAACCAGTTGACAAAGAAGATCTTTGGCAAGTTGCTTGGGTCTGCTTTGGTTCCCATGCTGAGCCAGTGGGCGAAGTAGTCGCCGTAGTTGTAGCCGCAGAATGGCAGCATCGCCATCGGGTCAAAGCGCAGTTTGCCGACCGCTCCTTGCTGGGCGGCTGTTGTCTCTGAAGCCATGATTGCTCCGAGGAAGACACCGTGCTCCCAGTCGAACGCTTCGGTGACCAATGGGACGGTTGAGCGTCGGCGGCCGCCAAAGAGAATTGCCGAGATCGGCACGCCTGCGGGGTCTTCCCATTCAGGGGCAGCCGATGGGCATTGCGAAGCAGGTGCGGTGAACCGAGCATTCGGGTGTGCAGCCGGCCCTTCGGACTCGGGCGTCCACACATCGCCCCTCCAGTCGGTTGCGCGTGCGGGTTGCTCGTCGCTCATTCCTTCCCACCACACATCGCCATCGGCGGTGAGTGCGGTGTTGGTGTAGATGCAGTTACCCCAGAGGGTTTCCATGGCGTTGGGGTTGGTGTCGTAACCGGTGCCTGGTGCAACTCCGAAGAATCCAGCCTCCGGGTTGATTGCGTAAAGGCGACCGTCATCACCAAACTTCATCCAGCAGATGTCGTCACCAATGGTTTCGGCCTTCCAGCCCGGGATCGTTGGCACGAGCATCGCAAGATTTGTCTTGCCACAGGCCGATGGGAACGCAGCCGCAATGTACTTCGAGGAGCCTTCTGGGTTGGTGAGTTTCAAGATGAGCATGTGCTCGGCGAGCCATCCGGCATCACGTGCCATCACCGAGGCGATGCGAAGGGCGAAACATTTCTTTCCGAGTAGAGCATTGCCTCCGTACCCCGAACCGTACGACCAGATCTCACGGGTCTCCGGGAAGTGGACAATGTATTTGTTTTTGGCATCGCAGGGCCATGCGACGTCGGCTTCGCCTTCGGCAAGAGGAGCACCGACGGAGTGCAAGCAGGGCACCCAATCGTTGTCGCCGAGGACATCGAGAGCGGCCTGTCCCATACGAGTCATGATGCGCATCGACACAGCGACGTAGGCAGAGTCGGTGAGTTGCACGCCGATGTGCGCGATTGGTGATCCGAGTGGGCCCATCGAGAACGGCACGACGTACATCGTGCGGCCCTTCATGCAGCCGGTGTACAGACTTATAAGTTCGTCTCGCATTTCGGCTGGGTCACGCCAGTTGTTATTTGGTCCGGCCTCATCTTCGGTGGGGGAGCAGATGTAGGTGCGGTCTTCGACTCGGGCAACATCGCCGGGGTCGGAGTGCGCCCAATACGAGTTCGGACGTTTCGCCTCGTCAAGTTTCGTGAACGTCCCGGCTTCAACGAGCTCGTTGCACAGGCGGTCATATTCTTCTGCACTTCCGTCGCACCAATAAATGTCGTCGGGTTGCATCACTTCGGCCCATTTCGCAACCCATTGCTGAAGGCGTACGTTGGTGCTGTGTCCGCTCATGTCATCTGCTCCTCGAGGTGGTGTCGGCTAGACGGCCGTTGACGGGGTCTAGTTGAAGACGTCTGATGAACAGTCTTGCTCAGGTGAGCGCAAAGTCAAGAGGCGCGGGTGCTGCCGTTCGTGAGTTTGTGAAGATGACCTATCTCATACAGTGATAGGTCAAATGGCCAACCGATCATCTTTAGAGATGGCGCGCCAGCGAGGAATCTGAGCTACGCCGGAGGGGAAGGGGTTACCGAGGGCTCAGTGGCCCGGTGTTCCCATGTCAACTTCGCTACCAAGGCGGAGCGATGTTGCACAACCAGCGTCATCGAGATCGAACACGACGCGTTGACCTTGGCGGAGCATTCGGAAGACAGAACCCTCGAGGGCGTCAGATGCCAGGTCGTAATCGGCAAGGTCGGAGTCGCACATGATGATGCCGACGCCCGATGACGGGTCGAAAGACTTGATGACTCCCTGCATGTTGAGAACTGTAGCGGTTGTGAGGGTCGGAGTTCAGGTTGAGACCTGATCAGCCGGCTTTTACAACCTTGCCTGACTTAATGCAGCCAGTGCAGACGTTCATGCGCTTCGTCGCCCCATTTACGCTTGCCCGCACACGCTGGATGTTCGGGTTCCATCGACGCTTAGTGCGACGATGCGAGTGCGACACGTTCATGCCCCATGACGGGCCCTTACCACACAACTCACATACCGATGCCATCTCGACCAATTACTCCTTGCGATAGCGGACCTGTTCCGCCTCCGGGCAGGAATTCGATCTCGAATTCCCTTGCGACCACCGCACGCTATCGGCGAACTTCGCTATCTAACACCGTGCAGTCGATCGACTACGCATAAATACTTCGCTACTAGTTTCTTGAGTGAGCTCCCTTTCCTGCGAGATCGCAATCAATGAACACGAACGCCGAGATATCTGAACCTCCACTCACCTTTGATGATCTTGCTCAGATCGATATTGCGCGTCTCAAGGGAGTCGGTGAGGCAAAACAACGCGCCCTTCACGAGTACGGCATCAGCGATGTTCTCGAACTCTTAATGACATACCCACGACGATGGGTTGATCGCACGAATCAGCAGCGGGTCGCAGACGCAGCCTTGGGAGAAGAAGTTCTGCTCGTGGTCGAGGTTCGAGGGGTCGAAGAACGGCAGATGCGAAATCGCCGAAAGATGGTGAACGTCCGGGTGGGCGACGGAACGGGGACACTCCGAATTACCTTCTTCAACCAGCCATGGAGAGCACGGCAACTTACCGTCGGACTGGTGGTCGCAATTCACGGCAAGGTGGAGGACTATCGAGGAAGCCTTCAGATGACGAACCCGGTTGTCGACCTCATCGGTGACCGAACGGGCCGCATCGTGCCGATCTACCCCCAGAGCGAGAAGGTGCGCATCACGACGTGGGAGCTTGCAGCACTCGTCGACCAAGCGCTGAGGCGATGCGAATCAAGAGGACTCGCCGACCCGCTATCAGTCGCCGATCAGGAACGGCTTGGGCTTATTGGACGTTTCGAAGCACTGAAGTCGATACATGGCCCCGACTCAATGGCTGATGCGACCGCTGCTCGACGCCGACTCGCCTTCGACGAGTTGCTTCGAGTGCAGGTCGAACTTGTTCGACGAAAGCGTGAACTTGAGCGAACCTCACAGGGCATTGAGCACGTTGTGGGTGGCGAACTTGTCGAACGCTTTGTGGGCGCGCTCCCCTTTCCGTTGACGATGGCGCAACGCCGCACCATCGATGAAATTGCCAACGACATGGCGTCACCCCAGCCGATGCACCGGCTCTTACAAGGTGATGTTGGGGCAGGAAAAACGATTGTGGCAGTTGCTGCACTGCTCAATGCGGTGTCTGGTGGCCACCAAGGCGCTCTCATGGCGCCGACCGAAGTTCTTGCGGAGCAGCACGGCAGTGGTGTGAAAGCGTTGCTCGATGGACTTGTCGTCGTCGATGGCGACAACCTGTTTGGTGAGCGGCCCCTGCGAGTCGAACTCTTAACCAATCGGGTGACCGGCCAAGATCGACGCGAGGTTCTCGCCGGGCTCGCCGACGGATCGGTGGACATCGTGATCGGCACCCATGCACTGATTCAAGAAGGAGTCGAATTCGGAAGCCTCGGAGCAGTCGTCGTCGATGAGCAACACCGATTCGGTGTCGAACAACGAGCAGCGTTGAGAGCGAAGTCTGACGGTGTTGTCCCCGATCTTCTCGTGATGACCGCAACACCGATTCCGCGAACGGCCGCAATGACGGTCTACGGAGATCTTGAAGTGAGCGCACTTGACGAGTTGCCGCCTGGAAGAACTCCAATTGCGACACATTGGGCGGCCGGGCCACTTTCAGAAGCAAATGTATGGGCATCGGTTCGGGACGAAGTCGAGACAGGTCGGCAGGCCTACGTCGTTTGTCCCCTCATCGAAGAGAGCGAGAACCTAGAAGTTGCCTCAGCAGAAGAAACCTTCGAACAACTCGCCGCCGGCGAACTTTCGAATGTTCGGGTCGGTCTTCTCCACGGCCGAATGTCGTCTGCGGAAAAGGAAGCAACGATGGAGGCCTTCCGCGCACGCGAACTCGACGTTCTCGTGGCAACCACCGTGATTGAAGTCGGGGTTGATGTCCCCAACGCGACGGTGATGGTGGTCCTCGATGCTGACCGTTTCGGAATTGCGCAGTTGCATCAGTTGCGCGGGCGTGTTGGCCGCGGTGAACATGCGTCGACCTGTTGGCTGATGACGACCAGCGAAGACGCCAACCCGCGCATCGAGGCATTGGTGGCATCAACCGATGGGTTCGAACTTGCGGAAATTGATCTTGAGTTGCGGGGCGAAGGCACGTTGATGTCGTCGGCGCAGAAGGGTCGTAGTGATCTCCGGCTTGCGTCTCTGCGTCGTGATCGAGAACTCATCGAGCAGGCTCGAGAGGTTGCATTTCGGATCATCGACGATGATCCGGAGCTCGCTCAATCAGATGTGCTGCGATCTGAGATCACTCTCTTACTCTCTGAGCGCGAAGGCGACTATCTCACGAAATCCTGACGATGCGCGTCACTCAGAAGTCGGGGAATTCCTCATCCTCTGGAAGCACGAGATCCCAGCGGTCGAGACAGTCCTCGCATCGGTAGGCAACGATGTCACCCGGAAGCCAACGTGGGCCATCTTCCCTTGGGTGTGTGAGGAGAAATGCACGACCCCCACAGTCGATGCAGTCGATCTGCGGATAAGGCTCAAAGGGTTCTTCGGCCGAACTCATAACCGCGAGTATTGCGGATTCGAAACGTAGCCTGAGATTGTGCGCGTCGTTTCGGGACACCTCGGTGGCAGAAAGATTGAAGCCCCAGCGGGGAACCACACCCGTCCGACAACCGATCGCGTTCGAGAAGCGGTATTCAACTCCCTTGGATCGATGGGAGTAATTGAAGGGGCACTCGTCGCCGACCTCTACGCCGGCAGCGGAGCGATGGGTATCGAGGCGCTATCACGGGGAGCGGCCCACTGCACGTTTATCGAAAATGACCGGGCAGCCCTCCAAGTGCTCAACGACAACGTCGCCAACCTTGGGCTTAACCCCGTCAGCACCATTGTTCAGGGTTCAGTCGAATCACACCTGCAACGCCTCGACGCTGACATCGTTCTCGCAGATCCGCCATATGACGCCGTTGACTGGAATTCGATGCTGCTCGAACTTTCAGCCCCATTGCTCGTAGCCGAGGGTTCACGCGAGGTCGAGCCGATCGGCAGGTGGACAACGCTGAAAGCACGGCGATACGGGCGCACCTGGGTAACGATTCTCAGTCAAGACGGAGCCTCTGGCTAACGCGCCACAGTTCTCTTGTTTCGCTCAACTAGGTTGGTCTCACCCATGAGTATTGCGTTCGTCCCCGGAAGCTTTGACCCGATGCACCTCGGGCACCTTGACGTTGTTGATCAGGCGCTTGAGGTGTTTGGAGCAGTTGTCGTTGGTGTGTTGCATAACCCATCGAAGCCCTCGGGATTGTTCACCCCCGATGAGCGTGTTGCACTCGCCGAGCAGACGGTCGGTGACCGTCAAAATGTGACCGTCGGTGCGTTTAGCGGGCTCGCGGTTCAGGCTGCTGCGGTTGCCGGTGCTGACATCATCGTGAAAGGTCTTCGTACGACAAACGATTTCGATATCGAACAGCAGATGGCCCACAACAATGTTGCCCTTACCGGCATCCGAACCGTCTTCGTTCCGTGTCGGCCAGATCTTGCCTACATCAGCAGCCGATTCATCCGAGAAATTTCCTCTCAAGGAGTATCGATCGATCACATGGTGGTGCCAGCGGTGTCTGCTGCTCTCTCAACCAAACACGGAGAGGTCAACTCATGAGCCAAGATGAATGGGTGAATGATCGGATGCCTCATCAGGTTGATCCGGGCATTGACGTAGGAGTTGATGACGCCGAATTCGAACAACCCTACGAAGCCAACGTGTCTCGTGATCCGCATCTGGGTGATGCAGAGACGCTGCTGAAGCGGGCGGTCGACATCATCGTGACCGCTCCGACGATGCCATTAAGTTCGTCTCCTCGGGTCGACCGAGACGAAATGGTCGAGTTGTTGTCAGAGGCATTATCGAGACTTCCTGAAGAGCTTCGCCAGGCGAGACATCTCCTTCGAGAACGTGATGAATTCATTGCTCGAACTCGACGGGAGGCAGCGGAAGTTGTCGAAGCAGCCCGCGTGCAGTCAGAACGGATGGTGCAGCGAACCGAAGTCGTTCGCGCCGCCGAAGCTCGGGCTCGTCACATCATGGAGACGGCATCATCAGAATCTCGTCGATTGAAGAACGAGACCGAAGATTTTCTCGATCAGCGGCTCGCAAGCTTTGAGATTCTTCTTGAACGTCTTACCCGAGCTGTTGCAACCGGACGCCAAAAGCTGTCGATCACCGGTGTGGAGACAGCAGTTGCAGACGAGTCAGCACCAGAGACTGACGAGTCGGGATTCTTCGACCAAGACCGTTAACGAGGAGAGCGATGACGTCATCGCCACAGACACGGGCGCTTCGAATCAACATGGTGGAATTGCTGCGCCACCCGGGCAGCGAGCGCACCATCGAACACGAAATCTCTGCAGAAGATCTCGGCTGCCAGTTCGTGCCCGGACAATCTGAAATTGCAGGAAATGTCGTTGTTGGGGTCACCGCCGTTGCCGCCACCGATGATGTTGCGGTTTCAGGTCTTGTAGCGATTCCGTGGAGTGGTGAGTGTCGGCGATGTTTGAAGGCGATTTCGGGAGTCCGGAACGTCGATTTCGATGAACGTTTTGCGCCGGCCCGAGATCGAGACCGGCTGTCGTCTGTCGATGGTGACCTTTCACTTGTTGAAGGTGACCAGATCGACCTTGTCGAACCGATTCGAGAAACGGTGATGATCGAGACGCCCATGAGCGTGCTGTGCAGTGATGATTGCAAAGGGATCTGCGACGTGTGTGGCGTTGATCGCAACGAAGCCTCTTGCGAATGCGTGGTCGTGGTTCGAGATGAACGATGGGCTGCACTCGATGACCTGCAACTCGACGACTAAATCTCTCGACCGCTATCTGGTGGTTCCCCGATAGCCTCATCTCGCCCTCGAGGAAAAGAAGAGTCTGTTCCTCCAATTGAGTGACGGAGAAGTCAAGTGGCCGTTCCGAAGAAGAAAACCTCAAAGTCGAAGACCCGCAGTCGTCGTGCGAGCAACTGGAAGCTGTCAGCTCCAGCTCGCAGCACATGCCCGCGCTGCGGCAGTGCGAAGAGACCACATACGGTGTGCCCGGTGTGTGGCTGGTACAAGAATCGCGTTGTTGTCGACGTCTCCTGAGTAGTCTCGCAACATGCTCCCGGTTGCCGTCGATGCAATGGGCGGCGACCACGCTCCCGACGCGATTGTCGCAGGGGCTCTCCTCGCCGCCGAATCAGGTATCCCAGTCGCTCTCGTCGGCCCCGCTGACCTTCCATCTCGTGTAGATACGGGCTCATTGCCGCTCATCGAGGCCTCCGAGGTCATCGAAATGGATGAAGACCCGGCGCATGGGGTCCGACGAAAAAAAGATTCCACCCTGGTGCGCGCCGCTGAGGCAGTGCGCGACGGTGTTGCATCAGCAATGGTGTCCGCAGGGAATACAGGTGCCACGATGGCCTCAGGGCTTCTTCGCATGGGTCGTATTCGGGGAGTTGGTCGACCGGCGATCGCAGCGATGATTCCCGTACCCGGCGGCACTCCGACGGTGCTCCTCGATGCTGGCGCGAACTCCGAAGTTCAAGCCGATTGGCTCGTGCAGTTTGCTCAGATGGGCAGCATCTTCGCCGAACACCGACTCGGAATTGCGAATCCGCGGGTCGGGTTGTTGTCAATCGGGGAAGAGGCCGGCAAGGGTGACTCACTCCGCAAAGAGGCATTTGGACTGTTGGACGAATCATCGGGGTTCAATTTCATCGGCAACGTGGAAGGCCGAGATGTCATGTCTGACGACTGTGACGTTGTGGTGACCGACGGGTTCACCGGAAATGTCGTGTTGAAGACTCTTGAGGGAGCAATGCGCCAGGTGATGTCAGCGCTCACCGAAGCGGTGACTGCAAATGCCGAACTCGCCGAGCACGCAGCTGCACTGCTGCCTGAAATTCTTCCCCTGCAAACATCGCTGGAGGCAGAGACCTACGGTGGCGCAATGTTGCTCGGAACCAATGGTGTCTGCATCATCTCGCATGGTTCGTCGTCGCCGACGGCGATCAATAATGCGATCGGCGTCGCTCGTGACATGGTCGATGCAGACGTCGTTGGCTCGATTGCGGCAGCGATCCAACCGCATGATTGATCTCCCGCAACGTCGAGCAGGAGTACACTTCTGTCGTGGCTGAAGGACAATTGACCCGCGATGAAATTCTCGACACCGTCCGCGATCGACTCGCTGACATTCTCGAGACCGATCCATCTGGAATTGCCGAAGGCAATTCGTTTGTTGACGACCTTGAAGCCGACTCACTTGCTCTCATCGAACTTGTCGAGGCGCTTGAGGAGGCATTCAGCACGCGGATCGCTGATTTCCGTGTCGAGGATGAAGACCTCGAAGACCTGAAGACGGTTCGTGACGCCGTCGATTACGTGGCGTCCCGGGCTGGGCTCTGACATCAGGAGTCGGCGATGAGCCGGCACTTCGAGCAACTTCAGCGGTCCATCGGATACGAATTTTCTGATGTAGTACTGCTCCGCCGAGCACTGAGTCATCGCTCATGGATTGCGGAGAGCGACGACGAAGTTTCGAATGAGCGCCTCGAATTTCTCGGCGATGCGGTTCTTGGCTGGGTGGTTGCAGACCTCGTCTATTCCGAGTTTGAGGATTGGGATGAGGGCGTGCTCACCGACCTTCGCAAAAGTGTCGTCAATGCATCGGCACTGGCTGAGGTTGCGAGAGAGATTGATCTCGGCGCCTACCTTCTGCTCGGTAACGGCGAAGATGCAGCTGGCGGACGCAACAAGGAGTCGATTCTTTCCGACGCTCTTGAGGCCGTCTTCGGAGCGGTCTACATCGACGCTGGTTCACAACAGGCCTTCGATGTGGTGCGACGTCTTATCGCTCCTCGGCTTGCAGCCGCACCATCACGCCTTGACCGGCTCGACCAGAAGTCGACCCTGCAGGAACTGCTTGCGTCACTCGGGCGACCGTCGCCGTCGTACACGATTACCGCTCAAGGGCCCGACCACGACAAAGAATTCACAGCAACGGTGGTGATCGATGGCGAGGTCCTTGGGAGTGGCGTAGGGCGATCGAAGAAGTTGGCAGAACAGCAGGCAGCGGGCGAAGCAATCGATGCGCTTCACGCCTCGGATCATGCCTGAACTACCTGAAGTCGAAACAGTCCGCCGTGGCCTTGAGCGCACCCTTGTCGGCCGTCGTTTCGATGAGGTGACGGTTGGTCGTGAAAGGGTCGCTCGTCGAACCTCTCGTAAGGAACTTCGAGATGGTCTCACCGGAGCACGAGTGGTTCGGGTTGATCGGCGAGGAAAGTACCTGTTGCTCGAACTCGATGCAGACTCGATTGCAATGGTGCATCTTCGTATGAGCGGTCAGGTCGTGGTCGATGAGGGCCGTACGGCGCCACCGCCGCATAGCCATGTCGTTGCAGAACTCGACGATGGGAAGCGAATGTTGTTCATCGACCCGCGAACGTTTGGGGAGGTCGTCGTTGCATCGCGCGGTGAGGTCGAGATCCTCATTCCTGAACTGGGACGACTTGGTATCGATCCGTTGGTTGACGGCGTAACCATCGATGACGTCGTGTCGATGTGTCGCAACCGGCGGCGACGGGTGAAATCACTGCTCCTCGATCAGTCAGAGATCGCAGGAATCGGCAACATTTACGCCGACGAAATTTGCCACCGCTCAGGTATTCGCCCTGACCGCCAGGCGCACACCCTGTCGAGACGATCCTGCCGTCGACTTGCTGATTCGATCGTCGATGTCATCGAAGAAGCAGTCGACCTTGGGGGATCAACCCTTGCCGATGCACAGTACGTGGGTGTCGATGGAGAACCCGGGTCATATCAAGATCGTCACAGGGTCTACGCCCGAACCGGTCAACGATGCATGACGTGTGGCCGAGGCATTATCCGCCGAACGATGATCGACCAGCGCGGCAGCCATTTCTGCCCGGTTTGTCAGCGTTGAATCACCACCTTTTGGTGTGCTCGGCCGAGTAGATTCATCTTGGCGTGTTTCTCAAAAGTTTGACTCTCAAAGGCTTCAAGTCGTTTGCCGATTCAACGACGATGGACCTCGAACCCGGGGTGACGGTCGTTGTCGGCCCGAACGGTTCCGGAAAGTCAAACGTCGTTGACGCAGTGGCGTGGGTGCTCGGCGCGCAGGCACCAAAAGCGGTGCGAAGTCAGAAGATGGACGACGTCATCTTTGCCGGCACAGCGAAGCGCTCCGCGCTCGGTCGTGCGGAAGTGAGTTTGACGCTCGATAACTCTGCAGGACTCCTTCCTCTGGAGTTCACCGAGGTCACGGTGACTCGCGTGTTGTTCAGGAACGGTGACAGCGAGTACTCGATCAACGGTGTGCCATGCCGACTTCTCGACGTTCAAGAGTTGCTCTCCGATGCAGGTGTTGGTCGCCAGCAACACGTGATCGTGTCGCAGGGTCAGATCGATGCGGTCTTAAACGCGCGACCTGAAGATCGTCGGTCGATTATTGAAGAGGCAGCCGGGGTGCTCAAGTATCGAAAGCGCCGCGAGAAAGCTCAACGGCGACTCGATGCCACCGAAGCCAACCTTGTCCGACTCCAAGACTTGTTGCGCGAGGTGCGTCGACAACTCAAACCCCTCGAGCGCCAAGCGCATGCGGCACAACGACACGTTGAACTGCAGGCCGAACTCGACACACTCCGCGTGTTCGTTGCTGGCCGTGAGATTGCCACGCAGCGAGCGAAGCTCGTCACGATCGAAAACGACCGCATACAAGCAAGTGAAGTTCAGAACACATCGAAAACCCGACTTGCGGAACTCGACACCTCGATCATGGGTATCGAGGCGCAACTGTCCGCCAGGGGAGCGAGCGATGTGCGCGATCGCCTCGGCAACGTCGAGCGCCTCATCGAACGCGCTGACGGTCTCCTCGGCATTATCGATGAGCGCCGCCGGTCGTTGGAGCGTGATCGCTCCCAAGGTCTCGACGCTGATGTCATTGCAACCCTTGAAGCCGATGTTGCCGGGTTCCGCTCTGAACTCACAGAAGTTGAGGCAGGCCTCGCCGAGTTGCAGCCCGAGGTTGCCGCACTTGAAGAAGAAGAACGGCAACTCGAAGCAGAACGCCAGGCCGCCGAGCACGGTGGCGTCGACCTGGGTTCGAAAGCCGCAACTGCAGCCGCTGAGGTGCGAGGTGAGCTTCGATCGGTTCGGTCGTCGTTAGAGCGCAGTCGCTCAGAACGTGATCGAGCGGTTGAGCGAGTTGAACTCTCCCGTGGCCAACTTGTCGAACTTGTTGATGAAATCGATCGGTACCGAAATGAGTGCGAGTCGGCCACCAACGCCGAAGAGCCACTCGTTCGCCAACACGCAGACGCTGAGGCGGCGCGTGTCGCAGCTGAGAACGCGTTCGCAGAGGCCGAGCGAGTTGAACGTGATGCATCCTCCGAGGTTGAGCGCCTGAAGGCCCGTCAAGAGGCCCTCCAACTTGCCCTCGACTCCGCAAGGGCTCGTGCAGGGGCCGAACGCCTTGCTGGTCTTAAAGGTGTTCTCGGAACAATGCTCGATGTCATCGCAATCGATTCCGGATGGGAATCGGCGATTGAGGCCGCACTCGGCGAGGCCCTGTCTGCGGTCGTTGTCGAATCAGCACCGAATGCCCGCACGGCACTTGAGGCGCTCCGCACCTCGGCCACATCGGGAGCTGTGCTCGCAGCGGTCTCGGGCCCATCGGTGAAAGCTGAAGTTCCATCAGGGTGTGTTTCGGTTCTCGGTCACGTACGAGCGACGAACCCCGGGGTTCAGTCACTTCTTGAGCGGCTCTTGTCGCACGCGGTGAGCGCTCCGTCACTTGATGCAGCGATAGATGCCGCTCTGTCTCATCATGACCTCGTCATCGTGACCCCTGAAGGCGATCGTTTGTCGGCAACGGGATGGAGAATCGGATCATCCTCAGGCGGTGCTACCGCTGCGGCCCTTGAAGAGGTTGGTGCCCGGGTCGATGTTGCAATGAAGACGCTTGAGGTCGCCGAAGGTGCCCGTGCGGACGCGCGCGCCACTCTCGACCAGGCGCTGTCAGCAGAGCGGGAGTTCACCGCTGCACTCGATCGAAACGATGGTCGCTTCCTCGCTGCATCAGAGGCATTGGCCCAAGCCCAAGCGCGTCGGCGTGAGGTTGATGCTGAGCGCGAGGGCGCCGAGCGTTCAATTACAGAGTTTCTCTCGGCGATTGAGGTCAATGAACAGCGCTTATCTGAACTTGAGGCAGCCCTGCCAACCCTTGTCGCGGCCGAACAGGCCGAAGCAGATGCAGTGCGTCAGCGAGATGAATCTCGTGCGGCAATCGATGCGTGGTCGGCGCTGTTGGTATCAAGGCGTCGTGACGTCGAAGTCCGCTCCGCTGGGCTCAATGAACAGCAGGAATTTCTGCGCCGACGGATCGCCGACATCGATGGCCGTCTTGAAGCCGACCGTGAAGCCCAAGCGGGTGCAGCCGGCCGCCGCGAACAAGTTGAACGGGCCCTTGGGGCGGTTGCTGCGTTGCGAGTGTTCGTCGAAGAGCGACGTGTTCAGGTAACCGCCGCCAGTGACTCACTGGTAGAAGAGCGCCAGCGCCAATCTGCGGAAGTAACCGAACTTACTGAGCGTCTCGACCAACTGAGGCAGGAGCGTTCAGCATTGGAGACTGCGCTGGAAGAGTCGCGCGAGCGTCTCACCAAAGCAGAAATTTCAGAAGCGGAAGTGAAGTTGCGACTCGAGACAACGATCGAGTCGCTGCGTCGCGATCTCGATATCGAGCCAGAGGTTGCTGAGGCCGCCGAACCTCCAGAAGTTCCGGAAGGGGCGACACCTGCGGGCCGCGTGCGTGAACTTGAGCGAGAACTGCGACTACTTGGACCGATTAACCCCTTGGCATTAGAAGAGTTCAACGAACTCAGCCAGCGGCACGAATTCCTTGAGGGGCAGCTAGAAGACGTCCGCTCGACGCGCCGTGAACTCAACAGAGTCATCGCAGCAGTCGACGTTGAGATTCAGAATGTGTTTGCGTCAGCGTTCGCTGACGTGAGTTTGAACTTTGCTCAACTGTTTGGGGCTCTCTTCCCCGGTGGTAACGGTGCGCTCAAGTTGACGGCACCAGATGATTTGCTGAACACCGGCATTGAGGTTGAGGCAAAGCCCAGCGGAAAGAATGTGAAGAAGTTGTCGCTGCTGTCGGGCGGTGAGCGTTCATTGACCGCTCTTGCGTTCCTCTTCGCTGTCTTCCGGTCTCGCCCGTCTCCGTTCTATGTGATGGACGAGGTTGAGGCAGCGCTCGACGATGTCAACCTTCACCGGTTCTTGAATCTCATTCAGGAATTCCGTAAAGAAGCCCAACTTCTCATCGTGTCGCACCAAAAGCGGACCATGGAAGCAGGAGACGCATTGCTTGGTGTGTCGATGCAGCCGGGCGGTTCGTCGAAGGTGGTGACCGAACGGGTCTCGGCAGGGTCGAGTAATTGAGCCGTCGTCTGATTCCCCGTCACAGATAACGTCAACTGCCGATGGACCAAAACAACTGGATATATCTCGTCCTCATCCTGCTCGTACTCGGGTTTGGCGTAGGAGTAGTAGTTGCCGGCCGACGTCGGGGAGGGTCGACCGATCCAGCGAGCGCTCGCCAACAAGCTGTCGCTACACCTCAACAACAGCAAGCAGCACCAGCGGCTGCGGTGGAGCCATCAGCTGAGGTCGACGATGCTGCTGATGTCGCTGCCGACGAGATTGGTGACGAGAGTGCCGAGGCTGAGCCGGTTGAGCCAGAGGCGCCGAAGTCGATGCGTGACCGCTTGGCGCGGGCGCGCGGAGCATTTTCTGACGCGATTGGTTCGGTGCTCGGTCGTTCAGCCATTGACGACTCGGTGTGGGAAGAGCTCGAAGATGCACTACTGATCGCCGACGTCGGAATCAGCGTCGCAACGTCGTTGCTTGACCCGTTACGTGAACGTGTTGAGAAGGGCGATATCGAGAGCCCCGATGCGTTGATCGCAGCACTACGAGAGTCGATGATGACGCAGCTCGCAGGGGCGAATCGTGAACTTGCGATGCGACCAGATGAAGGAACATCGATTTGGTTGTTCGTCGGCGTCAATGGAGTGGGCAAGACGACAACGATTGGGAAACTTGCATCGCGCCAGATCGCATCCGGTTCGACTGTCTTGTTGTCCGCGGGCGACACGTTCCGAGCAGCAGCTGCCGACCAACTCCAAACCTGGGCTGAACGTTCGGGAGCAGAGATCGTCCGAGGTGCCGACGGCGCTGACCCGTCAAGTGTGGTGTTCGATGCGGTTGAACGGGCGAGCGCCAAACGCATCGATCTTGTGCTCGCCGATACTGCAGGCCGCCTACATAACAAACAGAACCTGATGGACGAACTCTCGAAGGTTCGACGAGTAGCCGAAAAGGGAAGTGGCGTGGTGACCGAGACATTGTTAGTCATCGATGCCACAACTGGCCAGAACGGCCTTGCTCAAGCGAGAGAGTTCGCTGCCGCAACGGGCGTGACCGGGGTAGTTGTGACAAAACTCGACGGATCCGCAAAAGGCGGAATCGTGTTCGCAGTCGAAACAGAACTCGGTATCCCGGTGAAATTTGTGGGTGTAGGCGAACAGGTTGATGATCTTGTGCCATTTGACCCAACCGAATTTGTTGACGCTCTGGTCAGCAACTAGTTCGGGAACTCTTTCGTGAGTGGTGACGTCAAATCGGGTATGAGAATGAATCGTGTTCTGACCTTGCCCCTGGTTATCGCCGGGTTATCCCTCATTGCGGTGTCATGTGCTGCCGACGACACTGACTCAGGTGACCTCACCCCACCAGAGGTGATTCGCGTCGAGGGGAGGAGTGACGGCGCTGCCACCGGAAGTGAAGAGTCCGCTGTCGCCGACACTTCGGAATCTGCACTGTCGATATCTGAACACTCCGCCATCAATGGTGACATGGCATCCGACCACATGGCGCCGTGGACGATTGTCACCGACTTTGTGGTCGGTGATCTTCCGGCGCTGCCGACGGGCTCAACGGGTTACGTGTATCGATCTGATTCAACCGTGTCAGAAGATGTTGCGGTTCGGTTGGCCACGGCGCTTGGCGTAGACCCAACTCCGCAGACGCGTCCCGAGGGGTATGAGGTTGAATGGGCATTTGGGCCAGATGATGGCACCGCTCCCTCGCTCACCATTGATGCGTATAGCCAGCATTACTGGTGGTACTCGCCTGATTGGTCCGAGCGCGAGGCGATGGACGAACTGTATTCGTGCACGGAAACCGTCGATGCTGAGGGAAATGTCAGTGTTAATTGTCCAGAGCCGGAACCACCGGTCGGAGTGCCATCGGCCGAAGAGGCTGAAGCGGCAGCGCGCAAACTGATTTCGGCTGCGGGTTTTGATGTCGACGGCTTGACCTACGAAGTCAATGCAGATGAGTGGTACGCATCGGTGTACGCGAGTCGTCAACTTGTTGATGGCCTTTCGGCCACCGGCGAGAACTGGAGTTTTGGATTCGGAGCAGAAGGCGCTCTGCAATGGGCAGGCGGTTCTTTCGTGGCACCTGAGCAAGTGGGCCCGTATCCGCTCATCGGTATCGATGAGGCAGTAGAGCGACTGCGGGAGAATTATCTCGGATCAGGGGGCTCGGTTGGCGAAGAGGTTTCAATTGCGGTCGCTGAGGAGGTTGAGGAAGCTGCTGCAGATTCCGCTCTTGCCGTGGAGGCAGACGACCCTGTCTCAGGGATGATGATTGATGGAGAGTGGGAAGAACCTGAGGAGATCACGGTGACCCTCGTCGACGTGGCAGCTGACCTGTGGTGGGCAACCGACGTTGATGACAACAGTTGGCTCCTGCCGGCATACCGATTTATTGGTGACGATGGCGGTTGGTACACCGTGCCGGCGGTAACCGAGGACTACCTCATTGAAACGCCGGTCTACATCCAAGACGAGGAACCTCAACCTGAGCCTGCTCCAGCGCCATTACCTGCTGTATCGGAGCCCGACGATGGCGGCGTTGCATCAGATGACCTCGACCGAATGATGGAGAGCGTCATCGTGGTGCTCGAAAACCAGGTCGAAGAACTCGACGACATGACGATTCAGTTTCTCGAAGAGGTAACCGATGCTCTCTACACCGAAGACGAGTTCGCAGATCTCGCTGCGGCGTTCGGGCTTACGGTTCGGGCGGTGCAGCGTGACGGTGAATTTCTCATGGTGACCGAGGATTATTCACTCACTCGAGTGAACGTCGTCGTCGAATCTGGAGTGGTGACGGCGGTCGACTCGATCGGCTAACTACGAGTTCCCGAGCAGGCGCGTGATCGCAAAGCGCCATGTGCGGAGAATTTCATCTCGGTCAACGCCGTCTGCTCGCATCAACGACCACGAGTCAAACGATGTGAGCGAACAGATTGTCGTCTCGCAATACCGACGATGTGGTTGGCGCATTGTGGAGAACTCGGGTTCAAATTGATGTAGCACTTGTTCGTTGAGGCCCTGTCGAAGTCGATAGATCGCGTCGCGAGCCTGCGGGACTTCTTCACTTCTCGTTCGTCCGAGGGTGGCCATTGGTTCGTGCAAGGTAAAAAACTTTAGGCGTGCTGTGCACAAGGTAGACACTCGACGCGAAAGGCCACCTGTTCCGAGCTGGTCGACGGCGAGAGCTGACTCAATACGCTCAAAGTAGCGAGAGATAAACGAACTCCGAAGGTCGTCAAGATTTTCGAAATACCTAAACAGACTTGCTGAAGAGACGCCAGCGCGTTCAACGACCGCTTCGGTAGATGGCACGCCATGCCCATCGAGGACGAGCGAAATGGCGGCATCGATCACCTTGTTTCGGCCATCTTCTCGACGTTGCCGACGTCCATCATTTCGCGCTGTCGTGCTGTTGGTCATAGTCATCTCTAAGTGTGCCCGTAAATTTTTGAGAGTAATACTCTCAAAAGTTCTTGACAAGCGCATTCGGCTACAGCACAATTTGCCCATGGCTACCGAAGATTCTTGGGAATCGACCGGTGCAACAATCGGCCGAACCGTGGCTGATTCTGCGCCATCGTTCGATCGAGGTGTCGACCCAGGGCCAGCGGCTCCAAACGTTGTCATTGTGTTGCTCGATGACACCGGCTTTTCCCAGCTCGGGTGTTTTGGGTCAGATATCGATACATCGAACATCGACGCGTTGGCTAGCGACGGCATCACATTCACCAACTTTCATGTCACCCCGCTGTGCTCGCCCACTCGGGCTGCGCTCCTCACCGGACGATCTCAACATGCGGTTGGGATGCGGGGCGTATCGAACTGGAAGACAGGCTTCCCACACCAACTTGGCCACATCTCTCAACGTGCAGCAACGATTCAAGAAGTGCTCCGCTTACACGGGTACGCAACATTCTGTGCAGGTAAATGGCACCTCGCACCGACGAGTGACATCTCGGCTGCAGGTCCCTTTGATCAATGGCCACTCGGTCGCGGCTTCGATCGCTTCTATGGCTTTCTCGAGGGAGAAACCGACCAATTCCACCCAGAACTCGTTCGAGACAACTCGCAGGTGTCCCCACCACGTAGCCCTGAGGAGGGGTACCACCTCTCGGAGGACCTTGTTGACAACCTGCTTGAGATGGTCAACAACCTCAAGGGTGTTCGGCCTGACCGGCCGTTTTTTGCATACCTTCCATTCGGTGCCACCCATGCACCTCATCAAGCACCGCCCAACTACATGCAGAAGTACCGAGGGCGGTACGACGAGGGTTGGGATGTGATACGCCAACGCTGGTTTGAACGTCAGCTCGAACTCGGAGTCATCCCGCCCCACACCCAGTTAGCCCCCCGTAACTGGGGTGTTCAGGCATGGGAAGAACTCCCCGATAACCAACGGCGGCTTGCCTGTCGCCTGCAGGAAGCCTTTGCCGCCTTCCTTGATCACACCGATGACCAAATTGGGCGGTTCATCGACGGCCTTCGAGATCTCGGTGAACTCGATAACACCATCTTTGTTCTGCTGGCCGATAACGGTGCCTCCCAAGAGGGAGGTCCGTTCGGGGTCATGCATGAAATGAAATTCTTTAATGGCATCTTGGAAACCCCCGATGAGGCGATCGACCGCATCGATGACATCGGTGGGCCTCATTCGCACACCAACTATCCGTGGGGGTGGGCACAGTGCGGTAACTCGCCATTTCGTTGGTACAAACAGAACACCCACGAAGGGGGAGTGCACGTTCCGCTGATTGTTCGATGGCCGGCGGAGTTCGCCACACAGTCGGGAACGCAGCGTGACCAGTTCGTCAGCGTCTCTGATGTCACGCCAACAATTCTCGACCTGTTGGGAATTGAAGCGCCATCGGTCTTCGAAGGTGTCGAACAACTTCCGGTGACCGGGCATTCATTTGCCGATATTTTGCGCGATGCCGATGCGCCGGCCGCAAACACTCTTCAGTATTTCGAAAACAATGGAAGCCGTGCGCTCATTACTGAACGTAATGGTGAGTGGTGGAAGGCGGTCACCAAACACAATCAAGGTGACGACTTCGATACCGAACCTTGGGAGCTCTACAACCTCACCAATGACCCTTCAGAGTGTGACAACCTTGCCGAGACCGACGTAGAGATCGCACAAGAGCTCATCGATCTGTGGTGGTCAGAAGCAGAGCGCCATGGTGTGCTGCCGCTCGACGACCGGATGCTTGAACTCTTTGCCGCGGTGCGCCACGATCGATCGGCTCACCGTCCAGACGGTCTCTACTCATATCGCCCTCCGATGGCCCCGATACCAGCAGGCGCCTCGGCGACAACCGGGGGCCGGTGGTTTGATCTCTCTGCTTCAGTGACGTGTGCTGAAGGTGACGAAGGTGTTCTGTGGTCGACCGGCACAGAGAATTCTGGGGTGTCTGTGTTCGTTCAGCGCGGACGTCTGATCGTTGATTACAACGCATTCAATGAGCACACAGTGGTCGAATCGGAGAGCGAGATCCCGCCAGGTGACGTTGTCTTGCAAGTGCGTCTCGAACGAACCGACCGAACAACAGGGTGGTGCGAGGTCTCCATCAATGGGGAGGCGTGCGGGCGGAACGACATTCCGTTCTATATGAGAATGGTGTCGTCTGTGGGATCAAGTGTTGGCTACGACCACGGATCGCCTGTCTCCGAGCGTTACGACGCCCCTTATGCATTCACTGGTGATCTGCACGAAGTTGTCATCCGCGTTCCAGAGCGGCGCTCTGATGCAGAAAAGAAGGCAACTGCCGAGTCAGAAATGAGCCGCCAATGACGATTGACATCACGCTTCTTGGCACGGGTAGTCCGATACCGGCCCCCGATCGTGCCGGGCCCTCCACGCTGATCTCGGCCGAGGGGGAGCATTTCCTCGTCGATGCTGGCCGAGGAGTACTTATGAGAATGGCGGCCGCGGGCGTCGGCGCTCCTCAGTTGTCAGCAGTGCTGCTCACGCACCTACATAGCGATCACATCACCGACCTCAACGACGTCATCACCACCCGCTGGGTGATGACGTTTGAGCCGACACCGTTAACGATCGTCGGCCCGGTTGGCACAAAACTCGTCGTCGACCATCTTCTCGCCAGCCTTGGCCCCGACATTGCCTACCGGCTTGCTCACCACGATGACCTCGACCACGAGCCGCCGGTGCACGTCATCGAGATCGAGACGGGCGAGGTCCCGCTAGAGGGGGCGACCGCAATTACTGCGGGACAAACCGATCACAAACCGGTCGAGCCGAGCGTGGGCTATCGCTTTGACTCCGGAGGTCACTCAGTTGTGGTGGCTGGCGACACGGTGCCGTGTGACTCGTTGGATGCGTTATGTGCCGGGGCGGACGCTCTCGTTCACACGGCGATACGCAAAGACATCATTGCCAGAGTTCCGATGCAGCGGCTAGTCGACACTCTCGACTATCACTCATCTCCCGAAGAAGCAGCAGCAACCGCTCAACGTGCAGGAATGACAACGTTGGTGCTCACCCATTACGTGCCGGCGATTGCACCTGGTGGCGAACAGGAATGGGTCGATCTCGCCGCAACTGAGTTCGACGGCCAGATCGAAGTCGGAGATGACCTTCACACCGTGACCATTGGTGACAAAGAAAGAGGAGAGTGACCAATGCAGGTAGTTCGAACCCCAGATGAGCGTTTTGAGGCGCTACCCGATTTTCCATTTGCACCTCACTATGTCGAAATTGACGACGGTGAGGGAGGTCGCCTTCGGGTCCACTACGTCGACGAGGGACCACGTGATGGGCATACGGTGTTGCTCCTTCACGGAGAACCATCGTGGTGCTTCCTCTATCGCCACATCATCCCGCAACTTGTCGATGGAGGATGCCGTGTGATCGCTCCAGATCTTGTTGGCTTCGGAAAGAGCGATAAGCCCACCGAGAAGTCTGACTACACCTACAACCGTCACGTCAATTGGATGCAAGCAGCCATCATTGATCACCTTGATATTTCTGATGCAACGTTTTTCGGTCAGGACTGGGGTGGATTGATCGGCCTGCGACTCGTCGCAGGAAACGCGTCACGGTTTGCGCGAGTGGTGATTTCGAACACTGGGTTGCCAACCGGTGATCACCCACTCACTGAGGCATTCATGGCGTGGCAGCACTACAGCAAGACCTCTGCAGAGTTCGAGATTGGGTGGCTCATCAATGCGGCAACCGTTCGTGAATTGTTGGCAGATGAAGTTGCGGCCTACGACGCCCCATTTCCCGACGACAGTTACAAAGCCGGTGCACGAATCTTTCCTTCTCTCGTGCCGACCGCACCCGATGATCCGACGGCGTCAGCCAACCGCGCTGCGTGGGAGATCTTTGATCGGTGGGAGAAGCCGTTCTTGTGTTGTTTCAGTGATCGGGATCCCGTGACCCGAGGTGGCGATGGTGCATTTCTCTCTCGGGTACCTGGAACGGCAGGTCAACCGCATGAGACCATCGAGAATGCCCATCACTTCGTTCAAGAAGACTCACCCAACGACGTCGCACGCATCATCCTTCAGGCGATTGCGCAGGACTCCTGATGACGCTTCGAAGGGTGCTGAGAGCTCTGGTATCGGTTGCGCTGGCACCGCGTCGGCATCGACAACGACGTCCTGATGTGGCGCCGCAGGGTCAAGAGCACTACATGCCTACAGCCCTTGCTGTCGACTGTGCAAGCATGCAGACCTCGGCAGATTCGATCCCGGTCGCAACAACACCCGAGGGAGGCTGGGGTGAGACCTGGCCAGCACCGGTGCTCGCAGGGTGTGATGAACCGCTTGTCGACGAGGCTCCTGATTTACGAGGAGTGTGGAAGGTTGTCGACGGTCCGTTTGTTGGTCATATCGAACGGATTGAACAGGCGGGTCGGCGTGTGGTGATCACTACCACCGGAGTCATTCATGACATGGTGGCCGATGGCACGCTTGAACGAGGCGTGAACGATGTCGATCCGACCGGGGGCGCCGTATCGGTTGCCGCGCGCTTCAACGACGGCAGACTCGACCTCTTTCCGAACAACATGCGTCGTGCGGTGGTCACGCGATATCTCGACGGTGACGAAATGGTCTGGCGGTACGGGCCGTACCGAAATCGATTGCGTCGACTCGAGGCTCCGACCGATGGTGTGCAGACTGAATTGCTCGAGGAGGCTGATGATGTCTGAGCATGATGCTCGTCGCACCGACCGGGTTCGCTACGGCACGATCGACCATGAATACGGGCTCAAGCTCGCAACCACCGAGCCAGGTGATGATGGCCCCGTCTGGATGATCAATCTCATGAAGTATCGAGAGGTTGCTGAGTATGGCGACGGCTCGGCAGGCATTTCCGGACGTGAGGCAGATGACCGCTACATGCCGGTCGAATCACTTGACGCGGTTGGCGCAAAAATTGTGTTCCTCGCCGATGTCGAAGATGTGCTTCTGGGTGACGGGGTGATGTGGGACCGCGTCGCTGTCGTGAAGTATCCGACGAGACGATCGTTTATCGAGATGCAATCCCGCCCTGATTTTCGACGGCAGCATGTTCATAAAGATGCGGGTATGAAGCAAACCATCGTTATCGGTGGTGTCCCGTTGTCGATCCCGACGAGCACAGATGCACCTGCAGCTGTTCAGTGGTCTGAGGTTCCGCATCCACCGACTGACGATGACGGACCCGTAGTAGTCGTTCACGTCTTGCAGTTCAACGATGTTGATGACGCAGCGAATACCCCGTCGGAGATGCAGGTGTACCAATCTGCCGCTGCACAGGTTGCCCTTCGGCACGGGCTACGAGTTTCGGGATGGTTCTCCGCTGAGGGGACCATCGTTGGTGACGGGCGACCTTGGCATCAGATTCGGTTCCACACCTTCCCCAGTCGCCGAGCGTTCCTTGACGTCGTGCAAGACCCCGATCGGCTTGCGCATCAGAAGGAATTCCGCGAGGCCGCAATTTCTGACACCTACACCATGATTCTGAGGGCATCGATTGATGATCTCGCTTCAAGTGTCGACCAACCCTGAGGTCGAGATCAGCCAAACGGCTCAAATGCATCGCAGGTAGTCTCAGGGGCGATGTTTGATTCGCTGTCCAGCCGTTTAGACGGAATTGCCAAACGACTTCGGGGTAAGGGTCGCCTTACCGAAGCAGATGTCGATGAGGTCATGCGTGAAATTCGTACGGCTCTGCTCGAGGCTGATGTCAATGTTCAGGTGGTTCGAGCGGTTACGAATCGCATTCGTGAACATGCGATCGGGGCAACAAAGTCGAAAGCGCTTGATCCTGGCCAGCAGGTCATCAAGGCAGTGCACGATGAGCTCATTCGCATTCTTGGCGGCGAGGCCCTGCGCATCGGGTATGCCGCGAAGCCGCCAACGGTGGTGCTCATGGCCGGCTTGCATGGTTCGGGTAAAACGACGAACTCAGCCAAACTTGCGTCGTGGTTTAAGTCGCAGGGCCACCAACCGTTGCTCGTCGGTGCCGACCTCCAACGTCCTGCTGCAGTCGAGCAGTTGCGCACCCTTGGAGCGCAAATCGATGTTCCGGTCTGGTCGCAGCCGACGAATCCGGTCCAGGTTGCGGCCGACGGTCTTGAAGAAGCGCGCCGTTTAGGCAGAGATGTGTTGATCGTCGACACCGCCGGTCGCCTATCAATCGACACCGAACTCATGCAGCAGGTTCGAGAGATCTCTGAGGCAATTTCGCCCGACTACACCTTCCTCGTGATCGACGCAATGACCGGTCAAGACGCGGTGCAGACCGCGTCAGCATTCCATGAGACCTTGGCCATCGATGGTGTAATCATGTCCAAGCTTGACGGTGATGCTCGTGGTGGAGCGGCACTGTCGGTCAAGGAAGTCATCGGCCGTCCGATTGCGTTTGCATCGACCGGTGAACGCATCGACGCATTTGAACAATTCCATCCCGACCGAATGGCGGGACGAATTCTCGGCATGGGTGACATGCTCACTCTCATCGAACAGGCTGAACAGGCCTTCGAAAAAGAACAGGCCGAGGAGGCAGCAGCTCGGTTGATGGGTGGCCAGTTCACCTTTGATGACTTCTTAGAGCAGATGCAGGCCCTGAAGAAAATGGGTCCACTTTCCGGCGTGCTCGGGATGATGCCCGGAATGCCAAAAGAGCTAAAGAATGCCGAAATTGGTGACGATGACCTTAAGCCGGTTGAAGCGATCATTTATTCGATGACCCGTGAAGAGCGCGCACGACCAGAAATCATCAACGGCAGCCGCAGGGCTCGCATTGCGACCGGGTCTGGTACGTCGGTTGCTGAAGTCAATCGACTTGTGAAGCAGTTCTCTGAAATGCAAAAGATGATGAAGAAAATGGGTGGCGGAGGCATGCCGGGCGGCCGGAAAGCCCGGCGGGCCTCGAAAGGCACGAAAGGAAACCCATTCGCCGGTGGTGGCATGCCGGATATGGGTGATCTTGAGTCAATGCTGGGCGGCGGCCAATTTCCCGATTCCAATCCGTTTGGAGATCTCGGAAAGCGTTGACCTGCGGCGCAAGCGCACTCGTTTGGGGCGAACGGTGGGTATCGGCGCTGGGCACCGATAGTCTGCGAGGGTTCCTCATTGCCTCAGGAGACGGTTTAGACATGGCAGTAAAGTTGCGCCTCACTCGCATCGGAAAGAAAAAGCAGCCTCAGTACCGCATTGTTGCGGCTGATGCCCGTTCGCCCCGCGACGGTCGCTTTATTGAGATCCTCGGTCATTACGACCCTCGTCAAGACCCTTCAGTGCTCACGGTCGACAATGACAAGGCGGTGAAGTGGCTTTCCGAAGGCGCGCAGCCAACCGAGCGTGTTTCAAAGCTTCTCGAAATTTCAGGAGCGATGGAACAGTTCAAGTCGTCAAAGGCTGGGTGAGCTGACCCATGTCAGCACCAACCGCCGCAGCAGTTCTTGAGCATGTCGTGCGCTCAATCGTTGACCAACCCGACGCAGTAAGCGTTGAGGTCACCGAAGACGGCGACCGCACCCGTCTTGATGTTCGAGTCGGTGACGGAGACCTCGGACGCGTCATTGGCCGTCGGGGTCGCACTGCGGCCAGCATTCGCACGGTGACCCGGGCAGCGGCCGCAAAAGACGGTGTCGAAGTCGACATCGAATTCCTCGACGACTGATCGTCGTCGCTCAGGCAGGAGTCAACGATGGCTGACTCACAGCTTTTAGAAATTGGCCGTCTCGGTCGCGCCCACGGAATTCGCGGCGAGATCTTCGTGTCATTGACCTCCGACCGCATTGAGCGTGTCGCTGAAGGATCGACTCTTGAAACCGAAGGGGAGTGGCTCACCGTTGTGTCCTCGCGTCGCTCTGGTAATCGATTCATCGTTCGTTTCGCAGAAATCGATTCCCGTAATGATGCCGAGCGAATGACAGGTCGAGTGCTCCGGGCTCAACCTCTCGACGACCCCGATGCTCTCTGGGTGCACGAAATGATCGGTGCGCAGGTTGTCGAGGTTGGTGGTCGAGAGCGGGGGAGATGCGTCGCCGTCATTGCGAACCCGGCTTCAGATCTTCTCGAGCTCGACTCGGGCGCTCTCGTTCCTTCGGTGTTCGTCGTGGAATCGAACGCAGAGACCATTGTTATCGACCCACCCGATGGGTTGTTCGAACTGGTGTCAGATGACGGGGAACTGTCGTGAGAATCGATGTCTTCACCCTGTTTCCGTCGATGGTTGACGGGTTTACCAGTCAGAGTTTGCTGGGTAAGGCACGAGAATCAGGTGTCGTCGAAGTGCGGTGCCACGATCCCCGAGATCACGCGACCGATAGTCACCGGACGGTCGACGATGCTCCGTTTGGTGGGGGTGCTGGGATGTTGATGCGTCCCGAGCCCATTTTTGCTGCGGTTGAAGAGGCCGACCCGCCACGGCCCTTACTGCTGTTATCTCCAGGTGGTCGCACATTTGACCAGCAATACGCCTCTGAACTCAGCGAACTTGAGGGATTCAGTCTGCTGTGCGGCCGTTATGAAGGTGTTGATCATCGAGTTCGAGAGCACCTCGTTGATGGTGAAATCAGCGTGGGCGATGTGGTGCTTGCCGGAGGTGAGGTTGCGGCGTGCCTCGTGATCGAGGCGGTGACCAGATTGCTACCGGGTGTGATGGGCAATGAGGTTGGGCCGTTGACGGAAAGTTTTGGTGAGGGAAAGCTTCTTGAGGAACCGCAGTTCACTCGGCCAGCAGACTTTCGTGGATGGGAAGTTCCCGAGGTGCTGAGAAGCGGAAATCATGCGCTGATTGAACGCTGGCGGCGGGCCCAGGCTTTGCATAGAACGATTCAGCATCGGCCAGACCTCATCGAGGCACTCGGTGGTCTTTCCGCAGATGACGCCCGCTTGTTGGAAGAGTTCCCACCCATCCCGTATCCTTTACCGGCCGACCCAGATTGAGCTGGGTCACCCCGAAAGATCAGGAAGACTCATGAAGACCACCGATTTCATCGATCAGGACTCGTTGCGCACGGATATCCCGGAATTTGGACCAGGAGACGAGCTCAAGGTGCATGTTCGCGTTGTTGAAGGTGGCAAAGAGCGCGTCCAGATTTTCCAAGGCAACGTCATCTCGATCCGTGGCGGTGGCCTTCAAGAGACCTACACCGTTCGCAAGTTGAGCTACGGCGTCGGTGTTGAGCGTACGTTCCCGATGCATACGCCAACCGTCGCAAAGGTTGAGGTCGTGAAGCGTGGCGACGTCCGCCGTGCGAAGTTGTACTACTTGCGCGATCGCGTTGGTAAGGCAGCTCGCGTTCGCGAAAAGCGCGAATTCTGAGTTTTCTGCTCTTGCGCTGAGAGCGGCGCCAATTGACCATTGCGGTCCTGTTGATGGACAAGGCGGTATTCGTATCGACGAGGCGTACTTGCTGAGCGGCGCGTTGCGCTGAACTATCAACGTTGCGGATTTGTCGTGCTCGAACGCAACTGGCGTTGTCGGGCCGGAGAACTCGATCTCGTTGTTGCGAGAGCATCGACGCTTGTGATCGTTGAGGTGAAGTGTAGGCGCTCCGCGCATTTTGGTGGACCGGCGGCTGCGGTCACCGAAACGAAACAGTCACGGATGCGAGCAGCAACGGCGATCTGGCTCGCAGAGCACCCCGAATGGTCTCAACGCGATGATGTCGCGGTGAGGTTTGACGTTGCAGCGGTCACCGGAGTAGAGATCAGCATTCTTGAGTCAGCGTTCTGACGGGTGATTAGCCAAAAATGCCCCAGACGAGCAAAGCCCCGGCGATGAGCAGGCCGCTCGCAACGAAGAGATAGTCGCTAGGGCGTGCAGAGAACTTTCGGTACGGGTTAAAGCCCATGTGATCAGTATGGCGGTGAACGTGTTGATGATGCACCGGCTATTACCGTGGGCTTGTGTTCGAGCGAGACCGACGACTCTCATTGAGATGCGTACTGCTCGCAACAAGTGTGTTCGTTGCAGTGCATTCACCGACTGCCGTCGCTCAAGAAATTGATAGCGATTCTGATGATGGAGCCGTCGTCGTCAGTGACACCGAGACGGTAACCTCGCTTCCGTTAGTTGAGGTGCCTGTCGGGTGCGAGCCGTGGCAACTCGCAGATGTGGTGTTTGTCGGAACAGTCGCTGCTCGAGATGCCAAAACCGTTCGTTTCGCCGACATCATGATTCGATCAGGTGATGCCTCGCTGGTGACCGAGGTCGGCACCATCGATATCCGCTTTGGGTACGACGCGCAATACGTGAACGAGGGTGAGACGTACCTGGTTGGTGCCTATCAGCATCCAGACCTTGGGATCTTGTCATCGAAGTTGACGGAGTCCCCAGTTGATTTCGCAGGCGATGAGATCGTCGGAGTTTCAGAAAACGATGTTGTCTGCCCAGACCCTGAAGATCCGATCATGACGTTGAATGTTGATGGAACGTCGGTCGACTTTTCGATCATCGATCCGATGTTGTCTGAGCGATCAAATATTGCGGCTGCGCTCTTGGTTCCGTTCACGATTGTGATGGGGGTGATCTTCTTGCTTGCGATGTTGCGGCTCTCGTCACAAAGCTTGTTTGCAAGTTTGAGGGACTTACGTCGCCCAGCGCGTCGTCGACCCGAGTAACCAGACTGTGTCAGCGCGCTAACTCACTGCTGCGTTTGCAAGCGCACGCAACTCTGAGACGGCAGCGGTCAGCCCATCTGGGTGCCGGTAGAGGGCGGTTCCAGCGATGAGGACGTTCGCTCCCGCTGTGGCAGCACCTGCGATTGTCGTGGGGCCGATGCCTCCATCTACTTCGAGGTGAATCTCGTCTGCACGGCCAGAATCTTCAATCATCTGTCTGACTTCGCGAATTTTTGGCTCCATGGTTGCGATGTACTTTTGGCCGCCGAATCCCGGGTTCACCGTCATCACCAACACGAGATCCACGAGATCAAGCACGTGCTCTACGGCGGCGGCTGGTGTTGCAGGGTTGAGCGCAACGGCTGCGGTAGCCCCAAGGCCGTTGATGTGAGCGAGGGTGCGGTGGAGGTGAGTACACGCCTCCGCATGAACAATGAGTCGTGAACAACCCGCCTCGACATACCGGCTCGCAAGTTCGTCTGGGTTCAACACCATCAGATGGGCTTCGAACGGCACCGACGTATGGGCCCGTGCCGATGCGATGACATCTGGTCCAAAGGTGAGATTCGGCACAAATTGTCCATCCATGACATCCCACTGAATGAGATCAACGCCGGCCTGCTCAAGTGCCGCAACTTCTTCACCGAGCTGCGAAAAATCTGCCGGGAGAACTGAGGGTGAGATGAGGATCGGGTGTGCCACGCACTGAACCCTAGTTGGGAGATCGCACTCACCTACGTTGTGGGGATGCCCGATGACTCGCCGCGCCCGCATTCCGGGGTTCCGATCGAGCGCGTCGTTGCAGGTGGCGAGGGCCTCGGTCGACTTTCAGATGGACGCGTCGTGTTTGTGAGAGGAGGCATTCCAGGTGATCTCGCAACGATCGAGGTGGTGGATGAACGGCGTGACTGGGCGAGGGCCGTTATCACGAGCGTCGAGGCCGCATCACCGCAACGGGGCACACCAACATGTCCCGCTCGAGGTGCTGGTTGTGGGGGGTGTGATTGGGCAGAAATTCTTCCCCAGCACCAGCTTGAACTTAAAGCAGGCATCGTTGTCGAGGCGCTTCGTCGCACGGCGAAAATGGACCACGAACCAGAGATCGGCGCGTCGGTTACTCGCAACGGTTACCGCTCAGGTGTGCGGGTCATCGGAACCGCAGACTACCGGGCAGGGTTTCGAAAGGCTGCCGAAGATACGAGTGTTCCGGCGGGTCGCTGCGAGATAGCGGTTCCTGTGCTTGCAGAAATGATCGAATCGATCACGGTCGACCCCGGTCTTGAAGTCACTCTTCGGGCATCGGTTGCGACCGGAGAGGTCACAGCACGATGGGATGATCGACTTGGCAACGTCGATGGGCTCCCTGCAAGTGTTCATATTGGTCCGGACGCGTCACTGATCGAGCAGGTTGCCGGCGTCGATCTGGTGGTGAGCGCTGGATCGTTCTTTCAGAGCGGCCCGCAAGCCGCTGACCTCCTTGTGGATGCTGTGTCTCGCCATGCCCCAGAACTCGCCTCGGCGAGAGCGGTTGTCGATGCATACGGCGGTATCGGCCTGTTCGCAGCAACGGCAGTGTCATCTGAGGCCGATGTGTGGGTCGTTGAAACTTCGCGTGCTGCGCTCGCTGATGC
>CALCBR010000131.1:0-13617 GCA_937897105.1 uncultured Acidimicrobiaceae bacterium | reverse complement strand
GTGCATTTAACACGAACCCGTTAGGGACGTTCGTGATCTCCGCTACGAGAATGTCATCCCACCGCGGGTTGTTGCCGCCTTGCGTTTTCACATACTTGTAGACACGAGAAACCCCGTTGTTCTTTGTGACCTGATAGAGCAGGCCGCGTTGACCGTCATCGCATGCCCACGTACCACCAACATTCGCAGCGTTACGCACACGGGTGTCTGAGCACGCCACTGTTCCAGCCAGCAGTACACCAGCCAACAACACCAATCCGAAACGACGAATCGCGTTCATTGAGATAACTCCCTATCTTGTGACGTGTCAGAGGCCTGTGCTCTGACACTTAGTAATTACTTGCGCCGGGCAACGAGGGCGAGGCCACCTGCACCGAGACCAATTAACGCTGACCACAGCGCAACCTGCAACGACATTGCGTATCCCTCTTCAGATACCCCTGTTGCTGGGAATGTCGAAGGAACCACCACTGTCGTGGTTGTGGTTGTGGTCGGTGCCGCAGTTGTTGTTGTCGCCGGTGCGACAGTTGTCGTGGTTGGCGGTGCGACCGTTGTGGTTGTCGGCGCCGGGTCAGATGTCCATGAACCAGACGTCGAACCATCCTCGCCCGTGATCATCATGGTTTGACCTCGTACACCGGTCTGATAGTTCGATGGGCGAATTTCCCACACTTCTCCAGGTGTCACCGCTGTTGCCGACCATGTGGTCGAATAGCCCGGCTCAGCCCACGTTTCAGGCCAGGTGACCGCACCGTTCTCATCGGTCGTCAACTCGACATCATCTTCACCCGGTGCTGACACCGTGATGGTGTGACCGGCAATCGGATTGTCCGCAGCAGACGTCAATGTCACACCAGTTTCTGTTGCGGTCAGCGACCACGGAGCCGCGTTTGAGATGCCTTCGAGATAGAGGGCACGAGTGCGGGCGTCTAACGCCTCAACCGTGTCATCGTGAGCGCCTTGCACCGTGAGCGTTGCATCGGCAGGGAACGCCACAGCGAGATTGGTGGTAGTTGCGAATTGGATGGTTTTCGTAACGACATCAACTGTTACTGATGCGGTGATGCCGTTTTCGTCTGTTGCAGCGCCGGTATCGGCCCATGAAATCGTTGAGCCGTCACCAGCAACAGCAGTCAACGTGAATGTGCCGTTGAAATCCGTGGTACCGGCGATTGTGACTTCATCGCCGACTTCGAAGTCGTGAGTAACGTCACCTGCAGTTTTCGAACCGAGCGTTGCAGTTGCAGTCGTGCCGTCACGAGTTGCATCGGTGACCGCATACGTTGGGTCAACCGCGTCACCAGCGAACGTCACCGTAAGATCAGCGGCGTCATTTCCGGCGGTTCCCGTAAGTGTCACTATGTCGCTCATTGCAATGGTGTGAGCTTCACCGAAATCCTGATCGGCGAGGTACACCGTCGCAGCACTTCCATCACTTGATATCGCGTGGATTGGGTATTGAGGGTCAGCCATTGCGAACCCGACACGGTTATCAGTTGACCACGGGTCTTTCGAATCCCAGTTCTCTGGAGTGAACGACGTGCCGTTCGCTTTCCACACCTCGGAACGGTTCTGAGCGTCAGAGCCATACATCCACACAAGTGACTGCAACGCAGGACCAGTGTTCGCAGGCAGTGACCCGTCGAATTCGCTGTACTTCCACAGCAGATACTTCAGACTGCCGCTCACGTTCATCTGAACGACACCGCCGGCGGTGTTGGTTGTCGGGGTCACCGCGTCAGAGCAGAACACGAGGCGCTGCTCGCCATCGGGTCCTTCAGCAATGAAGCCACCAATATTTCCACCCGCTGATGTGCCGTCAACAAATGGATCCGCCGAGTTCTTGTCGCCGTCAACTGGGGATGAGAACGTGCAACCGGGGCAATGCGCATTCACCACACCGGTGATCGACTGAACTTTTTCTGTACCTAACTTGGCCCATTCGTCACTGCTTGACACCGCACCTGTCGACCCTGAATGGAGACCAACGGTGAGAGCGGTTACACCTGCTGCGATAAGAATCTTTTTCACTTCTGACCTCCATTCGAACGACGGCGAGCAATCATTGCAACACCGCCGATAAGGGCACCAAAACCAACTGACAGGATTGCGATGTTCACTGACCCCTGTGTTTGAGCCTCATCAACACCGGTAGCAGGGAACGTGGAAGGAACCACGGTTGTCGTCGTAGTCGTTGTTGTCGTTGTGGTGGTTGCAGGTGGGTCGCACGTGCCTTCATAAATGTCTGATGCTGACACATCGTCGAAGCCTTCTGCGCTTGCAGTCACCGTGATTGTCACGCCTGCCTCGGTGGTGCCTGACAAATTGCGAGACCCTGATGCACTCACTGTCGAGTTCTGAATCGTCGTGCCCTCGGCGCCTGAAACAACAATCGTTCCGTCAACTGTTGACGCGGAGTTCGAAACTGTTGCGGTCCAGTTCACCGTGCCGCTGCTCTCGGTGCATGTCACGTCAACGGTAATCGTTGGTTCAAACACGGGGATGCAGTCGCCCGTATGGGCATCAGACGCAGTCGCGGTGTCATCAGGGAACTCGGTGTTCGACATCGTGATTGTGACCGTCACATCACTCGATGTCGAACCTGAGAACGACTCAGAAGATCCCGCAGCAACCTCGACTGCATCTTGAGCGGTATCGCCAATCGTGATCACCACACTGCCCGCAACAGTTGATGAACTGTTATTCGCAGAAGCGGTCCACGTCACATCACCCGTTGTTAACGAGCACACCACGTCAATCGTCACGACCGGGTTAAATGCCTCACAGCTCTCTGAATATGAAGTTGTTTCGGTAATCGTTCCATTTGTTTCGTTGGTGTTCGACACCACAATGGTGACCGTCACTCCGGTCGTTGTCGTGCCTGTGAACGTCTCCGATTCCATGTCCATGACTGTTTGAGCGGGCTGCTCCTCATCACCAACAGTGATGACGACAGTTGCTGGTCGGTCAAACGACCCAGAGTTATCGACAGTCGCGGTCCACTCGACCTGGCCGGTCTCAGCGTTGCATGTCGATGTAATCGAAACAGTTGGATCAAACACCGGGTCTGCATCGAACCCGTGAACGTTCCCGGCAAAACCAAAAAGGGCTCCGACCATTCCCAACACAACTAGTAATTTCTTCATTGCGAGCAACCACAACTTTCTCTTCGTCTAATTGACTGGATCACACTATATTGGATTTACGTCTAATCCTTCGAGTCGGCGAAATATCCTCAAATGAAATCCCGAACGTTCACTTCTTTGCTTTCCGCAGTCGCCGCCGTGCTGTTGCTATCGGGGGCCCTTATGGCAGGGTTTGTCGTCTTTCTCCTTTATGGCACGGGCATTGAAACTCGCATAGAGCAGCGGCGGTTGCTGCAAGAGCTCGAATCGACGTCATCGCCAGAGCTGCCTGCTCCCGCAGGGCAATCACTGCCGATAACAGCGAAGCAGCCGCACGAGAGTCCGACAGTTGGCCTTGGGGACCCTCTCGGACAGATCAGCATCCCGGCAATCGGTGCGGAGTGGGTGTTTGTCTCCGGCATCGGCGCAGATGAACTTCGCCTCGGTCCCGGCCATTTCCCTGACACCCAGTTACCGGGCGAGCAGGGCAACATGGCTCTCGCCGGGCATCGCACCACTCATGGCGCGCCGTTTTCTCGAATCGATGAAATTGACCCCGGTGACGAGATCATATTGACAACGCCAACCGGTGAACATCGGTACATCTCGGTCGGCACAGCAATCGTTGGACCCGCTGACTACTCAGAGATCTCAACTCAGTGGCCAACAATCCCGACCCTAAGCCTCGTGTCATGCCACCCGAAATACTCAACCCGTCAACGCATCATTGTTCACGCAGTGCTCGCCGGCTACGAACTTCCGGCCGGCTCTCCAACATCTGGCGCCGACAATGAGCAGCCGGTAGACGAGCCCGAAAGCAGCGTTCTGACTCCACCAAGTACCGCTAATGAAACGGAAACCCCGGTCTTTATCGAAGAACCCGAATCGGCGCCACAAGACGAGGTTGTGCAGCTCTTGCCGGCACAAGAAGTCCAGCCTGAAATTTCGGAACCTGGAGAGGAATCAGATTCGTCAATTGTCTGGGTGAAGGGCCCCATCAACCCATCAGGAACGCAGCCTGAGGCCACTGTGTGGGTGAAGCGGTCCAGGTCGGCAGCATTTGTCGATGGAGCAGTGATTGTCGACCCGTTTGGTGGCTACCAGTTTTCGGCATCGAACCTGTTCGCAACCGGCGCCGCAGGGGTGGCCTTTGCCGGCTTGGTCGCAATCACGTATGCAGCGATCACTGCTCGACGCCGGCGATATTTATTTTCGGTGCCAGCGACGATCTGTTTGAGCGTTGTTGCCCTGTACTTCTTTTATTCAACTGTCCAGAATATTTTGCCCGCCGGGGCGTGACCGTCGTCTGCGTCGAATCAATGAGATCAGCACAACGATGACCGTTGAGACAACGACGCAAAATAAGTAGACAACCAAATAGGTCGGAACTTGAGTCAATGTTTGAGCGAACATCGTCTATTCCAAAAGTTCACGTAAGCCAGCGGGGAACTCATCGAGCGAAGGAATGGGTGCTCCCGGCTTCCACGCTGCAGATGCAGCCTCTCCGCACACGTTGAATGTGTCGACAGATTGATTCGGGCAGTCAAACTCACTCACCGCAGCCCACGTCGCAGGCCCGATGAAGCTATCTGCTGTGAGCCCCATATCTCGCTGAAATTGTTTGACGTCGAGGTAGTCCTCGCGGGAGTAAATGCCATCAACCATGACGGCCGTGTCGTATCGAGATGACACCGCATGTTCCCAGAACGCGAAATAGATCGATGCCTCGCAGTCATATGAGTCGTATGACCATGTCCACGTCTCAAGAATCCCACGTGGGCAATCTTTGGGATCTGCTTCGGCGATGATTCCGCTGTCACAGTCTTCACTTTTTGAACTACCGATCAGCGACTCGTTGAAATGCAGGCAGATTCGGTATTTCGACAAGTTGTACTCGACTGGTTCACTATCAATAGTCGCATCGTCTGACACTTCTGGTTCTGGCTGCTGTGTCGTCGAGTCGACCGCATCTGTCACTGGTGCATCATCTGTTGAGGGCCCCTCAGAGTCATCAGCAGCGAGCAACGGCTCTTCGTTTTCGGGTTGTGGAATGTTCGAAAGATTGAAGGTCACAGGCTCAGTGCCTGCATCATGAATACAAATGACGTCTCGGTCGCCAAGTTCTGCCCAGTCAACTTCTGAAGGAATTGCGAACGCCAACTGGTACTCAACTGCATCCTCGCCGACAAGGTCGTCGATTGCGCTTTCACACTGAGGGCGAGCCCAACTTACGAGGTCATTGTCGGCGGGTTTCTCGACTTCGCGGTAGGTGAGCACCGAAACAACCTCAAACCGATGACGGTCTGTACATGCGGTGATCTCAACTGAGTTCAGTTCGCCGCCATCGACATCGGTGTTGAAGCAATCGCCGGGTGCGAGGTCTTGCACCACAGTTTCGGAAGCCTCAGCCGAGTCAGATGGCACGTCCTCCGAGATTGGAGAGTTTGATGCCCCGCAGGCGGTGAGTACGAGTGCCATCAGGGGGGCGATGTATATCTGTCGTTTCCGTTGAGTGAAACGTCTACGACCCATTAGATCGACATCAGATTCGACATAGGGATGAGGACGAGTACGAGCGTGCCAGGCGACCTCGTTGCCCTTGCAGAAACGTCGTATTTCAGCTGAGCGCCGAACTCTTCTGCTCGATTTTTCATATTTTGCAGGCCGGAAAGACGGGTTGGCCCTGGTGGAAGCCCTTTGCCGTCGTCATCGATTTCAAGTCTGAGAAGTTGCTCAGGAGGGTCACCGTCATAGTCGGCGGCGAGGCTTACAACAATGTTTTCTGCTCCGCTGTGCCGGACGGCATTTGAGAGAGCTTCTCGGACAATGGACACAAGATGGTCAACGACATCGGGTCGAATGCGGTCAAGCACCGAAGAATCAAGCCGGGGATCGATGCTGAGCGAGATCTCTGGAAGATCGACGCCGGCAGATTTCCAATTGTCAACAATTTCTTGCAGCTGGAATTCAAATGAGTCATGAGTACCGAGCTCTTGAGAATTCTCGATCAGCGCCCGTATGTCAGACGACAGACGGCCAACGGTACTGCCGATATCTTTAGCGGCGTCGGAGGGAAGGCCGGAGGTGGGTTCCACAGCCTCGAGTCGCAGGCTAATTACGAAGAGTTCTTGAAGAATGTTGTCGTGAAGCTCACGAGTGAAGCGTGCGTGCTCGGACTGCGCTGCAAGTCGCGCCGCAAGGTTAGAGCGTCTTAGTTCTGCTTGTTTACGTTGGACCTCGAGCTCTGATCCGAGATGGATTTTGGCGTCAAGGTCGTCGCCCCATTCCATGATGGCTCCTGACTCCATTTTCACAAAGACTGTCTCGACTTCGATCTCTGCATTCCAAATGGAGTCGGAATAGTTGTACGTATCGGTTCGCTCATCTTGTTGACGGTCAAGTCGGAAGAACTGCACTGATCTGCCTTCAACCCACGTTCGCTGGAGGTAAGGAAGCAATTCATCGAAGCGGACCCGATGATCTGACGCAAGCGAGCCCGACGGCACGTCCTCACTGCGGTAGGACTGCCAATTGTCGTTCGCCCATACAAGTTCGAGGTCAATGAGTCGGCCGACTTTGTCAAATACAGGTTGGTGCATCGCGATTGCGCGTGGAACGGTTTTGACCTGTCGGTAGAGCACGACTTCTGCTGCTGACACCCCGTCATCTGACACGACACCTAGGTACAGCATTGCGGCAAGCCCACCAATGAAGGCGACCGCCATAATGACGGCAACTGCCGCCATGGGAACATTTGAGGTCTGGACCGCCTGGATAAACCAGAACACGTACCCGATTGCACCCACGAGATGTACTGCTTGGGAGCACGCTCTTCTCGATGGTGATCTCAAGATGGCGGTGACAAGTTTGATGGCGACCACCGACGTGAGCGGCACGACCCCAGCGAGGCAGGCGAGCCACATGAACGTGCTGCCGACTACAGATGCGTTTTCGAGCACGATCGCCGAGCTAACCGAAATAAGAAACGCCCACCCGAAGGCTCGCCATGACCAACGTCCAAACTTTGAGAAAGTGAAGAGGACGAGGATCGTTCCGAGCGCAGCAGGGGCTGAAACCCAAATGAGGAACGAGTCGTTTTCGGTGATTCCTTGAGCAAGAGATCCGATCATCGCCCAGGCAGATAGCAGCCACGCCCAAAATGAGAGACCTTCGACACTGCGAGCGGTGAGATTTCGAAGAAGTTGCAGGAACGGTAATAGTGCGACGAATACGGCGCCTAGGAGGCCAGCAGCATCTGCGAGTCCCCATTCGATCGATTCTGCGAGCACAGTTGGGCTTGACCCTCGCATCGGGCGTGAGGGGTCAGGGTTGTGAGCAAACAGCCATGACGCGAGTCCTGAGATTGCCGCGATTGCTAGCGCAGTGACGACGATTGCTTTGGGGGTTGCGAATCTCGAAAGGTCGCGGCCCGTGAAGCGTCCGGCCGGGAGGGCGGTCTCTTCAGAGCTCATTCGTGTGAGATTCCACTGCTATTGAACTTGAAGATGGCTGGTTTCCATGTGTACTTGTCACGGTAAGCGTCGATTTGAACCCGAGATTTTGCGCTTGTGCCGAGATACACGGTGGTCCCTGACACGGCAACAGAGGATGCTCTCGACGATGTGCCTGCAGCATTAGTGCGCGTCCATTCATGCTCACCGTCTGAATTGAACGCAATGAGCAGTCCGTTTGGATCGAAGTTCGGTATCGAAATGTTGACGTCGGCCATATCGGGGTGCTGAATCGTGATGTTGTTCCCGACATTACGCGCCGCATAGTAAATGTTGTCTGATGCGTCGATTTCGAGGCCTCGGCTGTTTGCGGGGAATGACGCGTACGTGTCATCGGAAATGGTAGTCGCCCACACTTCATCGGTGTCGAAAAGGTGAAGCTTGACCGTGGTCGCATCAACGTATGTCGCAGCGACCACTGTTCCGTCAGAAAGTAGGGCCACATCAGCTGCGTAGGAGTTGTTGTTGCATTCGAAGTTCTCTGTGAGTGGCGGTGTTGCATTTGGATCGTAGGTGAAGCGGATACATGATGGTGCAGAAGTGGTGTTCGGAGGTTTTGTGCTACCAACTGCTACCCACCATGCTCCGGAGCCGTTCGGACGGGCGTCAACAGAGGAGTACCCCCGGAAGTTCGAGGCCGTGCCTCGTGCTGTTGCGTCGATCATGACTGGGGTGCCGTCAGCTCCGATGTGGGCGATGTATTCAGCGTGCCCGGTTGGGATTTCAGCGCTGAGACTGCCGTAGGTGATCGTTTCGCCGCTTCCACCAGTTACTTTGCCGACAAATACAACACCGGAGTCGGAGGTTCCTTCGAGAACGTCAAGACCATCAACCTCGACAGTCCCGGCGTCGATTGCGGTGAACTGAGACCATTCGGTGTTTCCGTCGCCGTCCAGTTTTACGACACCGCCGTTTCCGCTGACGGGGTCAAGTCCTCCGACGTACACGCCTCCGTCAGATGCTGCGGCAAGGAACGCGTCATCAGTGATCGGGGTTGGGACACGCCATTGTTCGACGCCGCTTGAGCCATGTTTGGAGATCCATGCGTCTCCAGAGCCGCGTGTCACTGAGAAGACTTCACCTGATGCGTTGACTGCGATGTGGCCGATGTCTGAAGTGCCATCAGCAACGAGCGAGTCAATGTTGCCTGCGTAGGTCAACATGTCAGGTGTCGGTGTCGGGGTGGCGATCTTGTACGCACCCTCAGAGGTCGCAGGCAACGTGAGGCCTTTGCCGACAGCCGCAATGTAAATCGATCTCGGAGTGTTGAATGTGTCGCCGAAGTCATGCCGGAGCGTACTGGCGGCTTCCTCAGTGAGGGTGCTGTCCATATCGGTGTCGAACAGTCTGATGGGTTCACCCGATTCAGATAGCTCGATCACGGCATCTTCAGTCAGGTTCGCTGGGTCCCGGTAAGCGAACTCACCCAGCCCAGGGCCTGCGTGGTAGAACACCAAGTCATTGGGAGGGGTGAGGAAGGGGTCACCAGAGTCTGCTGTGTAGATCTTGAATCCTGTGACAAAATCTGAACTTGTGAAAGATGCAGGGTCAAAACTTCCGAAAGGAATGCCAATAAAGATGTGCTCCGATGAGCCCGCAGATGCAAACGACGAGACGAGCGCCGTCAGATAGTCCTTCGAAAGGACAAATCGCTCGCCTGGACCCACCGTGACGTCCAGTTCTATAACCGAGCCATCTTGGAGAGCGCCGTTTCCGTCAAGGGCGGTACTACCGGCGACATGGCTGTAGCCGACAGGATCCCATTGCGCGTACAGCGTGTCAACATCACCATCGTTGACAGGCAACGTGTAGTCATCACCAGGTGCGTAGGCAGTGCCTGTGCCTCCGGAATCTGTGTTCCAGCCATCAAAACCGAAACCTGAACGCTGCGGAGAGGTCTCTGCTACGGACACCGTTGCACCCGGATCATCAACCACTACCGTTGGGGCGCCGGAACCACCATTTGCGTCGAAGGTCAACGACGCTGTTTCAGCAAGAATCGGCACTGTCGTCGTGGTCGTGGTCGTCGTGGTCGTGGTCGTCGTGGTTGTTGTTGGCGGCACTGTTGTCGTCGTGGTCGTCGTCGGAACTGTCGTAGTTGTTGTCGTGGTCGACGAGGTGGTCGTTGTTCCTGTCGGGACAGTGGTCGTTGTGCTCGGGACAACAGAGGTAGTCGTTGTCTCTGGAGCAGTCGTCGTTGTCTCTGGCGCGGACGTTGTTGATGTGGTCGTTGTCGCTGGCGAAGAAGTTGTCGTAGACGATGTGCTCGTAGTCGGAGCGGTTGTCGTCGTCGACGATGCTGGGCTTACTGCCGGCGCAGTTGTCGTGGTGGAGGTGCTCGTTGACGTTGCGGACTCATTTGCAGGCGTGGCAAACAACTGTTGCGGTTCCACTCCTGGAATTTCCTCGCTGCCGAGATCTAACGTCTCGAGATCAGCTGTGAGTTCGGTAGTTGGAAGACCATCAGCTGGCTGCTCGGGCGAACGAGTGCCATCTGAGTCATACGTGGTCGAGTAACTCGACCCATCGCTGTCGACATAGGTGAACAGCAAAAGATCAGGTTGTTGTGGGTCAACTTCAATCCGTAGAGCGTCGGTGTCTTCGGGCAGCGATGAGGAGTTTACGAAACCGGACGGATGGGTCACTTCGATGTCGAAGTCAAGGGTGACTCGACTTGCAACTCCGTCTACTTGAACGAGAGTGTTTCCGGAGACGACGGTGAGTGTTCCGCCGTCGGCAGCGATTGCATTTTCGTCGACTGACAACTCGGCACCACCTGCAGTCTCAAACTTGTGTAGGCCGTCGTCAGTGACGATGAAGGCGACAGCTGACCCGGGAAGAGACAGTTCAGCAGTCGATCCTTCAGCAATGGTGGCCGTCGCTCGCGAGTAAAACACTCCAGCGCGGCCGGCGGCAGCAATGCTGGTACTGACCGCAACGTCATCATTTAGGGGGCGGAGTTTGCTGCCGACATAACCGCCGATGGTCAGCGGGCTGTCATCATTTTGCTGACCCTTCATTGGTCGAAACGCAACGTCATCGGAAACGGTGCCACTTGGTATCTGTTCTCCGTCGACGGAGAAGCCAACATCTGGGGCTTCGGAGCGAACATAGAAGGCAGCACGGGAGACCTCTACCGCATCGGCACAGAATGGGCATTTCCCAGATCGATCATCAATTGACACGAGATCAAGCATCGAAGAGCCACCTGACCACGTTTGCCCTCCGGCATACGGGAATCTCCATGTGCTTTCGGCCAGGTCAACCTGGATGGAAACCGTAAGGCCTGGCTGATTCGAGTCGTACACCCAAATTTGGGCGTAATCGTCGCCGTCCCACGTCACTTTGTAGGGGAGGACCGCGTGCCCTGAGTCCTCGGTGTAGATCCCGGTGGCGATATCGAGAACTCCGTCCTCGAGGGATTGCTGGATGTAGAGAACTTTGTCAAGCAAGGATGCCTGAGCCCAGCCGTCGGCTTCGGCTTGCACCTCTGGAAGGAACTGTGAGGCGACTCCACGCATCAGGGCGTGCAAGACGTCAGGGGAGTCAGGCAGTTCAGAAGAGATAGGCTGAAGGCCCTCGTTAAAGCGGCCTGCGGCAAGAATCGAGAAGCCTTCACAATGGCCCCACGAGCGAGCTGTGTTTACCATCTGGGCGAATTGCGCTGCCTCAGCGGTCAATTCACAGCCGGCGCCTGTTCCAGAGGCGCAGACATCTGGTCCATCACCGAACAGCATCGTGAGGTCCTCAGCATTGAATATCTCATCGGGATAGGTACTTGCGGTGAAATTGGGAAAGGCAAAGCCGTGATCGATGGTGCTATTCCAGACACCGGTATCGGTTGGAGAGATCTCTTCACTTAACCCAAGATCAGCGCCACCTCCACACGAAACAAGGGCAAGAGCGACGGTTGAGGTGATGGCAGTGAGAGCTCTAGAGGAGCGTGATTTCTTAAACATTTGGGATTCCCCGCTAGTCGAGTGCGGACCCGTCAGGGCGATCTTGCCACACCATTGCTGAGAGTCGGTTGCGGCCTTCGATATCAAGTTTTTTGTAGATCCTGGACAGCACATTGCGGACTGTTGTTGCAGCAACGAACATTTGGTCAGCAATTTCTTGATCTGAAAATCCGTCAGCTACGAGATCAGCGAACCGATTTTCCTTTTCGGTGAGGAGGGACCTGTCGAGTCCTCCTTGTTCGATGAGTTGTTGACGAGCTGCCGCAACGTCTCGGGCATCGAGCATCGAGTAACCATTTGCGGCCACCTCGACAGCCTCGATGAGATTCTTAATCCCATCGGCCTTTTCAATGAATGCGGCAACTGCGCCAGTTTCGAAGCATTTAATTAGAGCGCGTGGAGATTTCAATGACGTCAACACGACACAACGGGTTTCGAGCCGATTGTCGCTCACCGCTTGGGCGATCTGGAGTCCTGAGCCATCGCCCAGACGGAGGTCGATAATGGCCACATCAACGACCGTCTCACCGAGTTTCTGAAGGGCGGAGCGGACTGAATCAGCCTCAATGATCTCAGGGCCACTCTCGGTGTCAGACTCCCAATGATGTCGAAGCGCTGCACCTACTCCCATGCGGACAGTTTCATGATCGTCAACAAGAAGGATCGTTTTCCCGACCATAGATGTACCCGACTGCGATTGGCTCACGTTGACACTCCGTTTGTTCACGCCTTGATCGTCACAATGCCGCACTTCTGACGACAACTGGACTGTAGCGGAATCAATCCTACGGGATTTGGACTTGGGTTTTCGAGTGGGCGTGCCTTTTTTATTTCGAGTCTGGAGGCTGCTAGGTCCAGCATTGCGGCAATATCCGACGCAGCCAAGCGTGTGAAATTCAGCAACCCCAGGTGGCCGGGTTGCACAGAGGCGAGTTTGGTATCGATCGCTTCGTTGGAGATGGAAATCTCCGTTAGAGAGAAGACCGGAGAAATGTGCGGGTGTTTCACACACGGTGGCAGGTCGGTCCTTCAGCATGGGTATCAGTTTCGGTGCAACTTTGAGCTAGTGGACGTGACACTTGTTGTTGATCTACCGTCGCTTACACCACATCAGCATCAATTTGGGCCATCCATAACAACCGCACCAGTTGTGTTCGAGTGTCGATGTTGAGCTTCGAATACGCCGACGACAGTCCATTTCGGACCGTTGACAGCGAGATATGGCATTTTTCGGCAATTTGAGCGTCGGAAAAACCAGATGCGACAAGGTCTGCTACTTCGCGTTCACGTGGCGACAGCATGTCGAGATGGTTGAGACCATATTCGTGTAGTCGAGCAGACGCCTCACGAACGGCAAACGCATCGAGTAGGGATCGGCCAGCACTCACTTCGCGGATGGCAGTGAGTAACGGCTTGATGTCAGCTTCTTTAGTGAGAAACGCATTGACCGCTCCGGTCTCATACGCAGCGACCAGCGCACGGTCAGTTGGAACCGACGTGAGGACGATGCAACGTGTAGGCCGATTGTGCTCAGCGATCCAGCGGGCAACATCGAGTCCCGGGCCGTCGGGAAGCCGAAGATCAAGAATTGCAATATCCGGGTCGTGTACTGCAATGACTTCTTTTCCTTCGGCGACCGATCCGGCCTCGCCGACCACTTCAAGATCGTCGTTGAGGGAAAACAAGGTTGCGATTCCACTTCGAACAATTGGGTGATCGTCAACGAGGACAATACGAGTTGTTGTGCTGGTCATGATGATGGGACCTCCTGGTCAGTGAACTGTTCGCTGTTTTCGCGTTTCATTTGTGCAATCGCGGCATTGATACGTCGTTCGATGTTTCTGCGATGTGCGTCGAGATAAAACCATTCCGCAAGCCGTGTGAGGACACTTGCAATCAGCAGGCCAACAGCGATTCGAATGGCGAGCTGTTCATTTGTATAGGTGCCGTTTGCAAAGGGGTGAAGATGAACGAGCAGTACGACAAGTGCCGCAAGATATGTCACCCCTTTGCGGCGTGAAG
>CALCBR010000130.1:0-62807 GCA_937897105.1 uncultured Acidimicrobiaceae bacterium | reverse complement strand
ATGAGGGTTTGCGTTTCGCGATTCGTGAGGGTGGTCGGACCGTTGGTGCGGGCCGCGTCACCAAAATCATCAAGTGACGCCCCTCACTCAACGAACGAAAGCAGATTGACATGGCTCAAAATATTCGTATTCGGCTGAAGGCGTTTGATCACGAGATCATCGACCAGTCGACGAAAAAGATTGTTGAAACGGTGAACCGCACCGACGCAAATGTCCGCGGCCCGATCCCGTTGCCGACCGACAAGCATCGTTACACGGTCATCCGTGGACCACACGTCGACAAAGACTCGCGTGAGCATTTCGAGATGCGAATCCACAAGCGGCTCATCGATATCGTCAACCCCAACGCGAAGACCATCGATTCGCTCCAGCGCATCGAGCTTCCCGCTGGCGTTGATATCGAGATCAAGATCCAGAATTCTTGAGCCTCTTGATTTCTTCGCTGTAGGCGTTACTCTTCGCCTTCGGTGAACGAAATCACAGAATCACAAGATCAGAGGAGTGCAGCGGTCTCGTTGCGCGGCATCTCGAAGCTCTTCGATGATGTCACCGCAGTTGACAGCGTCGACCTTGATATTGGTGACAGCGAGTTCTTTGCGTTGCTCGGACCATCGGGCTGCGGAAAGACCACCACCCTCCGCATGATTGCGGGTCTTGAGATTCCCTCTGCGGGCAGTCTCCAGATCTTTGGTGAGGAAGTGGGTTCGCTGCCGCCCAATAAGCGGCCGGTGAACACTGTCTTTCAAAACTACGCCTTGTTCCCGCACATGAGTGTTGCTGACAACGTCGCGTTTGGGTTGAAGATGCGCAAGATCCCGAAATCGGAGATCTCAACACGGGTGCACGAGGCAATTTCGCTTGTTCGGATGACGGGAATGGAAGATCGTCGGCCGAATCAACTTTCTGGTGGTCAACAGCAACGTGTTGCGCTCGCACGAGCACTTGTCAATCGACCGAAAGTGTTGCTACTCGATGAACCACTTGCTGCTCTCGACCTGAAATTGCGTCAAGAGATGCAATTCGAGTTGAAGCAGCTGCAGCGCGAGGTCGGCATCACATTCGTCTTCGTCACCCACGATCAAGAGGAGGCGCTAGCGCTTTCTGACCGAATTGGTGTGATGAACGACGGATGCTTGTTGCAGGTCGGCACCCCCGAAGAAATGTATGACGCCCCGATTGACCGTTTCGTGGCCGATTTCATTGGTCGCTCAAACTTTCTCAACGGCACTCTGGAATCGGCCGAGGTTGTCTGTCTCGCTAATGGCCAACGGATACGTGTGCCGCAGGTTGATGCAGTTTCAGTAGGTGACGAGGTGCAGGTCAGTTTGCGGCCCGAGCGAGTGATGATCGGTGACCTCGATAGCGCACCGCATGACAGCGCGCAACTGTCAGGAACTGTAGAGACCGAGACGTTCTTGGGCAACAGTGTTGTGTACCGAGTCGCTCTCGACTGGATGACCATTGAAGTGGAGGCTGATCACCGGCCTGACGTCGAGCGCTATCACGCTGGTGATCGAGTCGATCTGTGGTGGAGAGACGATGCCGTTGCGGTGGTTCGGCCGTGAAGCTCGGAGCCGCTGAACTCAAACGTGAGCGTGAAGAGCGCCGCCGCGGCTTTTTCCTCGCCTTGCCATCGTTCGCCTACATGTTGCTGTTTTTCGCACTGCCACTCGTCATCGTTTTGATCTACAGCTTTGCCACTCGCACCAGCACCGGGTCGACCGCACTGTCAGATTGGAATCTCGACGCATATCGCAAGCTCGGTGAACCAATCGTTCGAAATGTTGTGGTGCGGTCGGTGGTGCTTGCGGTCATCACGACGGTGATCTGTCTCGTGGTGGCTTACCCATTTGCCTGGTTCTGTGCTCATCAACGACCAACTGTCCGCAACGTGTTGCTCATCGCCGTGATGATTCCGTTCTGGACAAATTTCCTTGTGCGCAATTACGCATGGCGAATCTTGCTCTCCAAGGGAGGACCAATTTCGACGTTTACTGAAGCAATCGGGCTCGGAGAGGTCGACATTCTGTTCACGAAGACAGCGGTCGTCATCGGCCTGGTCTATGCGTATCTGCCGTTCATGATCCTTCCGCTTTACGCATCTATCGATCGTCTTGATCAACGTCTTGTCGAAGCAGGTCGCGACCTGTACGGCTCAGGGCCCCAAACATTTCGGCGCATTATTCTTCCGCTCACCATGCCCGGCGTGATCGCAGGCTCAATCTTGGTATTCGTTCCTTCAATGGGGGCCTATGTGACCCCTGAACTTCTCGGCGGTGGAAAAGAGACGATGCTCGGTTCGTACATCGTGACGCAGTTCCTTACCGCTCGGAACTGGCCGGTCGGCGCGTCTCTCTCGTTCGTGCTGATGGCCGTCATGTTGGTCTCGACGGTTGTGTATTTCCGATCTGGCGGAAGGAACCTATGAGCCAGTCGCATCAGCGCAGACTGCCGGTGTGGGCACTTCGCACCAACGGTGGCGTTGTCCTTCTTTTCCTCTATGCGCCAATCATTTTGTTGGTGATCTTCTCGTTCTCGGCGAGCCGAATACCGGGTCAATGGGGCGGGTTCACCACCGAGTGGTACGCAACGTTGTTCGATGACAGTCGTTTACAGCGGACGATCTCGGTCTCGGTTCGAGTTGCGCTGGTCTCGACGCTCATCGCAACGGTGCTGGGCACGATGGCAGCCCTTGCGCTCGAACGGTTCACTTTCAGAGGTCGTCGGGTATTCGACGCGTTGCTGTACCTACCCATCATCATTCCCGACGTGACGATGGCGGTCATGATGCTGATGTTCTTCTCTCAGTCATTCAATGTGGTCGATGCTGTATTCGGGCTCGGAATCTCGAAGGGTTTCGGCACCATCGTGGTGAGCCACGTTGCATTCAACATTGCATTCGTCTCAGTCGTCGTGCGGGCGCGCATCGCTGGCATGAATGCAACGCTCGAACAGGCGGCATCCGACCTTTACGCATCTCGCTGGCAGGCCTTTCGATATGTAACCCTTCCGCTGATCGCTCCGGGTGTGTTTGGCGGGGCACTCCTTGCTCTCACGCTCTCGCTCGACGATGTCGTTGTCACCCAGTTCGTCGCTGGTCCTGGATCGACTACTCTGCCGGTCTATGTGTTTTCGCTCATCAGAAAGGGCGTGACTCCGACGATCAACTCGGTGTCAGTCATCATGCTGGTAGCGTCGCTCATTCTTGTTGCGGGCTCTGTGGCTTTGCAGCGAGCTAACGCCTCTCGAGGGCGCCAACAACTCCAAACATGAGGGGGAACATCATGAGAACAACAACTTTACGATTGGCGGGTGTAGCCGTTGCCGGGGCAATGGTTCTCGCCGCTTGTGGCGGTGGAGATGATGCATCTAGTGCCGCTGCATGTGAGGCAGGGAAAACCGACGGTGATCTCTTTCTCTACAACTGGTCGGAATACATCGACCCAGAACTGAAGACCGCATTCGAAGCCGAATACGGCGTTTCGGTCACCGAAGACAACTACGACTCCAATGAGGCCATGCAGCCAATTGTGGCTGCAGGAAATTCTGGTTATGACGTCATCGTCCCCTCTGACTACATGGTCACGATCATGATCGAAGAGGGAACCATTCAGAAACTCAATAAGGCCGCGATTCCAAATTTCGGAAACCTTGACCCCAATCTCGACACCTCGTATGACCCAACCGGAGAATACGTTGCTCCGTATCAGGGTGGTACCACCGGATTGGGCGTGAATCTCTCAGTGGTTGGTGACGATGCTGCTGCAGGTTGGGGACTCGTCTTCGATCCGGCAATCGCATCGAAGTACGCCGGTCAGATCACGTTGCTGAATGACCCACGCGAAACACTCGGTGCCGCACTCAAGTACCTCGGATACTCGTTGAATACGACTGACGATGGTGAGCTCGCTGAGGCTAAAGATCTGGTTGCAGCAGCGGTGAAAAATATTGCGGCATTCGAGTCTGATCAGTACGACGAATTGTTGACAACTGGTGAGTCAGTCATTGCCCACGGGTATTCCGGAAATGTGGTTGTTTCCATCGACGAATACGAAGGTGATGACGAATACGCGTATTTCGTTCCGTCGCAGGGTGGCACCATCTGGACCGACAACATGGCGGTTCCATTTGATGCACCGCACCCATGTACTGCTCACACGTTCATCAACTTCATCCTTGATGCAGATAACGGCGCGCAACTCAGCGAATGGAATTACTACGCAAGCCCGAATGCACGGTCAAATGAAGTGATGGATCCGGAAGTTCGAGAAGTTCTCGCAGTCATGTACCCCGATGACTTGAGCGGACTTGAATACATCACCGATACCGGCGACTTTGAGACCAACTTCTCAGACGCATTCAGCGAGGCCAAGGGCTGATTCAGTCTTGGTGAGAACTAAGTGAGAATGGCCCGCTGCGACTAGCAGCGGGCCATTTTGCTTGCTAAACCAGAGTGCATGGCAGAGTTACCTCCCCCAATAGCGCCGTCGTCGGACGCACAAGAAGACCCAGGTGAGAGCAGGCGTCGCCGTCGCCCATCGGCAACAGTGGCCATTTTGCTGTTGATTGCCTTGGCCTTCGCCGGGGGAGCGGTGATCGACCGATCAGTTGGAGACAGCGAGGACTCCTCGGCCAACAGCACACCTGATGTCGTTGAAGAAATTGACGATCTCGATGACGACGAAGAAGAACCCGTTGTTTCGGAGTCCGGCTCAGATGAGACGGTCCCGGCAGCAGTGACGAACCCATCGGAATCTGAATTTGCATTCACGATTGGTCCTGAACGAACCGGACCATTCGAACGAATCGACGTTGCTGCTGTCGCTGCCCAGGTGGGCCCAAGCACCGTCACGGTGATGGCTGAACTAGCAACAGGGTTCGGTCAGAGTGGATCGGTAGGAACCGGCATCATTGCAACCGCAGACGGCGAAATCGTGACAAATGCTCACGTTGTGGAGGGTGCGACATCGCTTCGTGTTCGTCTTGCAGGCGAAACCGAGCCTCGGGAGGCAACTTTGCTCGCGATCGACGTGGGGAATGACCTTGCTTTGCTCGATATTGAGGGAGAGGGCTTTCCTGCGGCAGTATTTGCACGACCAGGGTCGATTCGACTCGGTGACGAGGTTGTCGCCATTGGGTTTGCACTCGATCTCGACGGGGCACCGACTGTGACCCTTGGCATCGTGTCTGCGCTTAATCGGACACTTGTGACCGATGTTGGTGCTCTCGATGGGTTGTTACAGACCGACGCAGCAATCTCTTCAGGAAATTCCGGTGGTCCACTGGTCAATGCGGTCGGAGAAGTGGTCGGAATCAACACTGCGGTGGCTCGAGGATCGTCAACACTCGCGGCGTCAAATATTGGCTTTTCGATTTCGGTTGACGAAGCGCTGCCGATTTTTGAGCAACTACGTAAGCAGTCTCGAGGCGAGCAGCGAGAAGAGGGATTTCTTGGGGTTGCGCTCGACGAGCGCAATGACGGTGGTGTTGGTGCAGTCATTAGAGATGTCAATGTTGGGACACCGGCGGATGCTGCTGGTTTGCAGGCAGGCGACATCGTTATTGCCGTTGACGGGGCGACAGTTGAGGGTGCAGCTGGGCTTATTGCTGCAATTCGTGACCTCGAACCGGGCGATTCCGTGCAAATTACGGTGCAACGCGGCGATGAACGTCTCGAAGTTGTTGCGGAACTGACCTCGCGCCCAACTTCTTGACCGGAGCGCCGATGTCGTAAAGGTTGGAACCTGCACGAATGCCGATAGCGTTTCGAACTTGTGCCCAGCGGCTGTTGGGTACAACGTACAAATGATGTCCGTGTGAGCCCGGAAACGGGGACCTCACGGCGACCTCCAAACCCGTGCTCCGCAACTTCGGTTGGCGGAGCACTTGCGTGAAGCCACTCCGGGAGGCTCACGTCGACTCAACCGGAACGTAATCGTGTGGATAGCCCGTAAGGGCTCGATCAACCAAAGGAAGCCGTTATGGCACATATAGCGATCGTCGGCGAAAAAGTCGGCATGACCCAAAAATGGGTTGATGACCGAATGCTCGCCGTGACCGTGCTCCGTGTAGAGCCAATGCGGGTGGTGCAAATCAAGACCACTGAGCGCGATGGCTACACGGCATTACAGGTCACCTACGGGCACCGAGATGCCCGCAAACTCAACCAACCCGACGCCGGTCACTATGCCAAGGCTGGGGTTCAGCCAGGACGCCGACTCGTCGAAATCCGCCTCGATTCGATCGATGGCTTTGAGGTTGGCCAAGAAATCACCGTCGACCAGTTCGCCGTTGGCGACCGCATCGACGTCACCGGAGTGAGCCGCGGAAAAGGTTTTGCAGGAACGATGAAGCGTCACAACTTCAAGGGCCAGCCAGCCAGCCACGGTAACCACAAGAAGCACCGTGCACCTGGTTCTGTGGGAGCGGGCTCGTTCCCTGGTCGAGTCATCAAGGGAATCAAGATGGCCGGACACATGGGCCACGAACAGGTCACCACGCTGAACCTTGAAGTCGTGGAAGCTGACGCTGAACGCCAGGTGATGTTGGTGAAGGGCTCAGTTCCTGGTCCGAACGGTGGTCTGATTCAAGTTCGCAACGCCGTCAAATCTGCAGTGAAGGGATCGTGAGATGGCAACGCTGAAGATGAAGAACGCTGCAGGAAAAGAAGCCGGATCGGTCGAACTCGACGATGCCGTCTTTGGTGTGCAGCCAAACGTGCCAGTGATGCACCAAGTGGTGACCGCCCAGCTCGCAGCTCGTCGCTCGGGTACGCAAAGCACGAAAACTCGTAGTGAGGTCCGTGGTGGCGGCGCAAAGCCATTCCGCCAGAAGGGCACCGGTAACGCCCGTCAGGGTTCAATTCGTGCCCCGCACTTCAGCGGCGGCGGTATTGCCCTCGGCCCGAAGCCACGCAAGTACAACCAGCGCACGCCAAAGAAAATGGTGCGCCTTGCGCTTCGTTCCGCCCTTTCCGATCGGGTCAACGAAGGATGTGTCACTGTCGTTGATTCATGGTCATTTGCTGAGCCGAGCACAAAAGAAGGTGTGAAGGCGCTCGCAGCTCTCGGTATCGAGGGTCGCGTGCTCATCGTTCTCGGCGCCGGTGATGAGAATGCAGCGATGAGCTTCCGCAATATTCCGGAAGTGCAGCTCATCTCGATGCAAGAACTCAACGCCTATGACGTGCTGTGCAACGACCACATCTTGTTCACCTCAGCGACGCTGCCGTCAGCGGTTGCTGCAAACGAAAGTGCTGGTGAGTGATGAAAGACCCACGCGACATCATCATTGCCCCGGTGGTCTCTGAAAAGAGCTACGCCGCAATGGAATCCGGTGTCTACACGTTCAAGGTTGCGAGTAGTGCCAGCAAGCCCGAGATTCGCGACGCCGTCGAATCGATCTGGGACGTTGAGGTGCTGAAAGTCAACACGATCAACCGGAAGGGCAAGTCCACCCGAGTGCGCAATTCGAATCGTCGAGGCTCAAAGCCCGACAGCAAGCGTGCCATCGTCACCCTGGCAGCGGGCGAAATCCCGTTGTTCGAGAACTGAGGACATTATGGCTATTCGTTCACGCCGCCCAACCAGCCCCGGACGCCGTTTTCAAACGTCTTCCGACTTCTCTGACATCACGAAGAGCTCACCAGAGCGCACTCTGCTCGCACCATCGAGCAAGTCAGGTGGTCGAAACAACTACGGCCGCAAAACCTCACGCCATCGCGGTGGTGGCCACAAGCGTCGTTACCGCGTTGTCGATTTCCGTCGCGTAAAAGACGGTGTCGCCGGCCGCGTTGCAGCAATTGAATACGATCCGAACCGCACGTGCCGCATCGCCCTTATTCACTACACCGACGGCGATAAGGCGTACATTTTGGCGCCGAAGGGTCTCTCTGTCGGCGACACTGTGATGAGCGGCCAAGGTGCTGATATCCGTCCGGGTAACGCAATGGCATTGCGGTATATCCCAGTCGGTACGGTCATTCACAACGTTGAGCTTCGCCCCGGACAAGGCGGCAAGATCGGTCGCTCAGCTGGCATTGCTGTGCAGCTCGTTGCGAAAGATGGCGATTTCGCCACACTTCGTATGCCATCGACCGAGATGCGCCGTGTACTCATCGACTGTCGTGCAACCGTTGGCGAAGTCGGCAATTCAGAACACGAGCTGGTGAAGATCGGTAAAGCCGGTCGTAATCGCTGGAAGGGCGTCCGCCCCCAGACTCGTGGTGTCGCAATGAACCCGGTCGACCACCCACTCGGTGGTGGTGAGGGTCGCACTTCAGGTGGTCGTCCCGCCGTTTCACCATGGGGTAAGCCAGAGCGCCGTACCCGCAACAAGAACAAGTCGAGTCAGCAACTCATCGTCCGTCGCCGTCGTACCGGCAAGGGCCGTCGGTGAGTCGGGGAGAGGTAGAAACTTATGTCTCGTAGTCTTAAGAAGGGAGCGTTCGTCGACGGTCACCTGTTGGCAAAAGTCGACGCACAGAACGCTGCAGGAGAGCGAAAGGTCATCAAGACCTGGTCACGTCGCTCCACCATCATTCCTGACATGGTCGGGCACACGATCGCCGTTCATGACGGTCGTAAGCACGTACCGGTGTACATCACGGAGTCAATGGTCGGTCACAAACTCGGTGAGTTCAGCCCGACACGCACCTTCAAGTTCCACGCCGGACAGGAGAAGGGGGCACGTCGCTAATGACTGGTCCGAAGCTCAATGAGAAGGCGATGGTCGCAGGGGAGCGTTCTGGCACCCGTGCGGTCGCTCGCCACGTTCGATCATCAGCATCGAAGGCTCGAGTTGTTCTCAACTTGATCCGTGGCCTTGATGTTCGTTCAGCAGATGAAGTGCTCATGCTCACCGAGCGTGGAATTGCCCGCGATATTCGAAAGGTGCTGCGCTCTGCGGTTGCAAACGCGGTCAACAACGACGAGCAAGACGCCTCAGAGTTGTATGTCATCGCCTGCTTCGCCGACGAAGGCTCGACCTTGCGTCGGTTCCGTCCCCGTGCTCGTGGACGGGCAACCCGCATTCGCAAGCGCACCTGTCACATCACCGTGATCGTTGCTCGCATGAGCGACGAGCGTCTCGCAGTGATTCAGGCACGTGCCGAAGGCGCATCGGCGTCGGCTCAAGCAAGTCGTCGTGCACGTGTTGAGCGGAGCCGTCAGCGTGCCGAAGAGGCAAAGGGCGAAATCGACGCTGTTGACGAAGCCGAAGATGAGATCATCGACGAAAGCGCTGACGTAGAGGCTGCTGACGACGCAGAAGCAACTGACGTTGCCGAGGGCGCGGTCGAAGAGGCGGTTGAAGAGACCGAAGACGCTGCTGAAGCAGAGGTCGAGTCAGATGACGAAGCGGAGGCCGAAGCCGCCGAAGCAGAAGCTGAAACTGAATCCGAGACCGACGATGACGCAAGCACCGAAGAGGAGCAGAACTAATGGGTCAGAAGATCAACCCTTATGGCTTCCGCCTCGGCGTGAGCACCGACTGGAAGAGCCGCTGGTTTAGCGATCGTGAGTACAAGCAGTACCTCACCGAAGACTGGCAGATTCGTGACTCAGTTATGGAGCGCCTCGAGACCGCAGCCATCAGCCGCATCGAGATCGAGCGCACCCGTGACAAGCTCCGCGTCGATATTCACACCGCCCGTCCGGGCATCGTGATCGGCCGTAAGGGTGCTCAAGCAGACGAACTTCGCCAGATGATCACCAAGATCACCGGCAATCCTCGTATCCAGCTCAACATCGTTGAGATCAAGACCCCCGAGCTTGATGCAGCGCTCGTGGCACAGGGCGTGGCAGATCAGCTCGCAAATCGCATCGCGTTCCGCCGGGCGATGAAGCGTGCCGTGCAGAATGCCCAGCGCGCCGGCGCACTCGGAATTCGCGTGCAGTGCTCAGGCCGTCTTGGTGGCGCAGAAATGAGCCGCACCGAGTGGTACCGCGAAGGCCAGGTGCCGTTGCACACCCTTCGGGCAGACATCGACTACGGCTTCCGTGAAGCAAAGACCGCAAATGGTCGCGTTGGTGTCAAGGTTTGGCTCTATAAGGGCGAGATTCTTCCGTACCGGTCATCTAACGATGAAAAGATTGCCCGTGAGGCAGCAATGGCCGTTGGTGAAACATCTGGCCAGGCCGCAGACGCCGGCCGCAAGGTCGTGTCATCAGCAGGTCCCCGTGCTGCTGCCGAAGAAACCGAGCCAGCTCCGCTCGTCCGTGAGGCCGATCCTGAGCTTGAGAAGTTGCTCGATGAAGAAGAGACCATTACCCGTCAGACGCGCGAAGCAAACGAAACCCCGCACTTCCGCGGTGACGACTGAGGGGATAGGAGTTCATCATGTTGATGCCTCGAAAGGTTGCACACCGTAAACACCACCGTGGCCGTACCCGTGGTATGGCAAAGGGCGGTACCGAGTTGGCATATGGCGACTACGGAATTCAAGCACTCGAACCGGGTTGGATCACCGCCCGCCAGATCGAGGCTGCCCGTATTGCAATGACCCGTTCCATCAAGCGTGGCGGCAAAGTCTGGATCAACGTGTTCCCAGACAAGCCGGTGACGAAGAAGCCAGCCGAGACCCGCATGGGTTCAGGCAAAGGTAACCCTGAGTTTTGGGTCGCCGTCGTTCGTCCAGGTCGCGTGATGTTCGAGCTTTCGTTCCCAAATGATGAGCAGGCAAGGATCGCTCTCAACAAGGCGATTCAGAAGCTCCCGATCAAAGCTCGCATCCTTACCCGCAACGAGCAGATCTGAGGACTGTCATGGCACGCAAGAACGAATTCAACGACATGGACTTGGCCGGGCTCGCAGACGAACTCCGCGCCAGTAAGCATGAGGCCTTGAACCTCCGGTTCCGTAACGCAACCGGTCAACTTGAAAAGACCTCCGAAATTCGCGCCGTCCGCCGGCGTATTGCTCGTATCAACACCGTGATCCGTCAGCGTGAGATCGCTGCGGCAGAGGCAGAGAGCTGAACCAATGAGTGAGACCAGCACGACCAGGGCTGCCCGCAAGGTACGCGAAGGCATCGTCACATCGAATGCGATGGATAAGACGGTTGTCGTCACTGTGACCGACCGTGTTCGCCATGCCCGTTACAACAAGTTCGTCATGCGCACCAAGAAGTTGCATGCACATGACGAGGCCAACGACGCAGGCGTTGGCGACAAAGTTCGAGTTATGGAGACTCGCCCGCTCAGCAAGAACAAGCGCTGGCGGGTCGTTGAGATCGTGGAGCGTGCACGATGATCCAGCAGGAGAGCCGCCTTCGCGTGGCTGATAACAGTGGTGCAAAGGAAGTGCTCTGCATCAAGGTGCTCGGTGGTACCCGCCGCCGTTACGCCTCGATCGGTGACATCTTCGTGGCAACTGTGAAAGACGCCATCCCTGGCGCTGGCGTGAAGAAGGGTGACGTCGTGAAGTGCGTCGTCGTTCGCACGAAGAAAGAGAAGCGTCGTGCCGATGGCAGCTATATCCGTTTCGACGAGAACGCAGCCGTCATCATCAAAGACGATCTCACGCCACGTGGTACCCGCATCTTCGGACCAGTTGGCCGTGAACTCCGCGACCGTCGCTTCATGCGTATCGTCTCGCTCGCACCGGAGGTGATCTGACATGAAGATCCGTAAAGGTGACACCGTTCTTGTCATCGCTGGCAAGGACAAAGGTAAGGAAGGCACCGTCGACCGTGTGCTTCCAAAGGAAAACAAAGTCGTGGTGACAGGTATCAATACCGCCGTTCGCCACCAGCGTCCGCTCCGCGCAAATGAGCAGGGTGGTCGCATCGACAAAGACATGCCGATCGATGTTTCGAACGTCATGCTCGTTCACAAGGGCAAGCCAGTGCGCGTTGGATATCGCACAGAGTCTGATGGCAGCAAAGTGCGTATTGCCCGTCCAAGCGGTGAGGTAATCAAGTGAGCACATTGACTCAGCCCCGCCTGAAGGCGAAGTACAACAATCAGGTCAAGAGCGATCTGCAAGCATCGCTGTCGATTGACAACGTCATGCAGATTCCGAAGATTGACAAGATCGTGATCAACATGGGTGTTGGGCGTGCTGCTCAGCAAGCGTCGCTGCTCGAAGCGGCAGTGTCCGATCTCTCACTCATCTCAGGTCAGAAGCCGGCCGTGACGATCGCAACCAAGTCGATCGCCGGGTTCAAGCTCCGTGAAGGTCAAGCCATCGGCTGCAAGGTGACCCTCCGTGGCGATCGCATGTGGGAATTCCTCGACCGCCTCATCGCTGTCGCAATTCCTCGTATCCGTGACTTCCGCGGGCTCCCTGCACACTCATGGGATGGCCGAGGAAACTACACGTTCGGTCTCTCCGACCAAACCGTGTTCCCGGAAATCAACCCAGACAAGGTTGACAACCCCCGTGGTATGGACATCACCATCGTGACGACCGCAACCACCGATGACGAAGGTCGTGCACTGCTCGACGCATTCGGGTTCCCGTTTAAGCGGGGCGCCGATGCCGACAACGCACCACGCCGCAAGAAGAATCGCCACCCGCAGTTCCGCGGTGGCAAGAAGAAGTGACCTGAGCGACGAATCGAAGAGGACGACGAAGATCTCATGGCCAAGAAAGCCCTAATCAACAAATCGAACGGAACGCCGAAGTACAAAGTGCGTGCGTATACCCGCTGCCGCCGTTGCGGCCGTCCCCGTTCGGTGTACCGCAAGTTTGGACTCTGTCGTGTGTGCCTCCGCGAGATGGCGCACGCAGGAGAGATCCCCGGCCTGACCAAGTCGAGCTGGTGAGAGGAGCGCAACGATGTTGACAGATCCCATCGCTGACATGCTCACCCGTGTTCGTAACGCGAACACTGCGATGCATGACACCGTGACAATGCCGTCATCGAAGCAGAAGGTCGCATTGGCCAAGTTGCTCGAGTCCGAGGGTTATATCTCGGGTTTTGCTGTGGCGCCCTCGACAAAGGGTCCGGGCGAGGTGTTGACCATCACGATGAAGTACTCGACCGAGCGTGACCGGACGATCTCCGGGCTTCGTCGAATTTCTACCCCAGGCCTTCGCGTGTACCGCAAGGCCGACTCGGTGCCACGCGTTCTTGGTGGACTCGGGGTGGCTGTCCTGTCCACGAGTCGCGGACTCATGACCGACCGCGAGGCGCGTCGCCAAAAAGTTGGCGGCGAGGTCCTTTGCTACGTCTGGTAATAGGCGAGCGGAAGGAGAGACGTCATGTCACGAATTGGTAACGCACCGGTCGCAGTACCGAGCGGAGTTGAAGTGTCCGTGAGTGGCCGCACCGTCACGGTGAAGGGCCCCAAGGGGACGCTGAGCCGAGATATTCCAGGCCTGATCGAGATTGTTCAGGAAGAGGGAACGCTGACGTTCTCTCGTCCGAATGACGAGCGGCAGAACCGTGCAATGCATGGTCTCGTGCGCAGCCTCGTCAACAACATGGTCACCGGGGTCACTGAAGGTTTCAAGAAAGAACTTGAGATCGTCGGCGTCGGTTACCGTGCAGAAGCTCAAGGTGCGAACGGTCTTCGTTTGAACCTCGGGTTCAGCCATCCAGTCAGCGTGTCTGCACCAGAGGGCATCTCGTTCGAAGTTCCAGCCCCGACGCAGGTGATTATTTCTGGAATTGATAAGGAAGTCGTTGGCCAGGTGGCCGCAGACATCCGCAGCATTCGCAAGCCAGAGCCCTACAAGGGCAAGGGTGTCCGCTATGCCGGTGAGCGTGTCATGCGCAAGGCCGGTAAGGCCGGCAAGAAGTAAGCCGGAACGTAAAGGAACACATCGATCATGAGTGATATCGCAAAGGCTCGACGCAAGGGTCGCATCACCCGCCACCGTCGGGTGCGTAAAAAGATCAGTGGTACCGCTGCTCGGCCTCGCTTGGCTGTCCACCGCTCAAACCGTCACATCACCGCTCAGGTGATTGACGATGAGTCAGGTCGCACCATTGCCGCAGCATCTTCGGTTGAGCCTGCACTTCGTTCAAATTCGTCAGGATCAGTTGAAGCCGCAACAAAGATTGGTGCTCTCGTCGCTGAACGAGCCCGCGCCGCAGGGGTTACCGCAGTGGTCTTTGACCGGGGCGGAAACCTCTACCACGGCCGTGTCGCAGCGGTCGCTACCGCCGCCCGCGAAGCAGGTTTGGAGTTCTGATGGCAGCACAACAAAACGACAACAACAATCAGGCAGAAAACGACGGTGGCCTCCGCGAATCTCGCGTGATCACCATCAACCGTGTCGCCAAGGTCGTGAAGGGCGGACGTCGCTTCGCATTCACCGCTCTCGTCGTCGTCGGAGACGGCAATGGTCGCGTTGGCCTCGGCTACGGAAAGGCCAAAGAAGTTCCGTTGGCGATCCAAAAGGGCACTGAAGAAGCAAAGCGAAATCTGTTCGAGGTCCCCCTCGCTGGCTCAACCATTACCCACACGGTCACCGGCATCACTGGTGGCGGCAAGGTGCTCATGAAGCCTGCTGCTCCCGGTACCGGTGTTATCGCTGGTGGAGCTGCCCGCATCATTCTCGAAGAGGCTGGCATTCACGACATCTTGTGTAAGTCGCTCGGGTCGGCGAACCACATCAACGTTGCGCGAGCAACCATTGCTGGTTTGAAGTCGCTGCAGCGTCCAGATGAAGTCGCGAAGCGCCGCGGAATCCCTGCCGACACCTTCGTCCCGAAGGGTCTGTTGAAGGCATACGAAGAGCGCCAGAAGCAGAATTCTGCTCCGGCCGCCACCGGAGGTGACCAGTGAGCGAGAAGCAGATCAGCGTGACTCAGGTCCGCTCAGCAATTGGTCAGAAGCCGAAGGCTCGTGGAACACTTCGGGCGCTCGGTCTCGGCCGTATTGGTAAAACAAACACTCTTCCCGATCGACCAGAGGTACGTGGCATGTTGAACCGCGTCCCACACCTGATCGAGATCTCAGAAAGTGGTGAATGATTATGCGCGTTGATGAACTCGCACCAGCACCAGGATCAAACAAACGTGCAAAGCGTGTTGGCCGCGGTACTGGCGGCAAAGGCGGTAAGACCGCAGGCCGTGGTACCAAGGGTCAGCGTGCCCGCAACACGGTTCGGCGCGGCTTCGAGGGTGGTCAGATGCCACTTAAGCAGCGCGTGCCGAAGTTGAAAGGGTTCAATAACCCGTTCCGTGTCGAGTACAGCCCGGTCAACTTGCATCAGCTTGAGAAGCTGGGTGCAAGCACCGTTGATGTTGACGCTCTGGTGGCAGCAGGTCTCGTCCGCAAGGGCGCATTCGTGAAGGTCCTCGGTTATGGCGATCTTTCCATCAAGGTTTCGCTCTCCGTGCATGCGATTTCTGCTGCTGCTCGCTCAGCGGTAGAAGCTGCTGGTGGCGACGTCACCATCGTTCCCCTCCCGCATGAGGGCGAGGGTAAGGCCGGTCGCCCTGCGGTGAAGGGCAACCAATTCGCTAACCGCTGATTACTGATCTGGAGGCAGCGATTCCATCATGATCGCCAACATCAAGAACATCCTGAAGATTGAGGATCTGCGTAACAAGATCCTGTTTACGCTGATGATCGTCGGGTTGTACCGCGTCGGAGCAGCCATTCGTGTACCGGGCGTTGACCCACTCGCGATCGAACAGCTTCGCGCCGGTGCTCAAGATGGTGCACTCGGCCTCTTCAACTTGTTCTCCGGTGGAGCCTTCGAAAGCTTCTCAGTATTCGCGCTGGGAATCATGCCGTACATTACGGCGAGCATCATTATGCAGATTCTCGGTGTGGTGATTCCAAAGCTCGAAGAATTGCAGCAGCAGGGCGCAGTCGGTCAACGAAAGATCACGCAGTACACCCGCTACGTGACGGTCACACTCGCTCTTCTGCAAGCGACCGTGCTCGTGTTCTTGTTTGGAAATGGTGGCGGGGGAGCGTTCTATTCTGCTGTTCAGGCACCATCTGTTCCGCTGCTTCCCGACGGCATCTGGCCACGCGGCTATCTCATCATCCCGACGCTGGTCGTCGGTACTGCGGTTCTCATGTGGTTTGGCGAATTGATCAGCCAGCGCGGAATCGGCAACGGCATGTCGATGGTGATTTTCGCATCTGTTGTTGCTGGCATTCCTTCAGGCTTCTATTCGATCTTGCTGCAGAACAAAGTGTTCTGGTTCGTGATGATGGTGCTGTTGTCAGTTGGAATCATCGCAGCGGTTGTATACGTCGAACTTGGTCAGCGTCGCATCCCGGTGCAGTTCGCAAAGCGAGTCGTTGGCCGTCGAATGATGGGTGGCCAAAACACCTACATTCCGTTGAAGGTCAACCAGTCGGGTGTGATCCCAATCATCTTCGCTTCTTCGCTGCTGTTGCTCCCGGCGATTCTCGTCAGCTTCTTAGGCAATGCATCTGCTGACAGTTGGCGCGGTCGCATCCAGGGATACGTCGACCAGTACATCTTGAACAGCCAGAATGCCGTCTACATCACGCTGTTCGCGGTGCTCATCATTGCATTCGCCTATTTCTATAACTCAATCGCATTCGACCCGGTTCGACAGGCCGATCAGATTCGCCGTCAGGGCGGATTCATCCCGGGTATCCGGCCAGGTGCGCAGACTGAGGAATATCTCGCAAAAGCGGTGAACCGCATCACTTTGCCAGGCGCAGTGTTCATTGCTTGTATCGCAATTCTTCCGTACATCTTGTTGTGGGCCGCAGGTGTGAGCACTTTCGGATTCGCAGGAACCAGCATCTTGATTTCTGTTGGTGTGGCTCTTGAGCTCATGCGACAGATCGACTCACAATTGATGCTGCGAAACTACGAAGGCTTCCTCAAGTAAGCGGTCCCGATTCATGCCGGGAGCTCGTCTCATCATCCTTGGTCGTCAAGGCGCCGGTAAGGGCACGCAATGTGTGCGCTTATCTCGGCACTTTGTCGTGCCCCACATCTCGACCGGAGACATGTTGCGTTCTGCGGTTCGTGAGCGCACGCCGCTTGGCATCGTTGCAGGCGAAATCATGGACGCGGGAGGTCTTGTCGATGACGAGACCATGGTTGGCATCGTAAAAGAGCGCTTAACGAAGCCAGATGCGATGAGCCGTGGCTACATCCTCGACGGGTTCCCGCGGACGGTTGGCCAAGCTGAGGCGCTCGCTGGCATAACTGAAGACCTTCCCATTCATGTGGTGATCGATCTCGACGTGCCCCGCGAGATCGTGCTCGATCGCATTTCATCGCGGCGAGTGTGCCAAGACTGTGGAACGAACTACACAAGTTCAGGTGATGACCCATCACCATGGATTTGCGATGTGTGTGGCGGTGACGTCACGCAACGTGGCGACGACACTCCTGAAGCAGTGAATCGTCGTTTAGATCTCTACGAATCACAGACCGCTCCTCTCATCGAGTTTTACGGAGGGCGCAGGCAGTTAGCGGTGGTGAATGGAGTCGGGCATCCAGATCACGTGTTCAAGCGCCTCACCGACGTCGTAGAAAGTCGGCGGTGAACGAGATGCAATCACCATTGGTGTTGCCGTCTCACGCCGATAGCATTGCCCGTCGGCCCGTGTCCGTGCACTCGGAGACAGGCCGAAACGTTGACCAGACCGGCCAACACGTACAGTAGTCCGCCCCGCGGTCAAGACCGCGACAATTAAGGAGAATCCACTGGCTTCACCGAAAGAAGATGCAATCGTCCTTGAAGGAACGATTCTTGAGTCGCTGCCCAACGCGATGTTCCGCGTTGAGTTAGAAAATGGCCACAAAGTGTTGGCCCATATCTCAGGAAAGATGCGGATGCATTACATCCGAATTCTTCCTGGCGACAAGGTGCAAGTGGAACTCACCCCGTACGACCTCACCCGAGGCCGTATCACGTATCGCTACAAGTGAGAGAAGAACGCAGTGAAGGTCCGACCCAGCGTCAAAAAGATGTGTGAGAAGTGTCGTGTGATTCGTCGTCACGGCCGGATTCGAGTGATCTGTGAAAACCCGCGCCATAAGCAGCGCCAAGGCTGAAAGATAAACGGAGAGCAGTAAACGATGGCACGTATCGCCGGTATCGATATTCCCCGCGACAAGCGGTTGGAAGTTTCGCTGACCTACATCTACGGAATCGGACGCACCACAGCGATCCGCATTTGCGAAGACAACGGTCTTGACCTCAACGCTCGAGTGTCCTCTCTCACCGAAGATGAGGTCAACAAGATTCGTTCATGGGTTGATGCCAACCTGACGATTGAGGGTGACCTCCGTCGTGACGTTCAAAATGACATCAAGCGCAAAATTGAAATTGGTTGTCACCAAGGTGTTCGCCACCGCAAGGGGCTTCCTGTCCGTGGGCAGCGCACCCACACCAACGCTCGCACCCGCAAGGGCCCGAAGCGCACTGTTGCTAATAAGAAGAAGGCTGTGAGGTAGTAATGGCTAAGACAAAGCCAGGTGGCCGTCGGCCCCGTAAACGCGATCGCAAGAACGTTTCTGTGGGCGTTGCTCACGTAAAGAGCTCGTTCAACAACACCATCGTCTCCATCACTGACGTTGATGGCAATGTCATCTCCTGGGCATCATCAGGTGCCGTTGGATTCAAAGGTTCTCGTAAGAGCACCCCATTCGCCGCTCAGCTTGCAGCGGAGCGCGCCGCGAAGGCAGCGCAGGAGCACGGCGTTCGTCGCGTTGACGTTGAAGTCAAAGGCCCAGGTTCTGGGCGCGACACAGCGGTTCGTTCATTGCAAAACTCAGGCATCGAGGTGACGACAATCAAAGACGTCACCCCGATTCCGCACAACGGATGTCGCCCACCGAAGCGTCGGAGGAACTGAGATGGCTCGTTACACAGGCCCCAAAGTTCGCACCTCTCGTCGCCTTGGCGTCAACGTCTTCGAGAACGAGAAAGGTCGTCGCGCAATGGAGCGTCGGCCCTTCCCGCCCGGCGTTCACGGCCGTACTCGTCGTCGCAATGCAGGTTCTGAGTACCTCGCTCAGATGCAGGAGAAGCAAAAGGCGAAGTACATCTACGGTGTACTCGAGAAGCAGTTCAAGAAGACCTACAACGAGGCAAGTCGCCTTCAGGGTCCAACCGGTGAGAACCTTCTCATCCTTCTTGAGTCACGTCTCGACAATGTCACTTTTCGTGCCGGCTGGGGATCAACCCGTCCTCAGGCCCGTCAATTTGTGAATCACGGTCTGATTCAGGTCAACGGCCGTCGAGTTGATATTCCGTCGTATCGGGTGCGCAAGGGCGACGTCGTCACGCTGTCGCCAAAGGCTGCTCAGATGATCGTGATCCAGCACAACATGGACACCAACGACCGCTCATTGGTCGGCTGGCTAGAAGCCGGTGACGGTGGCAAGGAAGTTACCGTCCGTGATCTGCCCCAGCGCGATCACATCGACGTCCCCGTCCGCGAATCGCTCATCGTTGAGCTCTACTCGAAGTAATCGTTCTAGGAAAGGAACCGGCAGACATGCTTGTCATGCAACGTCCCTCAGTGGAAATACTCGGCGAGGTCGACTCCGACGGCAATGGCGAACGCCAGCAGTTCGTGATCGAGCCACTTGAGCCTGGCTTTGGCCACACACTCGGAAACTCGCTCCGTCGTACCCTCCTGTCGTCGGTGCCGGGCGCAGCGATCACCATGGTTCGGTTTGATGACGCGCTCCACGAGTTTGACACCATCAGCGGCGTCATTGAAGATGTCACCGACATCATTCTCAACCTCAAAGACATCGTGATTCGTTCGGACGCAGAAGAGGCAGTCACACTCCGTCTCGACGCGAAGGGCCCTGGCTCGGTGACCGCCGGCGATATCGATTGTCCCGCCGACGTATCAATCTTGAACGGTGATCTCCATCTTGCAACCCTTAACGGCAAAGCCCGTCTTGCGATCGATCTCACCGTTGAGCGCGGTAACGGGTACGCAAGCAGCCAGCGCGAGGTCGAAAATCCGGTGATTGGCAATATGCCGATCGATGCCATCTTCTCACCCGTTCGTCGAGTGAGCTTTGCGGTTGAACCAACCCGTGTTGGTCAGTCGACCGATCACGACCGTCTGGTGCTCGACGTCACCACCGACGGATCAACATCGCCGAGCGAGGCAATGGCATCTGCTGGAGAGACCCTCCGCACGATTGTCGCTCTCGTCGCCGAACTCAGCGATGAGCCAAAGGGCCTTGCGCTTACCGAAGAGCCTGACACCGCGAGTTCTTCGCCTGATCTTGATCTTCCAATCGAAGACCTCGATCTTTCAGAGCGTCCGCGCAACTGCTTGAAGCGGGCCCAGGTCAACACCGTTGGCGAACTTCTCATGAAGAGCCACGACGACCTTCTCAACATCACCAACTTTGGCCAGAAGAGCCTTGACGAAGTCATCGAAAAACTCGATGAGCGTGGGCTTTCTCTTCGCCCGTGAGATTTTTGACAACAACGGAGAACTGACATGCCTGGAACCCCACGACGTGCTCGCCGGTTTGGTGGCGACGCGGCCCATCAGCGTTTGATGATGGCCAACCTTGCAGCATCGCTGTTTGCTGCTGAGGGCATCACCACCACTGAGGCGAAGGCGAAAGCTCTGCGTCCAATTGCAGAGAAACTCATCACGAAGGCCAAGAAGGCTCAAGATGACAGCCCAATGCGCGTGCACCGCATTCGTCAGATTCAGGGTTACCTCGGTGACCGTGAGATGACGCACAAACTCGTGAATGAGGTTGCGCCTCGCTACCTCGAGCGCAACGGTGGCTACACCCGCATTCTGAAGCTCGGCACCAGGTCTGGCGACAACGCCGACATGGCTCGTATCGAGCTCGTCTGACCACCCCTAGAACGATGACGACCGGGTCCGACATTCGTCGGGCCCGGTTTGTCGTTTCTTACCGAGGTACCGCCTTTCGAGGTGCTGCCGAAAGCCCGGGGGTTCGCACGGTGATCGGTGAGCTTCGCGCCGCGTGCGAGCAGATCCTTGGGCAACCGATCGAGTTCACGTTGGCGGGACGCACCGATGCCGGAGTTCATGCTCTCGGTCAAGTGATTTCGTGTGATCTGCCAGATGCAGTTGACCCATCAGATCTCGCTCATCGACTTTCGCGCATGTGTGCCCCAGACATCGCTGTTCGGTCAGGCGACTGGGCTCCTGACGATTTCAATGCACGGTTCTCTGCATCTTCTCGTTCATACCGCTACCACGTGTGGAATGCGCCAGAGGGCAATCCGCTCCTACACGAACTCACATGGCATGTGGCCCAACCGCTCGACCTCGATCTCATGAACGAAGCCGCACAGGCCGTTGTGGGACAACACGACTTTTCCTCGTTCTGTCGAGCACCAGACCCCGCTCCAGATGGCACGCCATTATCACTCGTGAGAACGGTGATCTCTGCAAGCTGGACGAGAGGGGACCCATCTCACTTGGTGATGTTTGACATCGTCGGTATGGCGTTCTGCCATCAGATGGTTCGATCGTTAGCGGGCACGATGGTCGATATCGGCTCAGGGCGTCGTTCATTACACGACATGAGCACCATTTTGGACGGGAAAGATCGCCAACTTGCAGGACGAGTCGCCCCACCACAAGGTCTTATCCTCATGAAGGTTGGTTATAAGAGAGATCGCGGTGGGGGTGCCTCGCAGTGAGTGTTGGGGAACTACCCGCTTCACCCGTATCCTCTTAGGGTTCAGTGGACCTGACCTCCACCGAAAAATCGCAAAAACGACTGGAAATTGACGTGATGAAGACCTACACACCTAAGGCGAGTGAGATCACCCGAGAGTGGCACATCGTCGACGCTGAGGGAATGATCCTCGGTCGCCTCTGCACTGAAGTTGCTCGAGTGCTCCGTGGCAAGCACAAGCCAATCTTTGCACCACACATCGACACCGGTGATCACGTCATCATCGTGAACGCCGACAAAGTCGTGATGACCTCCGGAAAAGAGAGCCGTCAGATGATCTACCGTCACTCGGGATATCCGGGTGGATTGAAGAGCGAGTCGTTCGCGGAACTTCTCGATCGTAAGCCAGCTGACGCAGTTCGTCGTAGCGTCCGCGGCATGTTGCCAAAGGGCCGTCTTGGCCGTCAGCAGATGACAAAACTCAAGGTCTACGCCGGACCAGATCATCCGCACCAAGCACAGTCCCCAACCCCGCTCGCGGTGCCTGGTGCCGCAGCCCGCTGATTGATTCGAGGCAATTGATATGAGCACTCCTCTCACGCAAACAACTGGCCGCCGTAAAGAGGCCGTCGCCCGAGCTCGGCTTCGTGAAGGCTCAGGTGTCGTGACCATTAACGGTCGCGCATTTGATGCCTACTTCCCGACCGCAGCGCAGCGCATGGTCGTTTCAGAAGCTCTCCGGGTTGCCGATGTCGAAGATCGTTTTGATATCGACGCATCGATTCACGGCGGCGGCGTTTCTGGTCAGGCAGACGCGCTTCGCATGGCGATCGCTCGTTCACTTGTCGATCTTGATCCCGAAACTCGTCCAGCGTTGAAGCGGGCTGGCCTCCTCTCTCGAGACTCACGAAAGAAAGAGTCGAAGAAGTACGGACTCAAGAAGGCCCGCAAGGCTCCTCAGTACACGAAGCGCTGATCAGGCAGCCCGATGCGTTTTGGCACCGACGGTGTCCGCGGGAGGGCGCACAGCGAACTCACCGAAGCGATGGCATCCGACCTTGGTCGGGCCATCGCTCGTGTGTTTTTCGGAACCCCTGTGGTCATCGGAGGCGACAGCCGCGAGTCGACCCCTGCATTCATTACTGCGGTATCGCAAGGGCTGATCAATGGCGGGGCAGAAGTCGAGTCGCTCGGAATGGTGCCCACTCCGGTCGTCGCCGCTGAATCGTCGAGAAGGAACGCAGTCGGTGTTGTCATCTCGGCATCTCACAACCCGTTCTTCGATAACGGCATCAAGGTGTTTGGCCCCGGCGGGGTCAAACTCTCAACCGAGACAGAGGCACAGATTGAAGCTGAGTGGAATCGGCAGGATGCCTCCGACGAGGTCACCAAGCCTTTGGGAAATATGACCACCGGAGAGATGGCTGACGTACAGGTTCGCTATCTCGAGCGCATCACCAGTGCAATCGAACAACGATCACTGCAAGGCATCCGTGTGGTGATCGACGCCGCAAACGGTGCCGCCTCTGAACTCGCCGGCGAGCTCTTTGCTTCGGTCGGTGCCGATGTCATCGTCATCCACGCTGACCCGAATGGCACCAATATCAACGACGGCTGTGGAGCGACTCACACGCAAAGCTTGCAAGAGTCGGTACTCGCTTATGGTGCCGATGTCGGGCTCGCACTCGATGGTGATGCCGATCGGCTCATTGCTGTTGACCAACTCGGCAATCTCGTCGACGGCGATCGAGTCATCGCCATCCTCGCAAGCGACATGCGCTCGCGAGGCATGCTCACCGGTAACACCGTTGTGGTGACGGTCATGGCGAACCTTGGTTTTCGTCGGGCGATGACCACCGCAGGTATCGAGGTGGTCGAAACACCAGTGGGGGATCGCCATGTTCTTGAGGCATTGATCGAAGGCGGCTTTTCTCTGGGTGGTGAACAGTCAGGCCACATCATCATTCCGGCTCACGCAACGACGGGCGACGGCATGCTGACAGGAGTTGTGTTGCTCGATGCAGTTGTCCGCTCGGGCCAGTCACTTGCCGAACTGTCATCTGCATCGATGAAGTCGTATCCGCAGGTGCTCATCAACGTTCCGGTTCCGGTACGTGGTGAAGTTCCAGATGAGGCCATTCGCGAGGTTCGGCAAGAGCTCGAGGGCGAACTCGGCGACGATGGCAGAATTCTCATCAGGCCAAGCGGTACTGAACCTCTCGTTCGCGTGATGGTCGAAGCTGCCCTCCAGGCAGACGCCAAACGAATCGCTACGACGCTCGCCGAAGCCATTGAACGCTCATATGAGCCGATGAATGACGACGACGGCGACGAGTAGGCTGATCAAATGTGCGGGATTATTGCGGTTCTCAGTCGTCGTGACGGTCGCACACCGCCGACAGCTGCTGAGTTGTCAACATTGCTGGCAACGGCACTCGATTCTGTCGCAACCGACCCCGTCGGAGCCGCCAGTGCGCTGACTGGAGTCGACAAGGCGTTGCGCGGCGTTCCTGGGGTCATCGCGCTCACCATTGAGGCAGAACTTGTCGAGTCGATCATCGCTGCACTTGCCGAGATTGAGGGCAAGGTTGCTGAACTCGAAGCAGAAATCGAATCTGGGACGCGCAACGATGATGCAGCCGTGATCGCTCTTCGTGACGCGTCATGGGCAATTGGTCGCGACCGCATTCGAACCGCTCAAGAAGTTCACGCGCTCGCAGACGGCGCTTCAGAAGAGTCCTTCAATGGTTATCTTTCGATACAGCGCGCGCTCTCTGCTCTTGATCGGCTTGAAGTTCGGGGTCGTGACTCGGCGGGAATTCATGTCATGGTTAGTGACCACGGGCTTGCTGTCGACGACCCATTTGTCGTTCAGCAACTTTCCGAGCGGTCGAATGACGCCCTCTTTCGCTCACATTCGGTTCGATGGATCGATACGACGAGTGGACCGGTGTTGTCGTTTGTCTACAAAGCAGCGGCCGAGATCGGTGAGCTTGGCGACAACACAGCCGCAATTCGACAGGCCGTTCGCAACGATGGGTTGTTGCGAGCCGTACTGTCATCACCGACCGCAGTGACCGCAGTGCTAGGTCATACGAGGTGGGCGAGTATCGGGGTGATCTCGGAAGCAAACGCGCACCCGTTGAACAGTGAAGAACACGAGGCGACTGCTGGCCCGTACGTCGTCGGGGTATTGAACGGTGATGTCGACAATTACGCAGACCTCAGCCGACGTTTCGGGCTACAGATCCATCATCAGATCACGACCGATGCGAAGGTGATTCCAACGATGACCTCCCGCCGTATTGGCGAGGGCCTTGACCCGGTCGAAGCGTTTAGACGTTCGGTGAACGAATTTGAAGGCTCGGTTGCCATCGGAGCGATTGCCGCTGATCGCCCACAGCATCTCATGCTGGCGCTTCGCGGAAGTGGCCAGGGTGTGTATGTGGGTATCACCGATGACGGGTACATCATCGCAAGCGAGCCGTATGGCGTTGTCGAAGAGACCGACCGATACATGCGCCTTGATGGGGAAGCCGGTGGAGAAATTCTCGTCGTCGATCTCAATCGTGCCGGCCTCGATGGGCTGTACCGTCGTGCGTATTCCGGTGCTGAGATACCGATTCAAGATGATGACGTTCTGAGCGCGGAGGTCACGACACGTGACATCGACCGCGGGGACTCACCTCACTACCTGCTGAAAGAAATTCAAGAATCACCCCGATCATTTCGGCGAACCCTCCGAGGTCGAATCGACGATCAGGATGGAACTCGTGTCGTCAAGCTTCCCGAGAGCTCGGTGCCAACAGCGGTGCGTGAGCGGCTCGCAGAGGGACATATCTCCCATGTTCGGGTGATTGGTCAAGGCACGGCCGCTGTTGCCGGTCAGGGTGTTGCCGCAATTCTTCGAGATCTATGTGAGGGAGATCTCGACGTCGATGCCGTGACAGCGACGGAAATTTCGGGTTTCCAACTTCGAGCCGACATGTCAGACACGCTGATCGTCGCTGTCAGCCAAAGTGGGACGACAACCGACACCAACCGGACGGTCGACTTGTTGCGGTCTCGCGGAGCGCCGGTTATTGCGATCGTGAACCGGCGCGGAAGTGATCTTGCGGTAAAAGCTGATGGAGTGGTGTACACATCTGATGGCCGAGATGTCGAAATGAGTGTTGCATCAACGAAGGCGTTCTACGCACAAGTTGCAGCTGGAGCGTTACTCGCATGCGAAATCGCTACGTCGGCTGGAATTGGAAGCGAACGCAGACGTGAGCGGTTGATCCGCTCGCTGCAAGAGATGCCTTCAGCGATGGAAAAGGTGGTGAGCCTTCGATCATCGATCGCCGAAATCGCGGCAGCGACTGCCCCTTCGAAGCGTTACTGGGCCGTTGTCGGTAACGGCCCCAACCTTGTCGCTGCTCACGAGGTTCGCATCAAACTCAGTGAGCTCTGTTATAAGTCGATCGCTGCAGATGTCACCGAAGATAAAAAACACATCGATCTCTCGAGCGAGCCCCTGATCTTTGTGTGCGCGGCCGGCCTTCAGGGTTCAACCGCAGACGATGTCGCCAAAGAAACTGCGATCTTTAACGCCCATAAGGCAACCCCGATCGTGGTCTGCGATGAGGGTCAAACCCGGTTCTCGGTAGGCATGGTGATCGAGGTACCTGTTGTTGACCCGGCGCTCGGGTTCATTTTGTCGGCCATGGTTGGCCACCTCTTCGGCTATGAAGCGGCACGAGCGATCGATCGGTCGGCGCTTCCTTTGCGTGCAGCTCGAGATGTCATCGAACGATTGATCGAGTCTGATGAAACGGCTGACGATCTAATCGTTCACCTTGCAGAAGATATCCAGGTGCACATCCGAGACTTTGAAGAGGGTGTGCGAGCACAGATCTATGACGGGCACCTCGAAGCCTCAACTGCAGTTCGGGTGAGTTCTGCAATCGGTTTTGTGCGGTCGCGTCGACCCGTTGAAGATTTCACGATTGCAACAGGCAATGTCGGAACTCCTGAACTTGTCATCGCTGAAGTCGTCGATGCACTCTCTGCTGCGATCGACGAACTCACTCGCCCGATTGATGCCATTAAGCACCAAGCGAAGACGGTTACCGTCGGAATTTCTCGTAGTGATTCTGACCTCGTTGACAACGCTCTCGTACAGGCGGTGATGTCACGTGGTGCGGGACGAGATGTTGTGTCGTATCGGTCGCTGAAGGTGCTCGCTGCACTTGATGTAGCAGTCGCTGAAGTAACTGGTGCAACGCGTTACGGCATCGTTGGTGAATCGATTTCGGTCGTAGATCGCGACGGTGTTGCGACAACCCTCTCGAGTCGTGTTGATTCTGATCCGGCGTTGACCGGTACAAAGCGGTACGTCGCTGAACAGCGAGACGTGTTGGTGGCCCGCGGACGACGTGATGATCGAACGGTCATTCTGGTGCCCGAGACGAAAGCGGGTGTGTGCACCGGTCTCATGCTGTTGCACGTGAATTTCCACGATCACGTGTCGGTTGATGATGCCCGAACCTTCTTGCAGGGCTATGACAACCGTTACGAACGTCTCGTTGACTGGGTGACGGAAACCGAAGGCGCCTTCGATGAGGCAAAGCTCGCCGAAGTGTCGGTTGCCGACCTCCTCATTCTTCCGATTTCAGAGACCGCGAATCACTGGATGTCGTGATGATCGGTGTCGGCGTTGACGTTGTCGACATCGAGCGATTTCGTCGTTCGCTGGCTCGAACACCGTCGATGCGAACCCGGTTGTTTACCGACGCCGAACTCGACTCGCTGTCAGGCCGCGTCGATGACGTGCCAGGGCTTGCTGCTCGTTTTGCCGCCCGAGAAGCATCGATGAAGGCCCTTGGTCTTGGGCTTGGGGCGTTCGGATTTCACGACGTGTCGGTGACGAAAGCCGAAAGTGGTGCTCCATCGTTGCTTGTTGTCGGAAGAGCGTTTGAACTCGCAACCGAAGCAGGGGTCGAGCGTTGGCATCTCAGCCTGTCCCACGGTGACAGCGTGGCGATCGCGCAGGTGGTTGCTGAGTGATGAAGGAAGATCTCTCGTTGCAGCGATGGTCGGGGGTGGATGTCGACACCAACGCCATCGAGAGCAATATGCGTCACCTTGTGGAGCGATGTGCACCAAGTTCTGTGTGGGCAGTGGTGAAGGCGAACGGCTACGGGCATGGTGCGATAACGGTGAGTCGGGCAGCGGTTGCGGGTGGCGCGAGTGGTCTCGCCGTTGCGCTCGTGCAAGAGGCCGCTGAGTTACGTCACGCCGGCATTGAGTCACGGATATTGGTGTTGAGCGATCAGCCTCATGAGCAATATGAGACGCTTCTCGGTGCAAACGCCGAAGCAATGGTGTACCGGTCGGAGTCGATCGACGCTCTTGGAGCGGTCGCACAGCAACGCGGAGTGATTGCGAGAGTTCACCTCAAAGTCGATACCGGAATGCGCCGAGTTGGTGCAGAACCTTCGTCTGCTGAAGCGCTGATAGCACGCATTCAGCAGCACCCCAATCTTCAACTTGTCGGTTTGGCGACCCATTTCGCGACGGCTGACATACCTGGTCATCCAGGAGTTGCTCAGCAGAGTGACGAGTTTGCATCGGTGGTCTCACTCGTTGAACCCGACACCGAAATTCATATGGCAAACTCTGCGGCGGCGTTGTCGGTGCCTGATAGCCGTCACACCTATGTGCGAGCCGGCATTGCGCTCTACGGCATTGACCCGTCCACCGAGGTCACACTCGATCGAGACGTGTTTTCGGCTGCGCTGCGCTGGTGGGCTCGGGTGTCGTACGTGAAAGTGGTTGAAGCAGGGGAGCACGTTTCGTATGGGTGGCGATATCAAACGACTCGACGCACACGGCTCGCAACCATTCCCGTCGGGTATGCCGACGGAGTCCCTCGTCGGTGGTCTGAAGTTGGTGGCGTGGTGCTCATCGGTGGTCGCCGTCGACATGTCGTCGGCGTGGTGACCATGGATCAACTCGTGGTTGATCTTGGCCCCGAAGATGCCAGTGACCCGATTGACATCGGAGACGAGGTCGTACTCATCGGCCGCCAAGGTAACGAGCAGCTGACCGTTGAAGAGTGGGCAGAACGATTGGGCACGATTGGTTACGAGATCGTCTGCCAGATCAGTGGGCGCGTTCCACGACGAGCAGTGGGGTTGCCGACCGAGCAGTCGTAGCATCGTTACCAATATGTGGTTTCGAACGACATCCCCGAGCGACACGCGCGGCTTCGCGGCTGCTCTTGCGCGGATCGTTCGAAGTGGCGACACCGTCGTGTTGACCGGTGAAATGGGTTCTGGAAAAACGGTGTTTGCCCAGGGCATTGGAGCCGCCCTCGGCGTTACCGAACCGATGACCTCTCCCACGTTCACGCTGGTGAACACCTACGACTGTGGCAATCTCACCGTGCACCACGCTGACCTTTATCGGCTCGATCGAACGGTAGAGGTAGCAGACCTCGCGTTGAGTGAACTTGCGGAATTCAGCGGCGTCGTGCTCATCGAATGGGGAGAGGCCGCCATCGATGAGATCGTCGACTATTTAGAGGTCCACATCGATGTCGACATCGATGATGACGCGGGTGAACTCCGAGAATTTACTTTTGACACGGTGGGGCCCAGTTGGGACCGTCGTCGCGACATGCTGTCAACCGCTCTGGAGGCATGGTCGTGATCGTTCTCGGTATTGAAAGTGCAACCGAATCGGTCGGCGTCGCCCTTGCAGCGTCAGACGGGGTGTTAGCCAGTGTCGAAGTTGCTCGAGGCCGTCGTCATGCAGAGTCGATCGTTCCCTGTGTTCAGTTCGTCTGCGAACGAGCCGATATCGAACTTTCTGAAGTGGGAGCGATTGCAGTTGATGTCGGCCCCGGATTATTCACCGGCATGCGGGTCGGAATTGCAACCGCAAAATCGTTGGCAATGGCACTCAACATCCCGATGGTGCCGATGACATCACTTGAGGTATTGGCTGCAGCGGAGGCGACCACCGACGACATCATCGTGCCTGTTGTTGATGCGCGAAAGTCTGAAGTCTTCTGGGCGATGTATCGGCGCACTCACCAAGGGCTTGAACTCTTGCATCAACCAACCGTAGGGGCAGTCGACGATTTGGTCTCAGATTTGATGGCGCGAGACCAGTCGAGTTTGTGTGTCGGCGATGGGGCCCACCGCTATGGCGATGACATCACAGCCGGATTCAGTTGCTCGATTGGTGCTGCGGTGCACCCATCGGCTTCGGTGCTCGCGAGTGAGGCAGTTCTTCGGGCGATTCGTGATGAGACGGTTGCAGAGCAGATGGTTGAGCCGGTGTACCTTCGCCAGCCTGATGCCCAGATCAATTGGAGCACGCGCGAGGTGAGGTCATGATGCGGCGAGGAATCGTGATCGAAGCGATGAAGCGCCGCCATCTGCGACAGGTGCTTGCGATTGAAGCTGCGACCTACGACCGCCACTGGTCGCGTCAGGTATTCCTTGATGAACTTACTCAGGCCGGTCGAGGAGGACGTCACTACCTCATCGCCCGCCGTGGCCGGACGATTGTGGGATATGCCGGGTTGTGGGTTGTTGAGGCTGCAGGTGACCGAGAAGCGCACGTGACAAACATTGTGGTGAGTGAGTCAGTGCGCCGTGAGGGCATTGGTGCTGCACTCATGATGAAACTCGCCGAACATGCGCGGGCACAACGAGCGACGGCGTGGACTCTCGAGGTTCGCGCGTCGGCTGAGCCGGCGCAGGCCATGTATCAGCGGTTTGGGTTCGCACCTGCCGGTTACCGAAAGTCCTATTACGAGCACGGCGAGGATGCCGTAGTGATGTGGTGTCATCGACTCGGCGATGATGATTATCTTGACCGTTGCGCAGATCGGCTGACAGGGAGGTGTGCGTGATGTCGCTACCAGAGGTTGTTGTTGGGCCAGATACGGTCATTCTCGGAATCGAGACGAGCTGTGACGAGACTGCCGCAGCCGTGGTGATGGGCGGCGATGACGTGGTGTCATCGGTGGTGTCGAGCCAAATTGATGTACATGCCGAGTTCGGTGGCGTTGTTCCTGAGGTGGCGAGCCGTGCCCACCTCGAATCGATCAACCCGGTTGTGCGTCGGGCGATCGATGACGCAGGTATCGACGAGCACCGCATCGATGCAATTGCGTGCACTGTCGGCCCCGGTCTCATCGGAGCGTTGCTTGTCGGAGTGTCGTCGGCGAAGGCACTCGCGTTGGCCTGGAACACACCGTTTGTCGGAGTCAACCACCTTGAAGCCCATCTTTACGCGAGCTTTCTTGAAGACCCGACCTTGGAGTTTCCTCTAGTTGTGTTGCTCGTATCGGGGGGCCACACCATGCTCGTCGAGATGCAAGGGCACGGCGACTACCGGCTGCTCGGTCGCACGATTGATGATGCGGCTGGGGAAGCGTTCGACAAAGTCGCCCGTTATCTTGAACTCGGTTACCCGGGTGGCCCAGCGATTGATCGTGCGGCCACCGAAGGTGATCCGGGAGCAGTGAATTTTCCAAGGGCGATGATGGACGACGGTTGCAATTTCAGTTTCAGCGGGTTGAAGACTTCGGTGGTGAACTTTGTTCGCAAGCATCCGGAAGTGTCGTCTGTTGACATCGCAGCATCGTTCCAGCAAGCGGTGAGCGATGTGCTAGTCCACAAAGCGATGAAGGCAGCTCGCGACGTGGGAGCAACCGGGGTTGTTCTCGGAGGTGGTGTTGCGGCCAACACCCAACTGCGGTCTGATCTTCAAGCAGCCTGCGCGGCCGACGGTATTGGAGCATTTCTCCCTGGGCGCGAGATGTGCACTGACAATGCTGCGATGATTGCGGCTGCGGGCTGGCATCGGCTGCGGGCCCTTGGCCCAAGCCGTCTCGATATCGGAGCGTTTCCGTCGATGCCTCTCGTGGAAGCGGGGATCGCCGATGGCTGAGCGAATCCCAATGAAGATCGGTGATCACACGCTGGCTGCGCCGGTGGTGTTGGCGCCGATGGCGGGCGTGACCAACGCCGCTTTTCGATCAATTTGTCGTCAACACGCTCCTGGATTGGTGTACGTCAATGAGATGGTGATGGCGGCAGCCATCGTGCATCGAAACGACAAAACGATGCGAATGATGTCATTCGCTCCCGATGAGAACCCGCGAAGTCTGCAGATCTACGGCAGTGATCCAGCTCAGTTGGGGCATGCCGTATCGATCGTGTGCGAAGAAGGGCTCGTTGATCATGTCGACCTCAACTTCGGTTGCCCGGCAGCAAAGGTGACGCGAAAAGGTGGTGGAGCTGCTGTTCCCGCCCGCCCGGCATTACTTCGAGCGATCTTCCGTGCTGCGGTGAAAGCCGCCGAACCGTTTGGTATTCCGGTGACGGCAAAGTTCAGGATGGGCCTCGACGACGCCTTTCGAACCGATCGAGACGCTGCGCTGATTTGTGCCGACGAGGGAGCCGCATGGGTGGCAATGCATGCGCGAACCGTCGAGCAACACTATTCAGGTGATGCAAGGTGGGGCGCAATCGCGCAACTCAAACAGCTTGTTGTCGACGCCGGTCACAACATTCCAGTGTTGGGCAATGGCGACATTTGGGAAGCTCAAGATGCGCTCAACATGATGAAGCAGACCGGGTGCGATGGAGTCGTCATCGGTCGTGGATGCCTCGGCCGGCCGTGGCTGTTCTCTGATCTGGTCGATGCATTTGCAGGCCGAGAGGTTCCAGCGCCTCGCTCACTCGGTGAGGTCGCCGATGGAATGCTCTCGCACGCTCGGGCCCTTGTTGATCATTATTCGGCTGATGTGGTGATGAAGAAGGGCAAGCGGCTCGATGGTGAGAATTTCGCAATGCGAGATTTCCGCAAGCATGCCTCGTGGTATCTCACCGGGTATCCGGTTGGCCCTGAAGTGCGGCGTCGCTTTTCGATGGTGGCGACCATTGCTGAGCTTGAGCAGTTGCTCGCGGAACTCGACCGGTCAGCCCAGATCGTTGAGGGAGGGGCGCGCATTCGACGCGGTCACACGAATGGCCCCATCAAAGTTGCGTTGCCAGAGGGCTTTCTCACCGCTGACGATGCAGATAGCGATATGACGATTCCTGATGACGCCCGAGAGATGGCGATTTCGGGTGGCTGAACTCGTTCTTGCATCGGGTTCACCGCGCCGGAAATCACTGTTGAGCGATCTTGATGTTGACTTCATAGTGGTGCCAGCTGACGTTGACGAATCGTCGCTGGTTGGTGAGGACGCCAAAACTTATGTCGCTCGTGTCGCCACGTTGAAGGCACAGACGGTGCGTGAGTCGTACCCGAATGCGGTCGTTCTCGCCGCCGATACGACAGTTGATCGCAATGGAGAGATTCTTGCGAAACCGGTTGATGCTGCCGACGCAGCCTCGATGTTGCGGTCGCTATCAGGTCGGGAGCACTTCACCCATACTGGGGTCTGTGTTGCTCATGGTGACCTTGTCGACACGGTGGTCGTGTCAACTGCGGTGACGTTTAGGTGTCTCGGTACTGAAGAAATCGACTGGTATGTCCGCACCGGAGAACCCCTCGATAAGGCGGGGGCGTACGGTATTCAAGGCCGGGCCGCAGCGTTCGTCTCATCGATTTCGGGCAGTGTGTCAAACGTGGTTGGGCTTCCTCTTGCGGAAACCATTGGGTTGCTGCGAAAAGCTGGTGTGAACGCTGCAGGAACCGCTCGCTCAACGGGCTAGCACTCCCTTTTGCCGGTTGCTAATCAGTCACGTGCACCGTAGCCTTAGCACTCGTCAATTATGAGTGCTAACGAAGTAATTGGCGTTATTACATCAACCCCTGTTCACGCCATGGAGGCTTGCAACATGAATTTACAGCCGCTCGATGACCGCATTGTCGTCAAGCCGAATGAGGCCGAGACGCAGACTGCGTCGGGACTCGTCATTCCCGATACGGCAAAGGAAAAGCCACAGCAGGGCACCGTTCTCGCTGTAGGCCCTGGAAAGCGCGCCGAGGCCAGCGGTGAATTGATTCCGCTTGGCATCAACGTTGGTGACGTTGTCCTGTACTCAAAGTACGGCGGAACTGAAGTCGCCGTCGATGGTGATGATTTGCTCGTTCTTTCGGGCCGCGACGTACTTGCAATTGTGGAGAAGTGAGGTAACAACATGGCAAAGATTCTGAAGTTTGATGACGACGCCCGTAAGTCCCTTGAGGCCGGCGTCAACAAGCTCGCCGATGCGGTCAAAGTGACCCTCGGGCCGAAGGGCCGCAACGTCGTGCTCGACAAGAAGTTTGGTGCTCCAACGATCACCAATGACGGTGTCTCGATCGCAAAAGAAATCGAACTCGAAGACGAGTTCGAGAACATGGGCGCCCAGCTCGTGAAGGAAGTTGCGACCAAGACCAATGACGTCGCTGGTGACGGAACCACCACCGCAACCGTGCTCGCACAGTCAATGGTGCAGGTCGGCATGAAGAACGTCGCTGCTGGCGCCAACCCAATGGGCGTGAAGAAGGGCATCGAGCAGGCTGTGAAAGCAGCTGTCGACTCGATCCTCGCTCAGGCAAAAGATGTTGACGACAAGTCAGACATCGCCAACGTTGCAACCATCTCAGCTGCAGACAGTTCAATCGGCGAGGTCATCGCTGAGGCGATCGACAAGGTCGGCAAAGACGGTGTTGTCACCGTTGAAGAGTCGAACACATTCGGCACCGAGCTTGAGTTCACCGAGGGCATGCAGTTCGATAAGGGCTACTTGTCGCCATACTTTGTGACCGACACTGATCGTCAAGAGGCAGTCCTCGAGGAGCCCTACATCCTCCTCAACCAGGGCAAGATCTCAACGGTTCAGTCGCTCCTTCCCGTCCTCGAGGGCGTCATGAAGACCGGCAAGCCACTCGTGATCATCGCTGAAGACATCGAAGGTGAAGCACTTGCAACCCTCGTTGTCAACAAGATCCGTGGCACCTTTGCTTCGGCATCGGTCAAGGCTCCTGGCTTCGGCGATCGTCGCAAGGCAATGCTCCAAGACATGGCAGTGCTCACCGGCGGTCAGGTCATCAGCGAAGATGTTGGCCTCAAGTTGGAGAACACCACGCTCGACCTGCTCGGAACCGCAAAGCGCGTCATCATTACCAAAGATGCAACCACCATCGTTGACGGTGGCGGATCAGGTGAGGATGTTGTCGGTCGTATCAATCAGATCAAGGCTGAGATTGATAACACCGATTCAGACTGGGACCGTGAGAAGCTCCAAGAGCGCCTCGCAAAGCTCGCTGGCGGCGTTGCTGTGATCAAGGTTGGCGCAGCCACCGAGGTCGAACTCAAAGAGAAGAAGCACCGCATTGAAGACGCAGTGTCAGCAACACGTGCAGCGATCGAAGAGGGTGTTGTCGCCGGTGGCGGTACCGCTCTCGTTCGTGCCCGTGCATCAGTTGCCGATGTTGTTTCTGGTCTCGAAGGCGATGAGCAGACCGGCGCACGCCTGGTCTATGAGTCACTCGTGGCACCAGCTCGCAACATTGCGATGAACGCTGGCCTTGAGGGCTCAGTGATGGTTCAGGCCGTTGAGGTTGAGTCTGGGGCCGTCGGCCTCAACGCAGCCACAGGCGAAATCACCGATCTCGTCAAGGCTGGCATTATCGACCCCGCCAAGGTGACTCGTGCAGCATTGCAAAACGCTGCATCCATCGCTGCGCTTGTTCTCACGACTGAGTGTGTCGTTGCCGACAAGCCAGAGCCTGCCCCAGCAATGGGTGGCGGTATGGACCCAATGGGAGGTATGGGCGGCATGATGTGATGCCCATACGACCCTGAGTCGTTTGATGGAGCCCGGGCACATGCCCGGGCTCCATTGTTTTTCGGTTCGTGTTGAGAGCGACGCTCAATCAATCCGTCCGTAGAATGACCTCATGGCTTTTGAACGTCCAGCACCTGATCTCAACAAGTTGCAGACCGCATGGGACGAATGGGAGCGCGGCGAGCAGCTCCCCGGCAAGGTGCTTGCAAACCTGAAGACCGCTGGCATGGCTGAAGTGCTCAACGAACTTGTGCAATCCGGATGGGTGCCAGGAACCTCAACGAGTGAGTGAACCAGCGCCTCGGGGCGGACAGCAGGTCGTTCCGCGTCCGACGGTGTGGAATCGGGTGATGAGCCCGCCGTGGAACGTTGATGCTGAAGCGATCATCTCCACACAACGGATAACCGAGGTTGTCGATACCGAGGGTTTACCAATTCAGCCAGCATTCGACGGTGCTCGTCACGCTGCTGTTCTCGTCGCACTCGCTCCTGGATCGCAAGGGGTCGAAGTCTTGTTGACACGGCGCTCTCAGCAGCTACGCCAACACAAAGGGGAGATCTCGTTTCCGGGTGGTCGGATGGACCCGGGAGAAACCGCTTCGCAGACGGCCTTACGGGAAGCTCATGAAGAAGTAGGTCTCGACCCGTCGTTGGTGACGATCGTGGGTGAACTTTCGCATGTGAACACGGTGGTGAGCATGAGCTACATCATTCCGAAGGTTGGCTTGCTCGATGCTCCGGTACCACTCGCTCCACAGACAATGGAAGCCGACAAGGTGATGTGGGTGCCGTTAGCTGAACTCACGGCGACTGGCACCTATCACGGCGAGTTGTGGGGGAGTTCGCCCACCGATCGACTCTTGCACTTCTTTGAGTTGGCTGATGAGACGGTGTGGGGTGCAACCGGCCGAATGTTGGTTGACCTACTCGTTCGGCTTTATTCGCCGTCGGTCTGAAGCGACGAGACCGGTTGATTCTTTCGCGCGCCGGCAACGATTCGCCAGCCGATGAAACCAACGCCGCTGATCACGAGACCAAAGACGAGCATTTGGCGCCAGCCGCCTTTCGCTTCACTTCCGCAGCCTGGTTTTGGAATCGCGCTGATGCAGTCGCTGAGGTCACGTTCTTCAGGAATGAAGTCGTTGTAGGTCACCGTTGGAGTGTTGGCATCACCGATGTCGGTGCCTTCTTCAGCTGAGACCGACCCGGCGCCCATTGCGATCAAGGTGATCGCGGCAATGGCAGTAGCGACAGCGACGGCGAGGCGTCGAGAAATTTCTCGACGATGATCGGGTGCGGAGCGTTGAATGACCACATTGAATGTCTACCATCGGTTGGGTGACGTCTGCCCTTCCGTCAAACGACTCGTCGACTCGTCAAGAAGTTCTCGTCGTTGACTTCGGGGCTCAGTACGCACAACTCATCGCTCGCCGAGTTCGAGAATTACAGGTGTATTCGCGAATCGTTCCTCATCGCATTTCTGCAGACGAGGTCGCTGCTGCACAGCCGGCAGGAATCATTCTCTCCGGTGGACCAAAGAGTGTGCACGTTGATGGCGCCCCCACACTTGACCCTGCGATCTATGACCTAGGGATTCCCATTCTCGGTATCTGTTATGGCGCACAACTCATCGCCTCGCAGTTGGGTGGCGCGGTGGGCCGAGGTATGCGGGGTGAGTACGGTCGCGCCGAGATGACCTGCACTGCGGCATCTGATCTCCTTACCGATGACATGCCGGCCGTTCATGACGTGTGGATGAGTCACTTTGATGCCATCACAGAAGTCCCGGACGGTTTCGTTGCAACCGCAAGCACCCCTGACGCTCCGGTTGCAGTGCTGGAAAGCACCCCTCGAAAGATCTGGGGTGTGCAGTTCCACCCCGAGGTGGTGCACTCGCCTCACGGCATGGCAGTTCTCAGCCAATTTCTACATCAACTTGCGGGCTGTGACCCTGAATGGAAGATGTCGTCTGTTGTTGATGAGCAGGTGGGGCTCATCAAAGAACAAGTCGGTGACGCCCGGGTCATCTGCGGGCTTTCTGGAGGCGTTGACTCGTCGGTCGCGGCTGCACTTGTCCATCGAGCGATCGGTGCTCAATTGACCTGCGTCTACGTCGACACCGGGCTCATGCGCAAAGGTGAGAGCGAACAGGTGGTCGAGACATTCCGACGCAATATGGGTATTGAACTCATTCATGTTGACGCAGGGCAACGGTTTTTTGAGCGCCTTGAAGGGATATCTGAGCCCGAGGCAAAACGCAAAGCGATCGGCGAGCTCTTTATCCGTATTTTTGAAGAGCACACTGGAGGCTTGTCGGAAGCGAAGTTCCTAGTTCAAGGAACTTTGTATCCAGATCTCATCGAAAGCGGCGGAGTTGACGGCACCGCAGAGGTCATCAAGAGCCATCACAATGTAGGTGGTCTTCCAGAAGATATGACCCTTGAACTTGTCGAGCCGTTGCGAGAACTCTTCAAAGACGAAGTTCGGGCACTCGGAACCGAACTCGGTCTTCCCGATGAAATGGTGTGGCGGCAGCCGTTCCCGGGCCCGGGGCTTGGCGTGCGCATTATTGGCGAGGTCACCCCTGAGCGGGTGGCGGTGTTGCAGGAGGCTGACGCCATCGTGCGCGAAGAGATCGCTCTCGCTGGCCTCGAGCGCGAAATTTGGCAGGCGTTTGCTGTTCTTCCTGACATCCGATCGGTTGGTGTGATGGGTGATGAGCGCACCTACGGACACCCGATCATCATTCGGGCGGTCACCAGTGACGATGCGATGACCGCAGATTGGGCGCGCCTTCCATATGACCTTCTGGAGCGGATGTCACAGCGGATCATCAGTGAGGTGCCGGGCATTAACCGGGTGGCGTATGACATCACGTCAAAGCCTCCGGGCACCATCGAATGGGAGTGACGGCCAGGCCGTCGACCCGACCGACATCATTTCGTAACATACGGTACGCTTGGGATCTCATGGTTTCCGCTCGCGATGTTCGCCCCCAACGTCGCCGATCTGCAATCGGCCTTGCGGCTTTCGTGCTGACAGTGGTCCCCGTGTTACCGCAGGCCGCTCATGCTCAAACGGTCGATCAACAGGAGCAAGAAGTTCGACGAATTGTTGATGAACTTGAACGCCTTCACGAACGGGCTGACATTCTGATCGAGGATTATGCAGTCGCAATGGATGAACAACGGCTGCTCGGTGACGACATCGAACTTGCGAAAGGCCGAGTTGCCCTCCGACAGGCCGAACTTGGCGAATTGCAGAGTGATCTCTCGACCGTTGCGGTTCGGGCATTTACTCGCTCGGGTTCTGATGTGCTGGGCCCATTGCTGTCGAACGCTGCGGCATACAGCGACGTATTGACGCGTGATCAGCTGTCTCGAGTTGCGCTCCGCGTCGGTGCCGGTACGACCGACGACCTTCAGGCGGCGATTCGCGAACTTGAACTCGAGCAAATTGAACTCAACCGGCTTCGCAAAGAATCAGAAGATCTCGCTGCTCGGATCACGGGCATGTTGGATGAAGTTGAGTCATCCACTGCCCAATACGAATCGGCGCGAAAGTCTGCTGAACAAAAACTGGGAGCATTGATTCGTGCGGAAGAAGAGCGAAGAGCAGCGGCTGCACTCGCTGAATACCAGCGGTTACAGGCGGAAGCGAATGCTGGGAACGCTGGAGGACCAGGATCTTCATCAGGAGGTGGGTCAAGCTCTGCCACCGATGATCTCATTGCGAACTACCCGGCTCCCTCAGGGATGGCAGGGGTCGCAGTAAAGGCTGCTCTCAGTCAGATCGGTGTGCCATACCGGTATGCGACGTCGCTCCCTGGAGTTTCATTCGACTGTTCGGGCCTTACCCATTACGCGTGGGCCCAGGCAGGTGTGGTGTTGCCGAGAAACTCTCGTTTGCAGTCAAATGCGCTGCCATCGGTACCCACGACCGAGGCCAAGGCCGGCGACCTGATCTTTTATTACAGCCCGATCAGCCATGTTGGCGTTTACCTTGGTGACGGTCAGATGGTGCACGCCCCCGCCCTTGGAAAAAACGTCAGCATCACCAGTGTGAACTGGAGCAAAGTCGTTGATGTTGGCCGGCCCGGCTAACCGAGCACATCGGCGCCGAAGTAGTTTCATTCGGTATGTCGACCCCGGGGATAGATAGCGAGCCGGTAACCGCTTGGCTCGATGAGAACATCGAAGAAATTGAGGGGCCGTACGACTTCTCGCTTATCGAAGGCGGTCGTTCAAATCTCACCTACATGGTGACCGATCGGCACGGGCGCCGGTTTGTGCTTCGCCGACCACCTCTTGGCCATGTCCTTGCGACCGCCCACGATATGGCACGTGAGCACAAGATCATTTCGGCCGTCGGAACAACCGATGTGCCAGTGCCGAAGACCTTGGGATTGTGCTCAGATGATCCAGTGAACCAGGCTCCGTTTTATGTGATGGATTTCGTTGATGGCATCGTGCTCGACAGTCCTGAGAAAGGAGCCGAGCTTTCGATCGAGCAGCGCAAGGCGGTTGCATTTGATCTCGTCGATGTTCTCGCTGATCTGCATGCGGTTGATGTCGACGCTGTTGGGCTTGGAGATCTTGCTCGTCGTGAGGGCTATGTCGAACGACAGGTGAAACGTTGGACGCGTCAGTGGGCTGATTCTCGAACCCGAGATCTTCCCGCAATCGATGAGGTTGCCCATCTGTTGGCTGCATCAATTCCTCAGCAGCATTCGGTTTCGATTGCTCACGGCGATTACCGACTTGGAAATTGCCTCACCAACCTCGATAGCAACCGTATTGCTGCAGTGCTCGACTGGGAGCTCTGCACCCTTGGTGACCCGCTGGCTGACCTTGGATACCTCGGCGTGTATTGGGCGGACCCTGACGGCAATGGTCAACGCTCGAACGACCCAACGGGTGCCGGAGGATTTCCCTCGTATCAGCAGTTGGTTGAGCGATACGCAGCTCGAACTGGTCGTGATGTGAGCAATATTCCCTATTACGTCGCCTTTTCGGCGTTCAGGCTGGCGGTCATTTCTGAAGGTGTCTACGCCAGGTACCTCCATGGCGCAATGGGAGACGATGTCGACGAAGAGATCCTCAACGGTTTCCGTGACGCGGTTGAAGAGCTTGCAGTTGGCGCACTTACGACCCTTCGAAGCGGCATCTGACCTCGACGGGTACGCCCGAGATACCTCCGGTGGTGCATCGCTGAGCGATGGCATAACGTGTGGGCTGTGGGTAGTACTCGACTCGAACTTTCTGTTCCTGAAATGACGTGCGGTCATTGCGAGGCCGCAATCCAAAAAGAGGTATCAGCGGTTGCCGGCGTGTCGTCGGTAGTTGTTGACCTTGAAACGAAGCTGGTGACGGTCACCGGTTCAGGGGTTGACCACGGGGCAGTTGTCGCAGCGATTGATGAAGCTGGATTCGACGTCGCCTGAAGTCACCGTCGAACTCGTCATCGGCGGAATGACGTGCGCAGCCTGCGCATCTCGCATCGAGCGGCGACTCAACCGAATTGATGGTGTCGAAGCCTCGGTGAATTATGCCGCTGAGCGAGCATGGGTAACCGTAACCGACACGATCGACGTTGCGTCGCTTATTTCGACAATCGAACACACCGGTTACGAGGCGAGCACGCCTGAGGAAGTTGGCCGTGAACAGCGTGAACGTTCTGTCGACCTCGAACGCCGACTTGTTGTTGCGATCGCACTCGGTATGCCCGTGCTGTTGATGTCGATGGTGAGTGCCCTGCAGTTTGACGGCTGGCAATGGTTCACCCTCGGGCTTACGCTCCCGGTCGCGCTCTGGTCAGGCTTCCCGTTTCACCGTTCGATGGTGCTGAATCTTCGTCATGGCGAAACCACCATGGACACACTCATTTCCCTTGGGGTGCTTGCTTCGTTGGCATGGTCGGTGTGGGCATTGCTTACAACATCTGCGGGTGATATCGGAATGTCGATGACGATGTCGTTTACCGGTGGGGGAGACCACCTGTACTTCGAGGTGGCATCAACAACAGTTGCGATCGTGCTTGCGGGCAGGTGGTTCGAGCATCGGTCAAAACGGCGCATTGGTGATGCGGTGAATGCTCTGCTGGAAACGGCTGGTGAGACTGTCGAGGTACGCCGAGCAGACGGAACAACAAGCATTGTTGAGGTTGACGCACTGCAGGTCGATGACGTATTCGTCGTTGCTCCTGGAAATCGAATCGCAACTGACGGAGTCGTTATTGAGGGATCATCTTCGGTCGACATGTCGATGCTCACCGGTGAGAGCGTGCCCGTCGAGGTCGAACCGGATTCCGATGTTGTTGGAACTGCGATAAACGGTGATGGTGTACTCGTCGTGCGGGCGACGAACATTGGACGAGATACCCAAGTCGCTGCAATCGCACGACTCGTCATGAATGCTCAGTCAGGTACTGCTCCCGTTCAACGAATTGCTGACCGGGTGTCGGCGGTATTTGTTCCGGTCATTGTGGCGTTATCAGTGATGACGACGATCGCATGGCTGCTATTTGGCTCATCAACTGAAGGTGCGTTTGCGACCGGTGTTGCGGTGCTGATCATTGCGTGCCCATGCGCCCTTGGGCTCGCAACTCCAATGGCGTTGCTCGTGGGGACCAGTCGAGGAGCTCGAGCAGGCATCTTGATCAGCGGACCTCACATTCTTGAACAAACGCGCACGGTCGAGACGTTGGTGCTCGATAAGACGGGCACGATCACGACCGGGCAGATGTGGGTCACGTCGGTGATCACCGTTGGTGGCTGGTCGCGTCACGACGTGCTTCACCATGCCGCAGCCGTCGAAGCATCGCACGAACATCCGATCGCCCGAGCAATCGTTGATGCGGCCTTGCAGGAGATCGAAGGTGAACTCCCGGTGGCGGTTGATGCCGTCAACATTCCCGGATTTGGCGTGCGAGGTGCAGTAAGAGGCGTCATTGTGGAGGTATGTACCTCGGCAGATCCATCGAGACGCGCAGAGACCGGCGTTGACGTGGTCGTCGACGGGACACTGGTCGGAAGAATCTTCGTTGCTGATCGAGCAAAACCATCAAGCGCGGATGCGATCGCAGAAATGAAAGCCCTTGGAATTCGACCTCTGATGGCAACGGGTGACCGCCGTGCGGTTGCGGACGTCATTGCCCATGAGGTCGGTATCGATTCTGAAGACGTGTACGCAGAGCTCAGCCCTTCAGAGAAGTTGTCGCTCATTAGCGACCTGCAGGCCGAGGGTCGACAAGTCGCAATGGTGGGAGATGGCGTGAATGATGCAGCCGCCCTTGCTGCGGCTGATCTTGGAATCTCGATGGGAGCGGGTTCAGATGTCGCCGTTCACGCCAGCGATCTCACACTCATGCGCAACGATCTCACATCGGTGGTTGACGCAATTGAACTGTCGCGTCGCACTCTTCGAACGATCAAGGTGAATCTGTTGTGGGCGTTCGGTTACAACGTCGCTGCCGTCCCACTTGCCATGTCAGGACAACTTTCCCCACTTGTCGCTGGTCTGGCGATGGTCTTATCTAGTGTCTTTGTTGTGTCAAACAGTCTTCGCCTCAGGACGGCAACATGACTGTCGATATTTCTGACGAGCGGCATCGCCAGTCGGTTTTGCAGGCGTGGAGCGAGTACGGCGATGGTCGGAAGATCATCGACCTTGGCGAATTGTCGGCGATGGTGTCAACAAACCGTGTGTACCGGCTGCAGCTTGATGATGGCGGAACAATCATTGCAAAATCATCAAATTATGGGTCGTTCTTCCTGTTTGCCGAAGATCACGATCGCCTGCACCGAACGTCTCGGCTGCTCGACGGGGGGCCATATGAGCAGTTCATGGCCAGCACACTCACCGCCGACGGACGACCCTACGTGTGGTACGACGGCGATGTGTGGGTCGCCTTTTACCGTGAGGTCGAAGTGCGAGATCACCTGCCGGCGATTCTTGCTCCCGAACAGGTCACCATCTTTGGCGAAGAGGTGGCAAGGTTCCATCGGGCGACCGCTGGCGTGGCTCGCCTCGTGCCACCCACATCAAAAACTGTCACATCCGATGCGATTGCGTTATACGACCTGACTGCGAGCAGGCGAGCGGCAGATGAACTCAGTCTCGACCCGTCGAGGATCGATCTTGTTCGTCGACACACGCATCGATTTCTGATGGCAGTACATGAGTCGGGTTACGACTACTGGGCAAAACAACCGGTGCTCATCGACTGGAACCTCGGAAACTTCTCTGTTGACTTCTCTGATTCTGGTCGGTTTCGTTTGTTTAGTCGATGGGACTACGACTGGTTCCGCTACGAAACGCGACTCCTCGATTTCTATTTCCTCTCGCGCGTGTCATCTCGAACCGGAGACCGTTCAACATTTACCTATGGTGCCCACACCATGTTCGAACCTCGGTTCCGACAATTCCTTCGGGCATACCACTCGGTGTTCCCGTTGAGCCCAGAAGAGGTCTTGTTCTTAAAGGAGGCATACCGGTTCTTCTTGTTGAACTATGTCGTGCGCGAGGGTCGCTTCTTTTTCCGACATGACATATGGCAACAACTGCTCCACGATGTCGTCGATCGCCATTTGCCGAGTCTCGACGGTTATGACTTCTCTGAACTGCTTCGAGAACTTCAGCTGTAGTTGATCAGAGACTGAGTTCAGAGCCGCTTCGCATACGCCGAATATTGCTCGCGTGACGAAGAGCGATAAGGAGGGCGATTCCGATTGAGGCCGGTATCTCCCAGAGCTCGCGGCCTGTCACCCAGACTCCGACCGGAATTGCGCACAGCACAGCCAGCGAAGCGAGAGCGGCTGTTTTCGTTGCCTTTGATATGACGACCCATGTCGGCACGAGTATCACGAACACCAGCGGGGTCAGCACTGCAAATGCTCCACCACCCGTTGCGACACCTTTTCCGCCGTTGAAGCCTCGAGTAGCCGGATAGCAATGCCCGAGGATTGCCGCCGCGCCTGCAAGATAGGCGAGTGGCCGACCATCGATTGTGAGGCCGGCTCCCACCGCGGCTGCACCTTTTACCGCATCGAGCACAAAGACCCAGGCACCCCGTTTCCAGCCGAGGTTTCGAGTGATGTTCGCTGCGCCCGGGTTTCCGGAGCCAACCGACGTGATGTCGACGCCGGCGGCTCGAGCAACGAGGATTGCGCTCGGGAACATGCCGACGACATATGCCGCGACAACGATGAGCACCCAAGTCATACGTTGCTACGACGACCAAGCTGAACCGCGACCGGCTTCGAGTGATCACCGCTCGGTCGAGGGATCGCACCCGCAGACGCCAGTGCGTACTCACCGTCACCACCAACGCATTCTGGGTCAGGGCCATCGAGAGGCAGACCCGTGAAGAACTTTGCTGCCATGCATCCGCCTTGACAGGCATCCCACGAGCCACATGAGGCACAGGCGCCAGCCGATTGAGGTCCGCGCAATTCAGTGAAGCAGTCGCTCGTTCGCCATACCGCCGCGAACCCACCGTGATCGCGAACGTTGCCCGCAAGGAATTCATCATGGATAACGAACGGGCACGCGTAGACATCACCAATCGGATCGATCAAGCACACAACACGGCCGGCTCCGCAGAGATTGAGGCCCGGCAGACTCTCGCCGAGGGCGTTGAGGTGGAAGAACGAATCACCGGTCAACACATTTTCACCGTGACCGAGTAACCACTGGTGCAGGGTGCGCTGCTGGTCAAGGGTTGGGTGAAGCTCTTCCCAGGTATCGACAGCGCGACCTGAAGGCCGAAGCCGGGTAATCCGAAGTTGGGCACCGAACTCGTCAGCTATCGCTTTGAACTCATCGAGCTGTGCAATGTTGTGTCGGGTGATGACGACAGAGATTTTGAATTCACCAAAACCTGCATCTTTGAGGTGACGCATTGCGGACATTGCAGTGTCGTACGAGCCCTCGCCCCGAATCGCATCATTCGTCGCTGCGTCGGCACCATCGAGGCTGATCTGAATGTCGAGATACTCCATCGCTGCGAGCCGTTGCGCCGTTGCAGCGTCGATGTATGTGCCGTTCGTTGAAAACTTCACACCAACGCCACTTGAGGTTGCGTACTCGACGATCTCGAAGAAGTCTCGGCGAATCATTGGTTCACCGCCACCGATATTGACGTAGAACACCTGCATGTCGCGCAGTTCGTCGACAACTCGGAAAGCTTCTTCGGTGGTGAGTTCTTTCGGGTCACGCCGGCCTGACGATGAAAGGCAGTGAACGCATGAAAGGTTGCAGGAATAGGTCAATTCCCAGGTGATGCAGATCGGGGCGTCAAGCCCGTCTTTCATGCGCTCGGTCAGAGCGGTCATCGTGCCACCACAACGTCTGATTCGATCAGCGAGCAGATGGCTTTGTCGTAGTTATCCCACTGCTGCTCATCGATGCCGTGAGCCGAGAGGGTCGACTGCAGGTCGGGGTGCTGCTCGAGGTCTTTTACGACATCAACGATTGTCGGGTGTTTCAAGAAGATCAGTCGTCGGTTGTCGTAGTGGTATGCCAGTGCGCCAAACGGCTCGGGACGCAAGGCGACCGAGGGGTGCAACTTCAGAGGCGAATCGAGCACGGCGAGGTGAATTTCAGTAAACGCCGCACATGCCGTCGATGGAAATTTCCTCGACGAGTTCGAGCTCTTCGGCAACAGCTTCGGCGTCTGAAACGTCTTCTGAACGTTCTTCGGTGATCTGAGGCTGAGTTGTGTCCATACCGAGATGGTACATCGTCGTGACCCGGCTATGGCTCTCGGCGCAATTGACCACTACTCTTCAGGAACGGAACGTGCCATGTCGTGGCGCCACATCTAGGGGGTAATCAATATGAGGACACGAGCGGCGGTCTTGCACGAGCTTCACGCACCATGGAGCATCGAAGAGATTGAACTAGATCCACCAAAAGCCGGCGAAGTTCTCGTGAAGCTTGCCGCCTCAGGAATGTGCCATTCCGATGAACACCTCGTGACCGGCGATCTGGCTGGAGCAACCGCCGAAATGCCGATCATCGGTGGCCACGAAGGCGCCGGAGTCGTTGTTGAAGTTGGCGAAGGTGTGACGTGGCTTGAACCGGGCGACCATGTCGTCTTTGGATTTATTCCTGCATGCGGTCGATGCGGGCCATGCTCCGAAGGACACTCAAACCTTTGTGATGTTGGCGGCACCGAGTTTGCACGAGGCATGCAGATCTCCGATGGCACCGCCCGACATCACACGCTCGACGGGAAAGACCTCACATTGATGTGCTTGCTCGGCACCTTCGCGGAGCACACGGTGGTCAACGAGGCGAGCTGCGTGAAGATCGAAAAAGATTGGCCGCTCGACAAAGCATGCTTGCTCGGATGTGGCGTGGTGACCGGTTGGGGATCGGCCGTGTACGCGGCTGACATTAAGCCGGGCGACTTTGTTGCGGTTGTTGGTTGTGGCGGTATTGGCTCCAACGCGATTCAGGGTGCGAAGCTCGCAGGAGCTCGTTCGATTACTGCGATCGATCCGGTGGAATTCAAGCGTGAGATGGCAATGGAGTTCGGCGCTACCCATACCTATGCATCGGTCGCAGAAGCCCTCGAAAACCTCGGTGAGTCAACGTGGGGACGCGGTTTCGACAAGGTCATCATGACGATGGGCGTTGGCGATGGAAGCGTTCTCGGCGAAGCATTCTGGTTGAGTGCGAAGAAGTCACGAACCGTCGTCACCAACATTCATCCGACCCACGAGCAATCAATCTCGATTCCTGGAGCGTTCCTGACCCTCTTTGAAAAAGAGATTGTCGGGTCACTGTTTGGTTCAGCCAACATCAGGACCGATATTCCAAAGCTCATGGAGTTGTACACGCAGGGCCAGTTGAAACTTGATGAGCTCGTCACGCAGACCTACACCCTCGATCAGATCAATGAGGGATATGAGGCAATGCGTAATGGCGAGAACATTCGCGGCGTCATCATCTACGACTGAAAACAACCTGTGACATGGTGACTACTCGACTGGTCGTCGACCAGCTCTCTGCTGAGGTGGTCGGACGCCGTCGCGAAGCGGAATTGGTAGTCGCTGCGCTTGCGGCTGACCGGCACGTGTTGCTGGAAGGGCCGCCAGGAACCGGCAAGTCGACTCTCCTTCGAGGGGTTGCGTCTGCGGTGGGATTGGGCTTCGAGTTTGTCGAGGGAACAGCCGAACTTACGCCTGCCCGCTTAATCGGTCATTTCGACCCGGCGTTAGTGCTGGCTGAGGGGTATTCACCTGACATATTCGTCGACGGCCCGCTGGTGCGAGCCCTTCGGAATGGCTCATTGCTGTACGTCGAAGAGATCAATCGCGTGCCAGAGGAAACACTGAATGCTCTTGTCACTGTGATGAGCGAGCGGGAGGTGCACGTGCCGCGGCTCGGGCGGGTTGAAGCACAGGAGGGCTTTCGTCTGGTTGCGGCGATGAACCCATTTGATGCGGTCGGAACCGCCCGCATTGCGGGTGCGGTGTATGACCGTGTTTGCAGGGTCGCCATGGGTTATCAGTCGGCAGAAGATGAACGGTCGATCGTCGAGTCTCAACATGATGACGTTCCTGCACATGTGCAATCAGCAGCGGTTGAGATCGTTCGTGCCACCCGTGAGCACCCTGATCTTCGAACGGGTTCGTCGATCAGAGGTGCGATCGACTTGTGTGCTGTGGCTCGAGAACTGGCTGAATTGCGATCGCTCGCGGTCGACAATATTGAGATCACTCTCGACGCTGCGCTTGTTGCGCTCTCGGGACGGGTGAGAGTGCGAGAAGGCGTGTCTCGCACATCTGAAGAGATCGTCACCGACCTGTGGAGATCTATTTTTTGCCGACGGAGCAATGAGGAGACCGCGCCTCCGGAGGGAAAAGTGGCGAGCCCGGCCACGACGAGTCGGGCGATTTAACCCCTCCACCGTCTGGCTCTCCGGGAGGAGTCGCTCCACGCACAATGGTCTCTCGGCAACAGATGACAGCGATCGAACATTTCGATGAGCTCTCTCCTGAGGTTGGCGAACTTGACGAGCACGTGATGGATCGGTTGCTGGCCGATAGTCCTGATGAAGCCGTATCTCTTCTCGTCACACTCGGTGATGCAGTTGACCCTGAACTCCGGGCAAAAGCCCGACGTGTCGCTGAGCGAATCGTTATCGATATTGCGCGACGTGGACGCGCAGCGCAAGGAAAGGTTGGGCGTCTCCGTTCGCTTCCACTTCGAGATGGTGGTGATCTCGATGTCGATGCTGCAGTTGAGTCGCTGGCTGAATCTGGGGGCTCGCTTGTCGACGCTGACACGCTGCGCGTTATCGACTGGGAGCGACCCGATACGGCGGTGTGTTTGGTGATCGATCGTTCGGGTTCGATGAAAGGTGAGGCGTTGGCCTCAGCGGCTCTTGCAGCGGCCGCAGTCGCTCTTCGGGCACCGGCATTTCATGCGGTCATTGCGTTTTCAGGAACGGCAGAGGTGGTGAGATCTATGGTGACATCTGCCCACGCTTCAGCCGATGGCGTTGTCGACGCAGTGCTCTCGCTCAAGGGTCACGGAACTACGAACGTGTCTGATGGTCTTCGAGCGGCCATCACCGAACACGAAGCCGCTCGATGTGGTCGTCACCTCACGGTGTTGCTGTCTGACTGCCGCGATCGTGCAATCGATGAGGCGGTCCCGTTCGCACAGTCACTTGAAGAATTAGTCATCGTGTCGCCGGCAGATGACATCGCCGATGCTCAGCGGTTTGCAGAAGTGACCGGAGCCGCTCTGGTGGGCGTTGAAGGCCCACACGATGTTGCGAGAGCACTCGACGAAGTTCTCAGTCGCAAATAATGTTCGGGTCAGGCACCCATCCCAAGGTGTTGTCGTCGGGTGTGTCTTGCTGCACGAGACCGACGATGAGGGGTGTCGACTGACCGGCGGCACCGACCACAGACGCTTGCTCTTCTTGCTCTTCGTCAGCGGTCACGGTTGTGGTCGTGGTTGCGATGTCATCGAGAGTGATCGACGTTCCCTCGATCAGAGAATCACCCTGAAAGATGTCGAGAATCGCCCGCATTTCGCTATTTCGAATCGTCGGAATGAGTACCGATTCGCCGCTCACAATTCGGCCGGCGGCAGCGATTTGATAGGAGCGTGCGTTTGCGGTGTCGACCGAGCGCAGAATATTTGCGAAGCCAAGCATTGTCGACACTGAAAGTTCGCTGTCGGTCACAACCTGATCAGCATTCGTTTCGATGAGGGCACTCGCAACCGACGGAGAGGTGAGTCCAGAATTGACCACCTTGGCGAGTGTCCGCTTAATGAAATCTTGCTGACGAGCGATGCGACCCCAGTCGCTCGAAGGGTCAATTACCCAGTTATCGCTCCCTGCGGGACGCTCAAATTCAAGTTTCCGGGAGCGCACATAGGCGAGAGCGTCGTCACCATTGAGCGTGCTGCACCCTGCTGATGAGATTGCGAGACCGGTGCCACGGTCGCGCACTGGAGACTCAAACGGGATCCCAACGCCATCGACAGAGTCGACGAGATTTTTGAATGCGCAGAAGTCGATCTGAACGTAGTGGTCGGTCTCGATTCCAAAGTTTGATCGGATTGTCGAAATCAAGCCGTTTGGGTCATCGGTATCGAATGCGTTGTTGATTCGGCCACGGCGCCCCCCGTCGAGGCGAACATATAGATCGCGGGGAAATGACAGTGCGGCAATGGCCCCGGTTTCGGTATTTACTCTCCACATCTGAATGACATCGGCTCGCTCACCAAAGTCGGCGCGCCCGAGCAGAAAGGGGGCGTATCTTGAGTCGGGGTCGATGCAGGCGTTGTTGTCGGTGCCGACAAGAAGGAAGTTTCGAGCTCCCGGTTCGATATCGCCGACAGTGACCTCAATAACTTCTTCGACCGTGATGCTCTCTTCGTCGTCACTACCGACTTCGACCAGGCGTTCGACAGGGCCGGCGGCCGCCGTCAGTGGTGCGTCAGAAGCGGGTTCGATGACCACGAGTTGGCGTTGACCGAGCACGAGACGTCCACCGATGAGCGCTATGGCAACGATGACACACACCACGGAAACAACTACTGCCGCAATGATGGTGAGGCGCTGAGGCCATGTGCGGGGCGCAGTAGTCGATTGGGTCATCTAGAGATCATTCTTGTGGTGCGAGTGTGACGTCACATGTCACGGCATCACCGTCGGTGTCATTGACAGTGATCGTCTCTATTGATCCTGCCCGACAGAGGTCATCGCTACCGGCATCGAGTGCGGCTCGTTGACCAGATGGCACCGAGACGGTGACCGATTCAACGACGGCACGTTGACTCACCTTGGCTTCTGTCTTAGCCCTGCGAACCTGGGCGAGTGCATCGAGAATAGGGCTGAGAAGCTCTGAGTCTCCGTTGACGTTTGTGGTGGTCGGCCACGATGAGATGTGGATGCTGGTCTCGTTATCCCACCGCCATGCTTCTTCTGTCGCAAACGGAATGAGTGGTGCAAACAGTCGTTGCAAGGTGGTGACAGCGGTGTGTAGCGCCAAGAGCGCAGAGCTTTGGTGCTCATGCTCGGTGTCGTAGGCGCGTGACTTCACAAGTTCGACGTAGTCATCGCAGAACCACCAGAAGAATGATTCGGTGCGCTCAAGTGCTCGGGCATAGTCGAATTCTTCGAACGCTGTTGTCGCTTCGGCAATGACGGCGTCAAGACGGCTGAGCATCGAGGCATCGACGGCGTTCAGTGCAACATCGTTGGTCGGGGCGCTTCCGAATCCGTGGACGAACCGTGTGATGTTCAACAGTTTGTTCGCAAGTTTGCGACCCACCTTCATCTGATCTTCGCTGAATGCGGTATCAACACCGGGTCGAGCTGATGCCGCCCAGTAGCGAACGGCATCGGTGCCGTACGACTCGAATAGCGCCATCGGTGTGACGACGTTGCCTTTCGACTTCGACATTTTCTTGCGATCTGGGTCGAGAATCCACCCGGAGAGCGCTGCATGTTGCCAAGGAATTTCTTGGTGCTCGTGATGTGAACGAACCATTGAAGAGAACAGCCAGGTGCGGATGATGTCATGGCCCTGCGGTCGCATGTCCATCGGAAAGACCTGACTGAAGAGAGTGTCGCTCTCTTCCCACTTCGAGGCAATATGTGGGCTCAACGAGCTCGTTGCCCAGGTATCGAGGACGTCGGGATCGCCCGTAAACCCTCCGGTTACATCGCGTTGATCTGCCGAGTAGCCGGCAGGAACATCGGTCGAGGGGTCGATGGGCAGGTCTGACTCGTTCGGAAGTATCGGATTGTCGTGGTCTGGCTCTCCATTAGCGTCGAGCGGATACCAGATTGGCAGTGGCACACCAAAGAACCGCTGACGGCTGATAAGCCAGTCACCATTGAGTCCCTCAACCCAGTTTTCGTACCGGTGACGCATATGATCGGGGTGCCAGGTGAGCTCGTGACCCCGATTGACGAGCGCATGCCTAGTGTCGGTATCACGTCCTCCGTTAGAGATGTACCACTGGCGGCTGGTGACAATTTCGAGCGGGCGTTCACCGCGTTCATAGAACTTCACTGGGTGTTCGAGTGGTCGAGGCTCGCCGATGAGTTCTTGAGATTCGGTCAGCATCTCAACAACTTTGCGTTGAGCTTGCTTGACGTTGAGGCCCGCTATTTCTGCGTAGGCGTCAGTGTTTACACCTGCTGGTGCTTCGGCGATGATGCGGCCGTTACGGCCAATGATGGCGCGTGTGGGCAGTTGCAGTTCGCGCCACCAGATGACGTCGGTGAGGTCACCGAAGGTACAGATCATTGCGATGCCGGTGCCTTTGTCGGGTTGGGCAAGCGGGTGGGCAACGACGGGAACTTCGACGCCGTAGAGCGGCGTTGAGACCGTAGATCCGAAGATTGGCTGATAGCGCTCGTCGTCTGGGTGAGCGACAAGGGCGACGCACGCAGCGAGAAGTTCTGGGCGCGTCGTGTCGATGAGGATGTCGCCCGATCCGTCAGTGCGATGGAATGCAAGTTTGTGGTACGCCCCGGGACGGTCGCGATCTTCCATTTCTGCCTGAGCGACGGCGGTCTGGAAGTCAACATCCCACAGTGTTGGTGCTTCGGCACTGTAGGCCTCTCCACGTGCAAGGTTGCGGAGGAACGCTCGTTGGCTGACTCGACGCGAACGCTCGTCGATCGTTGCGTACAGAAGTGACCAGTCGACGGAGAGCCCGAGGCGACGGAAGAGGTCTTCGAAGACTTGCTCATCGAGAGCGACGAGTTCGTCGCAGAGTTCGAGGAAGTTGGGTCGAGAGATGGGGATTGCCCGATGGTCTTTAGGTGGGTCACCGCGGAAGGGGGGTTCAAAATCGCTCTCGTAGGGCTGTGAGGGGTCGCATCGGACGCCGAAATAATTTTGTACTCGTCGCTCGGTGGGAAGGCCGTTGTCATCCCATCCCATTGGGTAGAACACCGACTTACCGTTCATTCGGTGGAATCGTGCGATTGCGTCCGTGTGGGTGTACGAAAATACGTGACCCATATGAAGTGACCCTGAAACCGTTGGCGGCGGAGTATCAATCGAGAAGACCTCGGCTCGAGATGCTGTTCGGTCGAAGGAGTAAATGCCCTCTTTGTCCCATGCCGCAGACCACTGCTGTTCAATTCCGTCGAGGGTTGGTTTCTCCGGGACGTTCGCCATGAGTATCAAGGCTAGGCCGTCGGCAATAGCCTCGTACTGGTGCTGCACCTTTATGACACGGCGACAAGGCAGGTTCGAGAGCTCGCAATGCGCGAACCAGGGCGGATCAGTATCTATCTGTGTGGTCCAACGGTCTACGGGCCGCCGCATCTTGGACACGGTCGAGCAACGCTTGTCTACGACATTTTGCGCCGGTACCTCGAGTGGTCAGGTATCGATGTGCGTTTGGTGTCGAACATCACCGATATCGATGACAAGATCATCGACCGGGCTGAACGTGAGGGTCGGGAGTGGTCTGATATCACCACGAAATGCGAGAACATTTGGTTTCGCGCAATGGAAGGCATCGACGTCCTTCGACCAACCGATGTGCCCCATGCGACGGAGTGGGTCGACGAGATGGTGGAGATGATTTCGACGCTGGTGTCGTCGGGAGCCGCGTATGCGACCTCTGATGGGGTGTATCTCTCCGTCGAATCAGTTGAGGGTTACGGACTGCTTGCCCATCAGTCGCTCGACGACATGATGGCTGGTGGGGGTGAGCGTGAGGTGTTCGGTGCCGGAGAAAAGCGCCACCCTGCAGATTTCGCTCTCTGGAAACTCGCGAAGCCTGGCGAACCTGCCTGGGAGTCGCCGTGGGGGGCTGGCCGTCCAGGCTGGCATAGCGAGTGTGTGGTGATGAGTCTCGGGCTGCTCGGCGATGGATTTGACCTGCATTGCGGTGGTCAAGATCTTCGCTTTCCACATCACGAAAACGAGCGAGCGCAGGCGGTGGCACTTGGCCGTGAATTCGCTCGCCATTGGATGCATAACGGATTCGTTGTCGATGCCGAGGGAGAGAAGATGTCGAAGTCTCTTGGCAATGTGTCGAATCTGCTCGACCTCATCGAGGTGTACGACCCGCGCGCCTATCGAATGGTGTTGCTGCAGTCGCACTACCGAAGCCCGGTTGGTATCTCTGCCGACGGATTGCAGGCCGCTGGTCGTTCGCTTGCGGGTCTCGACAGTTTCGTGGCGCGCACGGCGTCACTTGGTGAGGCAGAGGCTGATGTTGAGACGGTGGCTGCGTTCAGGGCAGCGATGGATGACGATCTCGATACACCCAAAGCGATGGCACTGTTATTTGACACGGTGCGCCAAGCAAACTCAGCGCTCGACGGCGGTGACGAGTCGATTGCGGCTGGTTTGACGAGCGCGGTTCGCGAAATGTGCGGTGCGGTTGGGTTGCGGCTTGTTGAACAAGTTGCGGTGCCGGCCGATGTGCTCGCTCAGGCAGCTGCACTTGATGCTGCTCGATCGGCGAAGGATTATGATGCAGCCGATTCGATTCGCAGAGAACTGCAGGATGCGGGCTGGCAGGTAGAGACAACCCGCAACGGCACAACCGTCCGTCGTTAACCCCTCGATGAGCGATCGACCACACACCCCGATGGGCTATCAGCCTGGCCTTGATGGCTTGCGGGCGATATCGGTGATCGCGGTCATCATCTACCACGCTGGGTTTTCTTGGATGTCGGGTGGATTCCTTGGCGTTGAAGTGTTCTTCGTGGTTTCGGGGTTCCTCATCACGATGCTGCTCATCGAAGAGCACGAATCATCAGGGGCGGTGAACTTCCGTTCATTCTGGGTACGTCGGGCTCGTCGACTTTTTCCAGCTCTCGGTGTTGTCCTCGTGGCGGTGTCGACGTGGGTCGCGCTGTTTGGATCGGCTGAGCAGGCATCCCAGATGCGGCGAGACCTTCCGTGGTCGGTGCTCTACGCAGCAAACTGGGGACAGATCGTTGGTGACGTGCCGTATTTCGCGGCTGGTGATCCACCAATGCTTCGACACCTGTGGAGCCTCGCCGTCGAGGAGCAGTGGTATGTCGTGTGGCCACTGGTGTGCGTGGCGCTACTTGGTTGGCCTGTCTCCCAGTTGACGCGGTTCCGACTGCTCATTGGGGGTGTGTTGGCATCGTGGTTGTTGATGTGGTGGGTGAACCGTTCGGCGCCAACCCTCATGGATGGCGTCTTCGGGTTGTTCTCAGGACGTGACCGAACCAACTTTGTGTATCTCTCGACGCTGACTCGTTCGGGAGGATTGCTGATGGGGGCAGCCGCAGCGTTCATGTGGCGGCCTTGGAGCATGAGGACAATTGCCCTATGGCGGCCAAGAACCCTTGATCTCGCAGCTGGACTTGCGGTGAGTGTATTAGTGGCCTCCTTTATCGGTGCACATCTCACCCGTGGGTACATGTACCCGTGGGTGATGGCCTTGACGTCGCTTGCATCATTGGTCGCAGTCGCCGTAGTCGTTCACCCGAGTTCAATCGGTGCCCGTTGGCTATTTGGCCATGACGCGCTTACCGCAGTTGGACGTCGTTCGTATGGGTTGTACCTGTGGCATTGGCCGGTGTTCGTGGTTCTTGGCGCGACGCAGGGTTCTTGGGGTCGATTCATCATCGCTTTGTTCGTTGCGGTCGGAGTTTCGGAGATGTCGTATCGATGGATCGAGACGCCAGTTCGGAAGGGAGCCCTCTCGGCGTGGTGGCAGGCGGCTGAGCGCCAACGTCGACGACTTGTCGCAGCAATGGTGGGTGTTGCGTTGTTCGTGCTGGGTGCGTACTACGTGACCGTGGAGAACTACGACGTCGCTGTTGGTGGCGAGGCTGTCACATTTTCGTTAGATACCGAAACCATCGATGGGGGAGTTGCCGCAACGACGACGCCGTTGGCAACAGAAAGCACCGCCGCTCCTTCAACAGATAGTGAAGTTTCCACTCTTGCGGTCGAGTCAACGACAACGACAACATCAACATCAACATCAACATCAACATCGACAACGTTGCCGACGCTGCCTCGCTCGGTGGTGATCCTCGGCGACTCAACGGCGCACTCGCTCGCCATCAATTTGCCCGATGGCATCGAAGAAACATTTTCTATCACTGACGGATCTCTTGATGGTTGTTCGGTGTGGGATGAGGGTCGCGTCGTCAGTGAGCGATCTTTCTCAAACAATTTTGCGTACTGCAACGGATGGGTTGAAAAGTGGTCGAATGCAGTTGATGGAGCCGAACTCGCACTTGTTGTCGTCGGAGCCTGGGATGTATTCGATGTGGCAATCGACATCGATGGTGTCGAGACGGTCATTCCGTTTGCGAGCGCTGAGTGGGATTCGATGTTCGTTGAGCGCTTGACGGCTGGCATTACGGCGCTCGTCGGCGAGGGCGCAGAGGTTGCGTTGCTTGAGGTTGCGTGCATGCGTCCGCAAGATGTTGACGGAGCGGGTGTGCCGGCGCTCCCTGAGCGAGCGATGGATGACCGTGTTGCTCATGTGAATGATCTCTTGAGGGCTTTTGCCGATGGCGAGGACGTCTGGTTTGTGAATGGGCCGACGCAGTGGTGTGATGATGAAACGATTGCATCGAGCTTGTCGTACCGATGGGATGGCGTGCATGTGTATACGCCGGGAGCGAATCTAATCTTCGAGACCATTGCCCGTGAGTTGCTCTCAATCCCCGCTGTGCAGGATTGATTACCCATGGGTAACTTATGGGTATGAGTGAATTTTCGATGGCCCTCAACGATGACCAGCAACAGATTAAAGACTGGACACACGGATTCGCCGAAGACGTCATGCGTCCAGCTGCCGCCGAATGGGACGAACGCGAAGAGTTCCCGTATCCGGTAGTGCAGGAGGCGGCAAAGATTGGGCTCTACGGCTGGGAGTTCTTGATGAACGCTGGGCAAGACCGCACCGGTCTTACGTTGCCAGTTGCGGTTGAAGAACTGTTCTGGGGTGATGCTGGCCTTGGCATGGCGATCATGGGAAGTGGCCTCGCCGCAGCAGGAATCGCAGGTAACGGCACCCCTGAGCAGACGATGGAGTGGGTACCGCAGTGTTACGGCGATGCAAATGACGTGAAGCTCGGAGCGTTCTGTGTGAGCGAGCCAGACGCCGGCAGTGACGTGTCGAACCTACGCACACGAGCGGTCTATGACGAAGCGAACGACGAATGGGTGCTCAACGGCACGAAAGCATGGATCACCAACGGTGGTATCGCCGATGTGCACGTCGTCGTTGCTGCAGTCGACCCCGAGTTGAAGGGACGTGGCCAAGCATCGTTTGTGATTCCTCCGAACACGAAGGGCCTCTCACAGGGCCAGAAGTACATGAAGCATGGCATTCGTGCATCGCATACCGCAGAAGTAGTGCTCGACGACGTACGTATTCCAGGGTCATGTTTGCTCGGCGGCAAAGAAAAACTCGACGCCAAACTGGCTCGTGCTCGAGAGGCCGGCAAGTCAGGTGCGCCACAGCCGGCGATGAAGACGTTTGAAGCGACGCGCCCGACGGTGGGGGCACAAGCACTTGGTATTGCTCGAGCTGCGTACGAGTATTCACTCGAGTACGCGAAAGAACGCCATGCCTTCGGCAAGCCGATCATCATGAACCAAGCGATTGCATTCAAGTTGGCAAACATGATCACCGAAATCGATGCGAGTCGTCTGCTGATTTGGCGTGCCGCGTGGCTTGCTCGTAACGGTGGATTCACCAACGCCGAAGGCTCGATGAGCAAGTGGAAGGCCTCAGAGGTTGCGGTTCGAGTAACTGAGGAAGCTATTCAAATTCTCGGTGGCTATGGCTACACCCGGGAGTACCCAGTGGAGCGTTGGCATCGAGACGCGAAAATTCACACCATCTTCGAGGGAACGAGTGAGATTCAGCAACTGGTCATCGCTCGGGCGATTTCAGGTCTGCGCGTCGAATAAATCAGCGGGCTCTTGATCGAGCCCTCCACTTCGAACATCTGAATCCCCTTCTCATAAGTTCGGATCAACAGTCGTCTGATCCGGGGGGAAACGATGTTGACAGGACAGCAATATCTCGATTCGTTGAACGATGGTCGTACGACCTTTTTACACGGTCGACGGGTTGACGATCTTCTTGCCGAACCTGCGTTTGCGGTTCCTGCACACGCGATTGCGCAGGGCTACGACAACTGTTTCTCCGATGCTGACGATGCGGTGAACCCGTACATCTTTGCACCGCGCTCGATCGAAGAGATGCGTTCCCGCACCGATGTGTTGACCGGTATGGACATGGCGATCAGCGTGACCTACCAGTCGCTCATGACCTTGCTCACTGCGTCGCCGAAGCTTGCAGGTCTCGATCCGGTGTATCGGGAACGAATTCAGGCCTATGTCGACGATGCAATTGCCCGAGATATTCGCATTGCCGAATGCATCACCGATGCGAAAGGTGACCGCTCGCTGCCACCGGGTAAGCAGCGCGATCCAGACTCCTATGTTCGTGTTGTTGAGCGTCGTAGCGATGGTGTCGTGATCCGCGGAGCAAAACTTCACATCACGGCAGCGGCGCTCTGTCACGAACACCTTGTGATGCCAACGAAGGCGATGAAGCCTGGCGAGGAGGACTACGCAATCGTCTGCGCAGTGCCGGCGAATGCTCCCGGTGTTCGAACGATCAACACGACATTCCACCCAGCCGATGATGACAATCGACATTTTCCGATCAGCCGTCTTGCCAGCATGCCCGACGCGCTGGTGGTCTACGACGACGTTTTCGTGCCGTATGACCGGGTATTTCTCGATGGTGAAGTGTCGATGGCGGCGGTGTTCGCTCATTCGCTCGGTTTATGGGAACGATTGGGCGGTCTCACGTTTATGGTGCGTCAAGCTGATGAACTCGTGGGTTTCGCTCAACTCATTGCCGAGGCGAACGGGCTTGGCGGTGTCTCACATATTCGAGAAAAGATTGATGAAATGTCGATTCATGCGACACTGCTGCGCGCTGGTCTTGAGGCAGCGATTGCGAATGCTCGGTCGACCGACGAGGGCTTCTTTTACCCTGACGAGCTGTTTACCAACGCAGCGAAATATCAGGGCGCGGCGCAGTTCGGGGTGATGGTGCGCCATCTTCATGACATTGGGGGAGGTGCCATTCTCACCGCACCGACAATTGGTGATCTCGAGAACGCTGAAACTCGCGGCTATGTCGAGAAATATATGACCGCCTCAGGCGATGTGTCGGCAGAGGATCGCATCCGGCTTTTCCACGCCATACGCGATGCCACAGCCGATGCGTACGGCGGCTGGCATCTTGTGACCAACCTTCAATCGGGTGGCGGTCTTTACGCTCAGCGCATTGTGACCCGAAAGCATTTCGACATGGAACGCGCCAAAGGATACGCACGCGAAGCGGCAGGCCTTGACGATGAGTGAGGGTGGTGTGTCGTTGCTCGACGACATCCGGGGAGAGGTACGTAGTTGGCTCGATGCCCAGTGGGACCCTCAGCAGCCGTTAGGAGAGTGGTGGAGTAACCTCGCTCAGTCAGGATGGGGATTTCCTGACTTCCCTGAGCGGTGGTTTGGTAAAGGTTTACCGAGCGAATCTCGAAGAATTGTTCGGCAAGAACTGCAACGAGCTGGAGCCTTCGGGCCTCCTCATGGCATTGCAACAATGATGGTTGCTCCACTGCTTGTCGAGATGGGCACTGAGGAGCAACGCCAACAGTGGCTTCCCGGGATTGTTGACGGATCTGAAATTTGGTGCCAACTCTTCTCTGAGCCAGATGCGGGCTCAGACCTTGCAGGTGCTCGAACCACTGCCGTCCGTGACGGCGATGTGTGGCGGGTGAATGGTCAAAAGGTCTGGACTTCGGGCGGCCATTACGCAAAGTGGGCCATCCTTGTTGCGCGAACTGACCAGTCGGCACCCAAGCACAGTGGGCTGTCGTTTTTTGGTATCGATATGCGCCAGGACGGCATCCAACCAAAGCCGCTCGTGCAGATGAATGGCTCGGCTGAGTTCAATGAGGTCTTCATCGATGACGCAACAACAGTGCACACCAACCTCATTGGTGAGGAGGGGAAGGGTTGGCCGGTTGCTCTGCGCACCCTGAGTTATGAGCGAGAGTCACTCGATGCTGATGCCGAACCTGGCATTCAGACCGATCTCGACCTGGCAATCGCGGCCGGGCGATATGCATCAGGTGAGATTCCCGACGGCTCAGAAGGGTTCATGCCTGGGGGCCTCGAAGCATGGGAGTTGTTGTGCTCGGTGATCGTTGCAAACGGTAAGCAAACTGACCCCCGTATCCGAGACCGCGCAGTACAGATCTACACCGGAATCAAGACCTCAAGTTGGATGAGCCAACGGTTCGCGCAGGCACCTGAGGTCGGTGCTGAGGTATCGCTCGGCAAGCTTGCGGCAACACAACTGATGCGTGACTGGCGTGACCTTGCGCTCACCGCACTCGGCCCACACGGGCAACTTCTCGAAGGCGAGAACACCTCTGATGGTCTACCGGCACAGATCGCACTGTCGGTGCCAGGGCTGTCAATTGCCGGTGGCACAGACGAAATTCAACGGAACATCGTGGGGGAGCGAGTGCTTGGACTTCCACGTGAACCTCGCCCGCATGGTGGCTGAGGTCATTGGGTCGCAACGAAGAGGAGCAGCGTCATGATCCCGATTACCACACTTGTCCATGAGGTCGCCCGAGTATTTGGGCCGAAACCGGCAATCATCAGTGACCGGTGGACGGTGAGTTACGAAGAACTTGATGAGCGAATCAATCGACTCGCAAACGCGTATCGAGAGCTTGGGCTGCAACACGGCGACCGATTCGCTGTTATGGCAACCGACTCGATTGAGCACATCGAAACTGCTCTTGCGATCTGTCGCGCGGGGGGCGTGTATGTTCCGCTGAACTATCGCCTTCGAGAAGAAGAGGTTGGGTACTTGCTGAGTGACTCTGACCCGGTGCTGCTCGCAGTCGACCCTGACTACCTTGACATTGCGCGTGCCGTTCGACAGAAGGTCACGTCGGTTGGCCATGTCGTGGTTTTTGGCGCAGCATCAGACGATGTGTTGGCTCATGACGACGTCGTGAGCCGAGGCGCGGCGACGTATCCGTCAGTCGAGTTGCATCCGGACGATGTCGTTCAGATTCAGTACTCGAGTGGTACGACCGGGTTACCGAAAGGTGCCGTCCTTACCCATCACACCCTGAGTTCACGAACTGCCATCGGACTTGTAGAGAGCGGACGTTTCGCAAGCGATATCTCATTTCACAATGCGCCCTTCTTTCATGTTGCGGGGTCCCAACTTGATTACTCAGTGCTCGTCAAGGGTGGAACAGTTCTGCGGCATCGACAATTCGACGCAGAACGTGCGGCACATGCACTGCAGGATTTAGGCGTCACATCGGCATTCTTCGTCCCATCGATGATCAATGCCGTATTGCAGGTACCAGAGATTTCATCGCTCGACTTTTCGAAGCTTCGGCTCATCGAATACGGCGCTGCTCCAATGCCGCAAGCGCAGTTGCGTTCTGCGATTGACGTGTTTGGGTGCTCATTCGTGCAGCTCTTTGGAGCGGGCACCGAAGGTGGGATGCAAGCAATCTTGCCGGCCGAAGATCACATCGTCGGTGGAACCGATGTTCAAACGAGACGGCTTTCGTCAATTGGCCGACCAACCGCATTCACCGAAGTGCGTGTGATCAATGAGGATGGTATGCCGGTCAGCCCAGGAGAGATTGGTGAAATCATCTCGCGCGGACCAGCAAATATGCGCGAGTACTGGGGGAAACCCGAGGCAACTGCGGAGACCCTGCGTGATGGATGGTTGCACGCAGGCGATATGGCGACTGTCGATGAAGACGGGTACCTCTACCTCGTCGACCGAAAGAAAGACATGATCATCCGAGGGGGCGAGAATATATATCCGACCGAAATCGAACTCGCACTTTGTGAGCATCCACGAGTCCTCGAAGCTGCGGTGATTGGCGTTCCTGACGATCACTGGGGAGAGAACGTCCACGCAATCGTTGTGACCCGACCCGGCGAGACATTGACCGTTGACGAGGTCATCGAGTTTTGTCGACAGCGACTCGCGAGTTACAAGAAGCCGGCAACCATCGAATTCGTAGACGCATTGCCTCGCAACGCCTCGGGAAAAATTCTTAAACGAGAGTTGCGCGAGCCCTACTGGAAAGATGCTGGGCGGTCGATCTAACGACACGGTAGGCCGCAGTCCATTTGCCGTACCGGCTGCTCCGCCATTGACCATGGCATCGTTGATGGCTACGGTCATGGAATGATCAAACTCACCGTGTCCTACCCAAAGGGTGACGACGTCACCTTCGACCACGATTACTACAAGAACTCACACGTGCCGATGTGCGTCGATGCATTTTCACCAGCCAAGGTTGAACTTGAGCGCGGAGTTGATGGCCCTTCGGTTGCGAGCGTGTCGTTTTACTTTGAATCGAGTGACGCGATGAAGGCGGCAATGTCAAGCCCAAAGATGGGTGACATCATGGGTGACGTTGCGAACTACACGAACGCAGCACCATCAATGCAAGTCTCAGAAATCGTCGACTGATTCGTTGAGAACATCGTCGGTCGCGGCATCAAGTTCACCGATGCCCTGACGCTTGCGTAACTTTTCAATATCTCGAATCGGGACAGAGAGTTTCCGGAAGCGGGTGCCATCGGTCGCAATCGCTCCGAGTTCGTTATCGAGTTTGTTGAACGTTGCGCGCACTTTGTCAACTGCGGCTGAGTAATTGTCGAACTCTTTTGAGAACTTATTGATCTGCTGGGTGATCTCGGCTGCCGTCTGCTCGGTGTGGAAACTTTCTGTTGCCTGTCGAATGACGACGAGGAAGGCATACAAGGTGAGTGGGGAGCAGAGCACCACTTTTCGCTCAAGGGCCCAGTCGATGAGATGTGGGTCAGCTTCGTGCACAAACCCTGAGATGCTTTCGTTGGGAACGAACATCAGCACG
>CALCBR010000129.1:0-12498 GCA_937897105.1 uncultured Acidimicrobiaceae bacterium | reverse complement strand
CTTCTGGCTGTGATTGATTTGGTATTCGAGCATGAACAACATTGCGAACCTCCTAATAGGTTTTCGGGATTACGTTGGTCGAGATCGATAAGACGATCCCAGCCCTTTCCTATAGGACCTTTGCAGCCGAGGGGAAGTTCTCAGCGACAAGTTCATTCTCCATTGGTTGAGTATTCATACTTGGTTTATAAACCAGCAGGCCAAGCACAGATTTCCCTACACCCGCTCAACTTGAGCCCGCTTAGATGCGCTAAGACTGAGCCGCGCTCTCAGGTCAACCACAGCGACACTTCAGCACGCAGGATGCAACGAGGAGCGGACATCTCCGGCGGAGACCGAGATCACCACAATGTCACCGGCACTGGTTGAGATCTCATCAGCATCATTAAATGGTTCACCTAATGATCGAACCTCCAGTCGCATATTGCGGTATGAGCCTGTCGAATACATTCCGCAGCCGAGAGGCTCAACATCGATGTCGGTTGCAAAGGATGACCAGCGTGACCCGACCCCAAGCCCGCTTTCGGTGACGAGCATCCCTGAGCTCTCACGTTGTGTCCACCCGGTAAAGACAACTCTCTCGTCAGTTTCGCCGGCTCCTTCGATGCATAAACCGACGGAAAAGCACGTTTCGCGACCGAACACATCAACAAACTCATAATCGGCATTTCGATCAATGAACGCACCATCGTCGGTTTCACGAAAGCGACGCATGACATCGGTCTGCGGTAGCCCAAAGACATCGATCAGCGATGAAATGACCTCGCTCATGTCGTCACCGAAACGCTGGCTCCCCACCCCGAAACGACTGAGATAAAGCGCATCCTCACGTGCAACAGGGGCCGGAGGAACTGGCACCGTTGTCGTCGTCACCGCCTGAGAGCGGTCGGCGACTCGCTGAGAGGCATCATCGTCGTTGCGATCAGACGTGTCCGGCAGCGTAACTGTTGGAGTTGTTGGTGAATTCTCACTTACCGACGCCAAACTCGTCGTCGGCATTGACTCTTCAGCAATCGACAACGACTCAGAAGACCCGCAGGCGGCCAACAGGCCCACCAGAACCACCGTCGCAAGTGCGACATTGGATACTCGGGCAACGCTCACCCCATCACTCTCGCAGACGCGCTAACCAATCACACGACGCGATCCACAGCAATCACCCCGGGATCGATCCGTGTACCCAAACCGGAGAGCCGATCGGCATCAACTCTTCGTCCCAGATCCAATCCATCGCTGGGGTACTCACCCGCACACAACCATGCGACGCCGGATAATTCGGAATGGACTGCGAACCATGCACTGCGATGCCCCCGTTGAAATATTTCGGGCGATAGATCGAACCAAGATCGCCATCCCACCATCCTTCAGCGCGTTCGCGATCAACCTTGAATAAACCAGGATCGGTGATCGAGTCACCCTCTTCAATCGTCTCCGGATCGTTTTGGTTCGGTTCTGAATATGGAATCTCCGAACCCGTCGACGCGTTGAGCACCCACTCAGTCACACCGTTGATCACGAAGAATGCAAGCTGTTTCGATTTGTCGATTTCGACCAATGTCCCTTGGTCGGCGCGAGCTTGGGGCCTCGCCGTCGCAGATGAGAGCGCCAAGGCAGTGTCGTCATCAACCGATGACGTAGCGGGCAGACCGAAGTATTTCTGAGCCGCCATCACCGCTTGACGGGTGGTCAACCCAAAATCTCCATCGACCGATTGCACCCAGAATCCAAGTTCGACGAGGCGTTCTTGAAGACGGACGGTCTCTTCGCCGTCAGCCCTACCAACCGCAATCAACGGCTCAATCAACGGCACGACCGCAACAGGCTCTTGCTCAAACGATGGCAGCACGGTGGTAGTCGACGACGTTGTTATCGTCACCTGCACCACAGTTGTCGTTGGCAGATCTCGAGGGAGCGCGACGGTTGTCGTCGTCACCAACGTGGTTGTCTCAACCCTTGAGTTACTCGACGCCAGTGGCGTAGAAGTGCAGCCACTCACAAACGGCAGCACCATGGCCGACAACGACAGGATCATCGCTCGCCGTCGAAAAGGTGCCATTCGTCTCAACAGTACCGAGCACCTCACCTCACGACGGATGATCATCACCAGTACTGACTGCAAGGTCGAAGTCTGCGAGATGAATCGGTTGTCGAGAAAGCGAATCAAGTGACCACTGTGCAGCCCACATTGTGAACGGATCTGGATGACTGACCGCAGGCTGACACCCAATGCTCATGGCGATCGAGTCTCGTACCGCACTCACGCTCTCGCCACGTTCAACAAGTTCTTGAAGTGTGATCGCCCCATCTCGTTTTGCAAGACGGCTTCCCATGTCGCCAAGGACGAGTGGCACATGCGCATACTCAGGTGTCGGAAGACCGAGCAGGCGTTGCAAATGCATTTGTCGTGGAGTCGATGACAGCAAATCGTCGCCACGCACCACCTGATCGATGCCCTGCACCGCATCGTCGACCACCACCGCCAAGTTGTAGGCCGGCACACCATCAGCACGAGCGAGAACGACATCGTCAATTCCGCCCTCGAACCGTCCGGCAACCATGTCATCAACCACGTAGGTCTCACCCGAAGTTCGCAAGCGAAGAGCAGGGCGCCGGCCCTCAGCTTCTCTCTCAGACCTTTGCGCAGTCGTCAAGTTCCGGCAGGTGCCCGGGTAGGCCCCATCAGGCAAGTTACCGTTTGGCGCCTGCGCCGCCGCTTCAATTTCGGCACGAATTTCTCTACGGCTGCAGTAACACGGGTACGCATCGCCGCTCTCGGTGAGACGGTCGATGGCATTTCGATACAACTCAAACCGCTCCGACTGCCGGACAATCTCTGCCGAGGTCACCACACCCACGGCGGCAAGGTCGGCAATCTGGCGCTCTTCAAATTCGGGAGACGCAGTCACAAGGTCGAGGTCTTCCATCCGAATGATGAACTCGCGTTCGGTGGTGTGGGCAAGCAACGCCGCAACGAGAGCCGTGCGAAGGTTACCGATGTGAAGATCTCCCGTCGGTGAAGGTGCAAAGCGGCCCGCCATTGCACCATTCTTGTCATATGGGCCGTTCGCAATCAGCGACAGATCACCATGGAGGTCGGCAACCGAACCGACGCGAACGGATGTCGATGATTTTGGAACGAGATGGCAACGACTGTGTGTGGTGTCGTCGCGCCTTCGACAACCACCTCGTTGTACCGACCACGGAACATCTCGTGCCTCGAATTAAAGGTGGTCCGAGTTGGGTCGAAAATGAAGTTGCCGCCTGCAAGCGATGTAACAACGAACGTGGGCATCGCACGCTTGGAGAGTTCGCCGATGAATGTGAGGGGCTCGCGCGCGAACCAGACGTCGCTCGAATTATCCGATCACTCGAGCGCCTCACCGATGCCATCGCCATCCGCGGCGGGCAGCGTCGTGCTCGGCCATATGTCGCCACACAACTTCGCCGCCTTCGCCGTCGGTAACCGTCGATCTCATTACTCGCGACCTAGAGCGAACAATGTCGTATTCTCGGCCTATGCGCAGCACTTTCACGCCGCGTCTGGGCGAGCGGGAGCCAAACGTAACGAAATGATCTGCCCTGCCTGCGGCGCTGCTGCGCCCGACGACGCAAAGTTCTGCAATTCGTGCGGCGCAAGCCTCAGCGCTCAACCTGACGACACTCCTAACGCCGTCACCACAGAGTCACCTGTTGTTGGCGACCCCGTCGATGATGAGCAGACCGGTGAACTTCGGGTGCCTGTCGATTCAGCGACTGACGAACTCGACGAACTCGCCCTCACCCGACTGCATGATTCGATCCAAACCGAAGAACTGAAACAGACCATCCAAATCACAACGACCGATGAACCAGCCTTCGCATCTCAGGTCGTCTGGGCAGATGACGAACGACCCTTCGATGACACGATCGATGACATGCCAGCGAGTGGCATACCTATCGATACTGCTGCAGCGACCGAAGTGATTCCACTCGACCACGAGCCGCCCACTCCTTCTTCTGGCTCTGCCACTCTCGCCGCCGCAGTGGTCGACCATGAGCCAACTGCGAGCGTCACGGCACAACTTACGGTCACCTCCTTCATCGGCATCGTCGCAGCGGTGCTCACCGTCATTGCACTGACGGCTGACATTCTCAAGATCTCAACAACAGCGGGAGCAGAATTTGCCGACGTTGCATCAGCCGTCGGGTTGAAAACCGGGGTTTGGCACGTTGACAACCTTGGCTCCAACCTCATCGCAGTCGGCCTCCTTGGGGCAATCGGGCTCGCAGCCGGTTCGGTCGGGTCGATCCTCAATCGCCCCTGGGGGCCAGGCCTTGTCGGGGGAAGCGGACTCTCGGTTCTCGGCACCGCTGCACTCACGATCGGTCTCGTCGAGTTTCCGGTTGAAGCCGCACGAAATTTTGCTGCGAGTGCGACTGGCGAGTTCACCATCGAGATCACGAGAGATCTTGGTTACTGGGCGTTGTTCGCTGCCGGAGGTGTTGGGCTCATCGCATTCTTCGCATCAATGAATGATCTTTTGATCGACCGCCGAGCGAGTCTTAACCCGTACGTGCATGCTCTTGGGGCGCTCGGGGTCGTCATTACCGCAATTGCTCCACTCGTACCAATGGTTGGTTCTTCCTGGTCAGCGAATTGGCTTCTCAATAGCAACGAGGGTTGGCCGAACGAACTGATGATCGCACGATTGGTGCAGCTTGGAGCCCTCGCAGTTGGGGGCCTCATCGGATTTCTCACCGTGAGACCGACCGGTCTTGCCCTTGCCTTCGGTGCGGTATTCCCGTCGGTGATCGCAACAATGTCGGCGTGGCTCGGGTTAGGAATGCTGTCGCTCGCTCCGGGCTATCGAAACCCTGGTGGTACAGCTGGGTCACCAACCAATCTGCTGGTCGGTGCGTCGGTTGGATGCGTTCTCGTTCTCGCCGTAGCTATTGCGATGGCGTATGACTCACATCAACGAAGTTGAGTCAGTCAAGTAACGCATTGCGATACGAGTGCGTTCCGTCAAAACGCGACAGCAGGTAGGGGCCGGCCGTGAGAGGTTCGTGACGTGGCGGGTTCGATGCGTCTTGGCAGGTGGGCAAGCATTCAACTCGGGCATGGAAACCTGGCTCAACGAAGAACGGAATCGAGTATCGATCGACATTTGGCGGACTCACCACTCGATGAGGGTTTGATACGTAACGATCGTTTGACCAAATCGCCATGAGATCACCGAGATTCACGACAGCGTGACCTGGCGGAACTGAAATGTCGATCCACTCGCCGCTTCGTGTCTTCACTTGCAGTCCACCCTGCCCATCGTCGGTAAGGATGGTCACCGACCCGTAATCGGTATGCGAGCCGCAACCGGGTTGGCCGGGGGCTGGTGTGACCCGACTCGTCGGCGGGTAATGCAGCATTCGCAAGTGGTACATGAACGCATCCCGTGACGGGACTGCGAAGTCTTCAAACCACGTCGAGGCTAAGCCGAGAGCTACTGCCAGCCCTCGATGAGCTCGAAGGCTCGCTTCGGTTGCCTCATCGAAATAGCGCTGCCATGCCGCGCGGAACCGTGGTGACTCTGGAAGTTGGTTTGGGCCGTGAAGCGGCGTGCCGGCGAGCACCTCTGGGTGTTGCGGTCCGTGCTCGGTTCCAGAATCGATCGTTTCTTTCAGATCTCCAAGTCGCGGAACGTCGAATTGATCATCGTCGGCAAGCGCGCCCTCTAGTGCTTCGGTTCCGATGCCGACGTAACCCCGATGGCACGAACTGTTTGCGATAGAGATTTGTTCTTTGACGTCTTGGGGTTCTGCGAAAAACTCTCGCATGACGTCGAGCAGTTCTTCTTTCGTCTCCGATGCAATTCCGTGTCCGACAGCAAGCAAGAACCCGAGTTCTTGGCAGGTTGCATCAATAATTGCGGCCTGCTCGCGTGCGGCAGCGCTCAGGTGATCTTTACCGGTTGCAAATGGTGCAAGGTCAACAACGGGAAGGCTCACATGAACGACTGTAGCCCGGTCAATTTTGCCGGGAGCAAAGAGAGCATGGACGTTCTCAGCCGACCATTCGCTCGTAAAGGAACTGCAAGACCGAGTTCTCGAAAAGTCGGAAAGCGTTCGATGCGTTCGGCTCAAACACTCACAACTGCATGACGACCGATGTTCATTCATACGGCCATTCGGTCGTTGAAAGACCGCCCAAACCATTACGCCGTAACCATTCTCAGAATCTCGAGAAATATTCGAAAAAATTGCAAGAAAAGGTGAGCGTCGTGCTCTTGCATGACATGAACGCACGCAAGTCACTCACCACCGCAGCAATCGCATCGGTTGCTTTCTTCTCGCTCTTCGGAGCTCAAGCCGCCCACGCCGCCCCGGGAGGAAACGGAAATGGCAACGGACAAATTGTGTCGATCGGCATTGGTCCCGCTCCTGTCGACCTTCATAACGATGAGGCAGAAACAAAGAACGACTGCCCAAGCGATGATGCCTGGTGGCACTTTGTGCTTGCTCCCAACAACGGTCAGTACGCATTTACATCGATGAATCTCAACATCGGCGGATCGGCAACTCTCATCAGCGACGCTGACATCGTTTCTAACGGCGGTCAGACCGACAATGTGTTCGTTGCAGTTCCTGAGGGTGCAAGTCTTGAAGATCTCAGCGCAGCAGGTTCAAGTGCGATGGTTGATCCGTACAGCCCGAAGGTGAAGTTCGTTCTTTCTCACGTATGCGAGGGTGACGAAGTGATCGTGGAAGAACCAGTGGCTGAAGAGGAAGTCATTGAAGATGAAGTAACGGTTGCCGAAGAGAGCGCCGAAGAGGACGCTGCAGATGATCCCATCGCTGAGATCGTCACCCCAGACCCCGACACCGACAACCCCATCAAAGACACCAACAACGACACCAACGACAACGAACAAGACAACCCCATCACCGAAATCGTCACCCCAGACCCCGAAGAGCAAGACCTCGACGAGACCCCCGACGATGTCACCAACGACATTGAGGTCAACTCGAATGACAGCGTCGTCGAAGCTGCATCCATCGTCGAAACCACTCCCGACACTGAACTTGCTCCTTCGCTCAACGTCACTGCTGACGACACCGATCACAACGCATTGCCAGCCACTGGAATGGAACTCTCCCTTGCATTCCTTGGCTTGGGACTCGCCGGCATTGGGGGAACGCTCCTCGCCGTGCGCCGTCGCCTGATGATCAAATGATCACACCCGATGCGTTTGTAGCGCCCCCTTTCGACGAGACTTGCGTCGAGAGGGGGCGCTCTTTCGTTCCCATGTTGAGGAGGACGACATGTACGACACCATCATCTATGAAGTGGACGATCCGGTCGCAACAATCACATTGAACCGACCCGAGGCAATGAATGCCTGGACCAACCGCATGGATCGTGAAATCCGTGATGCGGTTGCACGAGCAAGTGCCGACCCTGCGGTCGTCGGCATCATCATCACCGGTGCTGGGCGAGCGTTCTGCGCAGGTGCCGACATGAAGCTTCTCTCCAATATTTCATCAGGCGATGAATCGAGCAACGATGCCGGGTCGGCAGTTGCTGAAGGTGAAGCAGCCGAAGACTCCAACGGAGATTTCGATGGCCGTTTCCCGTTTCTTATGACAACCCCGAAGCCGATCATCGCTGCCATCAACGGCGCCGTTGCAGGAATGGCGTTTCCGTTCAGCCTGTGCTGTGACCTTCGTGTTGGTACGGAAAAATCACTGTTCCTCACCGCATTCGCGCAGCGTGGCCTCATCGCTGAGTGGGGCCTCGGTTGGCTCCTGCCGAAGCTCGTTGGCCCATCAGTCGCTCTTGACCTTCTCATGTCTTCTCGGCGGGTGACCGGAGTTGAAGCCAAAGAGCTTGGCCTCTTGAACCACATTGTCGACAACCCCGACGACCTCCTGCCGTGGTGCCGGAACTACATCACCGAACTCGCAGAAAAGTGTTCACCAACGTCGATGGCGATCATGAAACAACAGGTCTACGAGCACCTTCATCAAGGCATGGGAGCAGCCGAGTCTGAAGCAGCGAAATTAATGGTCGAAAGCTTCGGACGCCCCGACTTCGCAGAGGGTGTTCAATCATTCGTTGAAAAGCGGCCACCCTCGTTCTCACGCATCGGTGACAGCTAAGCGTTACGCCATCCCGACTGAAAAGTCGTCGATCAATCGCTCGTAACTCGACGCGCACCTCAACACGTCAACGTCGGCCAAAGGCGCACCAATTAATTGAATACCCGCGGGCAAACCAGCCGAGGAGAACCCTGCGGGCATCGAGATCGCAGGGAGCCCCGCATACGTTGCATATATCGTGCACTCCATCCACCGGTGGTAGGTGTCCATTGCTCGCCCGTCGACCTCGGCGGGCCACCGTCGCTCAACATCAAATGGCCACACCTGAGCGGTGGGCAACGCAAGTACGTCAAAGTCGCCACCGGCAGCGACGAACATCGAAACGATCTGTTCGTAGAAGGCGGTTCGTGTTGTCGCAGCACTCTGCAGATCAAGAGCGGTCAACGACATACCCGACTCAGCCTCCCATCGAACCTCTTTTTTGATTTGGGCGGCAGTCGCTTCACGCTTCAGCAACGCGCCGTACTTCGCTGCGTTGTACGCGTGGCGGTTGTGTAACCACGACGTCCACAGCGCGTCGAGGTCGAAACTTAACGACGTGGGCACCACGACCGCACCGTCGCCCTCCATCCGCTGTAACGCGCGCTCACAGGTCTCAAGAATCCCGGGTTCGGTCGCGAGGTGACCACCAAGATCTCCCAACCAACCAATACGAACACCTGAGAGACTCCCTTGAAGATGCATCTGGCATGACTCAGGTGATGTCAACTCATCAAGTGTTCCTGGCAGCGCCGTCGGAACCCGAGCATCCCACCCAGCTTGAGTGCCGAGCAACATCGCAACGTCGATCACTCGACGCCCCATCGGGCCATCGGTTGCGCAAAGTGTTGAGTACGAGTCACCGCCGTAATGCAATGGCACCCGACCGAAGCTCGGCCGAAAACCGACAACGTTGCACCAGCCTGCCGGGTTGCGAAGTGACCCCATGAAGTCGCTCCCATCGGCAACTGGCAGCATTCGGGTTGCGAGTGCAACTGCGGCACCACCACTGCTACCACCCGCCACCTTTGTTGAGTCATAAGGGTTGACCGTTGCACCGAACACCGGGTTAAACGTGTGGGAACCGAGGCCAAACTCAGGAACGTTCGTCTTACCGATAATGATGGCACCGGCTGACCGGATGCGCTCAACATGAAGGGCGTCGACATCGGGAACAAACTCCTTTAGCAGCGGAGAACCCTTCGTAGTGAGGAGCCCTCTGGTTTCCGCAAGGTCTTTCACCGCATGCGGAAAGCCGTGCATCCAGCCACGAGAGATTCCTCGATCGAGTTCGTCATCGGAGAGCGCAGACTCGGCCAGCAATTCATCACGATCTCTCAACGACACGATGGCGTTGAGCACATCGTTTCGAGCATCGATCCGATCGAGATAGGCCGACATCACCTCACGACACGACACCGACCGGTCATGAATGGCACCAGATAGTTCTGTCGCATCGAGTCCTGTGATATTCACGACGACAGCATGCCACGAACTGCAGTGCGCGAAACTGTCTCATGAGCTCAATGACATACGCTCCATGGTCGATTGAAGCCACCAACCTTCCAGTCCATGCGCGAAACCCCATTCACACCGATGAAGGCGGTCGCGCCGCTGGATTTCCGGCGGCCCTAGTTGCCGGTGTCACCATCTACGCCTATCTCTGCCACCTCCCTCTCGTCACTCATGGTCTGGCGTGGGTTCAGAATGGCGGAGGGGAGGTTCGCTTCAAGCAACCAGTGTTTGATCTCGATCATGTTGCGGTAAGGGCGCGCATGTCAGATGACGAAACGCTCGTTGAGGCGTATACCGACTCACCTCGACCGCGCGCTGTCTTGCGACCTACATTGACCGCCGACGCAGCGCCCGCACTACGCCCGGGTGACGACCTCGATCAGGTCACCATCGTCGCCGATACCCCATACGGAGCCGACTACGCAGTTCCCGCAGGTGACGACCTCGATATCTGTCGTTCGGCCGGGGTTGTGCATCCCGCGGTGTGGCCAGACCTCGCGAACGACATCATGCACAAGCAACTCGCTCGCGGAAGTTGGGTGCACACGAGATCGATCATTCGTCATCACCGAGCAGTCGCTGTCGGAAGCGAAATCACCATCGTGCCCCGGGTCGTCGAACGGTTCTTTGCTCACGGCGAACGAGCAATCGTCGATATGCACTTCATGCACAACGACGACATCGTCACGTCAATCGAGCATGAGGCCATCATCGACCTCTCGATAACCGACTAACTCGCGCGTTGCCCCGAGCCGATCGTGTACGCCGCGCTCGGGTACGTTCAGCACAAGGAGGCGATTGCAGTGAACTCACCAATTCCACATGAGATTCCCGAAGAGTTACAACAACTCCTCGGCCAGCTCGATGACTTCATCGAGTCAGAAGTCCGACCGCTCGAAGAGTCGAATGACAACATCCGGTTCTTTGATCATCGAAGAGAAGATGCCCGTACCGATTGGGAACGCGGCGGCCTTCCAAACGATGAGTGGGAAGACCTTCTCCACCAGACAAAGCGCATGGCTGATGCGGCCGGCTTCTACCGCTACCCCTTCCCCGCTGAATACGGCGGAAGTGACGGAACCATTTACGGTATGGCAGTCATTCGCGAGCATCTTGCTCGCCGTGGACTCGGCCTTCACAACGACCTCCAAAATGAACACTCGATCGTCGGCAACAACGTCGGGCTGTTGCTCATGATCAACTACGGCACTGAAGAGCAAAAAGCCGATTGGGTTGATGACCTCGCCGAGGGCCGCCGAGGTTTCGCATTTGGCATCACCGAACCCGAACACGGCTCAGATGCCACCCACATGGATACCCATGCGGTGAAAGACGGCGATGAATGGATCATCAACGGTGAGAAAACGTGGAACACCGGCATTCACAAGGCTGATTGCGATCTCATTTTTGCCAGAACGAGTGGAACCGCCGGCGACGGTGACGGCATCACCGCGTTCTTGGTGCCAACCAACTCGCCTGGCTTTGAGATTCTCGAATATCTCTGGACATTCAATATGCCCACCGACCACGCCCACATCAGACTCACCGATGTTCGGGTACCTGACTCGGCAATATTCGGAGGCGAGGGCAAAGGCCTGCAGGTCGTGCAGCACTTCTTCAACGAAAACCGGATTCGCCAAGCAGCATCAAGTCTTGGTGCCGCCCAATTCTGCATCGATGAATCGGTGAAATATGCCCGTGAACGCAAACCGTTTGGAAAAGCCTTGTCGACCAATCAGGCGATTCAGTTTCCACTTGTGGAACTCCAAACCCAGTGTGAAATGTTGCGAGCACTCATCCACAAAACCGCGTGGCTCATGGATGAACACGGCGCATTTAGCCAGTCAGACAAGGTTTCGATGTGTAACTACTGGGCCAACCGGTTGTGTTGCGAATCTGCCGATCGTGCCATGCAGGTACATGGTGGCATTGGCTACAGCCGCCACAAACCGTTCGAGCACATCTATCGCCACCACCGTCGCTACCGCATCACCGAAGGCGCAGAGGAAATCCAAATGCGGCGGGTTGCCGGCTACATGTTTGGCTACATGAATCAGCAAGCCCCGAAGGGCGTCGCCAGCGTGAAGGGCTGACATGCATCAGCCACCCTCTGCTGCTGATCTGCTTCGAACTGTTGCGGAAACGTTGGCTGACGACGTCGTGCCGGCAACGAGCGGACCCGCTCAGCATCAGGCTCGGGTTGCAGCAAATATTGCGTCGATCGTTGCCCGAGAACTCGAGTTGGGCCCAGAGGTTCGGTCTCGTGAACACGACCTCCTGCGTGAGATCGGCGGCGAAGAGATCGGCGATGAAGCGGACCTCGCTGCGGCTGTTGCTGCCGCACTTCGTAAAGGATCTGCCGATAGCGATGAAGAACACGAACGGGTGAGGACACTGCTCACCGAGATCGTTCGCAGTGACCTCTCGATATCGAAACCGGGTTACGACGACTGGGACGGCGAATGACGGGAAGTGACCGCGATCACGCTTCGACGCGTTTATCGCGTTGGTTGACGACCGAAACCGGATCGGACGTCACCGTTGCCGATCTTGACGCCGTTTCCGCAGGCGCTCGTCGATTCAACGCGCTGTTTACGGCGAACACCGCACAATCATCAACTCGCTTCGCTCTCACGATGATTCCGACAGCGTCAATTCAGTTACTCGATATCGCTGACGAGGCCACCGTTCGACAGCTTGCCGAGTCTGCCGGTGTGCCGGTGCCCCACATCCATCACGTCTGCACCGATGAGTCAGTTCTTGGAGGACCCTTCTTCATTTCGATCGCAGTCGATGGCGAAACCGTCCCTCGTCGTGTCTTGCGACTCATCGCAGAACATGACCGGCTTGGTTCGCAGATCGCACAACAAA
>CALCBR010000128.1:0-12503 GCA_937897105.1 uncultured Acidimicrobiaceae bacterium | reverse complement strand
ACAGCACCCGAAACGCGTCGAGCTGTCGTAACGCACCTGCGATATCGCCATCAAAGGCTTTCGCGGAAAGAGACACTGCGTGGTCTCTCACGAATTGGTCGACATCGGCAGGCTCTTCGACCATCTCGAGAACGATTCCATCAGTCTCCGACGTGCTCAATGCCGAGGCGCCAAGCGCCGTGTCAATGACGTGTGCTGCCGCGTCACTGTCTCCTCGCAACACTGCACTCGAAAATTGACCGATGACGCTGTCGGTAGGAAAGCGATGGGTCTCAGTGAGTTCGGCTACGCATGAATGAATTGGACCGTCTGCTCCAGCGATGTCACCGAGCACTGAACCCGCATCAACACTCGCCAACTGGCCTGCATCTCCGACGAACACCAATCTTGCGGTGGGATGCAGTGCTTGAAGAAGGGCATCGACGAGTGGCAGTGACAACATCGACGCCTCATCGACCACAACGAGATCGAACGGAAGCGGATTGTGAAGGTCGTAACGAAAGCTGTCTGAACCTCTCGCTCCAAGCAATCGGTGAACTGTCGAAGGCACTACGAGTTGAAGAGCAGATGCTGCGGCAACAATCGCTTCGTCATCAGCTGCGGAGAGTAGATCGATCGACTCGGCCACACTCTCTGCCATTCGGGCTGCTGCCTTACCCGTCGGTGCGGCGAGCGCAACCCGTGCCGTCGGGGAAGCAACGAACTCATCAGTGACAAGGGCGGCCACCGTACGAGTTTTTCCACTCCCCGGCGGCCCGGTGAGTACCCCAAGTCGCGCACGCCCACAGACCTCAACTGCATGTTGTTGGATTTGGGAAAGATGAAGGACATTGCTGACTTCAGCGTTTGACACCGTTGATCGTTGCGCCTGCGCGAGCTCACTGAGACACTCCGCAACCCGCTCCTCATGATGAAAGAATCGGCGCAAGTAGATGAGGCCACGGTCAACCACCAGCGGCGACTGCGTTGACGTCACGAGGCGGCTTTTCGACACCTCTTCGAGCCATTCGGCTGCATCTTGGGGCCATGGAAGATTCTCGATATCGGTGACGTGCGTCAACGAGCGCGATTCTGCGCTCACCAATGTGTGCTCACGAATCTGCCGAAGATCAACCGCTGTATGGCCTGACTGGGGCGCAGCGACGGCGAATGCAAGCGCAAGAATAAGGTGTTGATCGTCTTCGCCGCACATGTCGGCGAGCGCAACGGCAACCGCCAGGTCGTGGCGTGTCAGCGCCTCGGAAAGAACCCAGGGTTCGAAGCGGTCGTACAGAGTTCTTCGACGCTCTAGTTGCGTCACGTCGACTCCTCTCCCGCGAACAGTTGGTCGACTGCATCGACGAGCTCACCCGATGGTTGCCACCAGATCACTCCGCGCGTATCGCTGGCAGGCCGGGTGGGGTCCATTCCTCGCACAAAGAGATAGGCCGCACCAACCACTACATCATCTGGGTTCACTCGTGGCTTCCTACGCCGCAGGTAACGCCTGAACGCGACCAGGTACAGCAAGGCCTGCAGTGGGTAGCCGTGGTGATTCATTTCGTCGACCAATTCAGCGGTGGTGAATGCTGCATCATCACTCAGCCGATTGCTTTTGTAGTCAGCGATGAAATACGAGCCGTCAACTCTTGCGACGAGGTCAATTGACCCGGTCAACATTCCTGCGATTGGCACCGTGATCTGACCATTTGCGACTTGGTGGAACCATGGTTGGAATGGATCGTCATGTGGGGAGTGAGCAACGACCACATCCGCAATTGTTGCTGCACTCGTGCTGGGAAGAGGCAACAAAAATTCGAGTTCATCGAGACGGTTAGCTCGAGAAATTGTGCTCAGGCTTGTCTCACCGAGTGGGCCTCCGAGCGGCGCCGACAACATTGTTGACAGCCCCTCCGCAAGGATCTCCGGATCACACTCAATGGGCTGGTAACGAAGACGTTCACGGCAAAGATCGAGGAGGTCAGCCGTCACTGACGCCGCATCAAACTCAACATCTTCGAGAACCGAATGGACCAGCGTTCCAAAGGCAGCAGAACCAGGAATTGCATGGAGCGGCGTCATCTCGGTCGGACCAACCGCAGAGTGTTCTTCGGTGGCTTCGCCAGGTTCATCGAGCCCACCAATGTGAGGTGCCATGTCAACATCGACGCGAGAGCGGTCGCTGTCAGCCTGCAACGCTCGGTCGATTGCGGTAAACGACCACACCTTCCACGTCTCATCGAAGGTTCGATCGTTGGTGCTCACCAACAATGAAGAATCATCAATTGATTCGGCGGCGGGTTGAACCCGAGCCGGGCGGGAGTCAATGCGAACCAGTTCGAGCGCCTCCGGAATTTCTGCCGCCAGTCGTGCAACGTCTCCGGCACATGACTGCTCAAGAAGATCAGCAAGCGGCCGAGTGCCCCTGGAGAAACCGGGCACCGTCCACAGCACAAGTTTGTGGACCGCTCGGGTGAGCGCAACGTACAGAGTTCGCAGATCCTCACCTTGGGCTTCCGCGTCGGCGCCCGTTTTGACACGCATCACCGCCTTCGCCTTTGAGGAACCGTCGGCCACCCAATAGGTATTCAGAAGCCTGCCGCCCTCATCGGGCATTTCAGCATGAGGCAACCCCTGAGAGCCTTTCTGCGTCGTCCACAAGGTTGGACAGAGCACCACAGGAAACTCCAAACCTTTCGCTTTGTGAATGGTCATGACGCGCACCGTGTCGTCATCACGATCGAGGCGACGATTCAACATCTCACTTGTCGAACGATCAGAGGAGCTCTCTCGCAACTCTTGGAACGCTGCCGCAACCTGAGTAGGGCTGCATGAACGACCTCGGGTGCTTTGATGCAGAAGTTCACCGATGTGCTCAATGTCGGTGAGCAATCGCTCACCGCCGACTCGAGCGAGAGCCCGCCGTTGGTATCCGTCTTGGCGCAACGCTGCGAGCAGGTGCGCAACTCCTCCAACCGCAAGGGCTCGAATCCGTTGCTGCTGCCGACTCAGCAACGCCGCCTCATCTTCGCTCTCAACGTCATCGACTTGGCTGACATCAACATCACCAAAGACACCCATCGCAACCGTTCGCGCGGCGCGAAGGTCTGTCGGACGCAACAGACTTTGCAGAAGAAGTCGCCAGTGAAGAGCGGCCGGAGAATCGAGCACAGAGTCGGTACCACTTGTCACTGCCGGAATACCGGCAGCTCGCAAGGCCGATGCGTAGAGCTCTGCGTCGGAGTTCGACTTCACAACAATGCCAATGTCTGACGGTCGCAGTGCTTCGGCAGAAGCGTCATGCTGTCGGGTGATTCGGCTCTCACCGAGAAGCCTCACCACCTCAGCGACAACGTCTGCGAGCACCCAGTTACGTGCGGTTCCTGCATCGACTGAGCCATTCGCATCGAGTGGAGGCTCTATTGACCGAATCTGCATTGGAGGCTGTTCGCCGCTCAGGCCATATGAGCTCATCTCTTTGCCGGCGAGGACAGGCTCGAAACCGACCCGATCATCGCCGAAGGTCGCCTGCCCAAACACGTGCTCAAGAGCAATGAGCATGTCGGCGTCTGAACGGTAATTCGTGTCGAGATGAAAGCGCCGACCGCCATGCTGATCGGCGTACTCAACTGCATCGAGATAGGCGGACAGTTCGGCTCCACGGAAGCGGTAAATCGATTGCTTTGGGTCACCAACAACGACGAGAGGCACAGCGGGAATACCTGTGTGCTGCTCGATGAACGCCGTGCGAAAGATTTTCCATTGCACGGTGTCGGTGTCTTGAAACTCATCAACGAGAACAAGCCGAAAACGCGAACGAAGCTCTGCGATGATCGACGGACCTCGAACTTCATCACATAAAAGGTCACGAGTGTCGACAAGCATTGAATCGAACGTGCCTCGCCGCCAACGTCGTCGTCGTCGAACCACTTCGGCCACCGATGCTTCGATGATCTCAATCAGGTGATTGATCTCAGATTGAACCTCGTCTGGAGCATCAGGGAATGTCGCCATGCGAGCATCAGGCAGCGTCAAACGGGTTTTGACCGCATCGATGACCCGAGAGGGTTTGGTGACCGTGTGCTGGCCGGCGAGGATGACATCGTGGACAACCTCATCGATGTCGTCGCTGTCGGAGGAAATTTCGGCGGTTGCAACACCGACCGAGGTGAGCAACCGATGACAGAACCCATGGATTGTCGACACGGTCATCGCATCAAATTCGGTGAGCGCGCGTCGTAAATATTCGAGGCGAGACCGGCGACCTTCCTCATCGTCGCTATCAGGCTCAATCAGCAAGATGTCAACTGTGTCGGTGATGTGTACCCAGTCTTCGGGCGGGGTCGTCAGGGCCTCAATGCCTTGCACGATGCGGGCGCGTAGTCGACCTGCAAGCTCTGCCGTCGCGGCGTCGGTAAATGTCACGATGCACACTTCGCGGGGGCTGAATTCTCCTCTTGCGAAGCCAAGTACTGCGAGACCTGTGATGGAGTAGGTCTTGCCAGTTCCCGCAGATGCCTCGAGCACCGTAAGACCGGGGCCTGGTGGTTGTGAAATGTCAAATGGCAAAGTCGAGGTCATGATGCGACCTCATTCATTGACTGCAATTTTCCCGTGCTGTCGTTGATCTCAACAGAGCGAAGAAGCGAGGCGAACCACTTGTCAACATCGCGCAAAATGGTCGTCTGGTCGAGCAACTCTTCGTAGCCAAAGTCAAACAACAAACGGTTGAAGGTCTGCTCACGCTCACCCGGTCGAACCTGGTTGCCCTCCCATTCGGCTTTTGGATCTCCGCCACAGCACCGCGCGAGTGCGACACCTGCAAACAGGGGCACCGGCCGGATGAGAACCTCTCGACGTAAGTTGATCAAACCATCGAGTAATTCACGGGGGTCGGCTGATGGGGTCAATGAAGCTGTGAGATGACGGACCCGCGCTTTCGTGTTGCTCACCCGGTACATCGAGAGACGCCACTGTGTTTGAGGGGACGCAACGGAGAGAACAACAAGATCGACCAATCGCTCACAGAAATGGTTGGCAAACGATGATGAGGCGGCAATGTCGAGAACTGTTGAGCCGTGGAGCGAATCGATCACCCCGGTCAATTCGACATCGCCATCTTCACTGGTGAGGTGAACATCGAGAGACGTCGTGACAAGCGGCAGGGTCATTCCCTCAGATGACAGCGCGTCAACTATTGCCTTTGCATCGTCTCGTGCTGTCTGCAGTGATGCGGTTCCGTACACACCGGGAGGAACGTCACCTGATGCGGTAAGGAAATCGACCCAGTCTTCTGGATCTCCTCCACCCATGGCAGATGACAACATGCCGTGACGTAACCCGTAGCGATCGAGCCCATCAAGGCCGAGCGGGATGTTCGACCCGCGCTCGCGCCCAAGCTCTTGAAGAGCAGCGAGATGAAGACGGTCCTCGCAGAACGTTCGTATCGGTTGGCCAAATGCATGACGAAGGTCGGCGACGGTGCACGGCCCATCGGGGCGTGCAGTTAGCACCAATGACTCAGGTTGCTGTTTGTGTTGACTGCGGCGGGAGATCGCCGCCTCGACCGCGCTTCGGTCGTGGCTCCAGGGTCGATCGCTTACTTCGGGGTGGATGACAAAATTTGCTTCCGACCACGTCTGTCGCGGGTGGTGTACCAGGGGGAACTCGCGGCCAATGAGGTCACCAAGAGCATCGATGAGTTCGCTGAGTGCAGCCGACGGTGAGACCTCGGCCCCACTCGTGACATCAAATCCGGTCGAGCAGATGATGAGCCGATCTTGGGCCGACATGACAGCGTCTAAGAGTTGGGCTTGATATTCACTTCTCTGGTCTCGGTCACCGATGCACTGTGGCGATTGAGTGAGGTCATCGGGGTTGCCGAGAGTATTTGGTTCACCCTCTCGGTCGACTCCTAAGAGACAAACAACGGAATGAGGTACTCCGCGTACAGCAGTCAGCGAAGACAACGTCACTCGCCCAGTCTGAAAACGAGGCATTCCGGCTGTCGAGGCCAATCTCGAGTTGACCAACACAGCAAGATCGGCGGGGTTGACCGCCACCGACGCCGAGTAGTCCCCAACGAGTTCGACCTCGTCGCAAAGTTGTTCACACAGGCGGTCGATTGCTCGCCACCACAGCACCTCATCGTCACTCACGAACACGAGTTGACCAAGTGCTTTGCGAAATGTGATGAACCAGTCTCGAGGTGTTGCGAAGAGATTGAGTTGTGAGCAACTGTCGTGCAGTTGCTGGAGGAAGAGAGCGGTTTTCCCGAGAAGCGCAACGTCATCGAAACTCACCTCTCGGAGCGGGGCGATGCGATCGCCAACAAGTTCAGGCCCACTTGCGGCCGTGGCGACAGCAGAGACGAGACGGTTCAACGCATCGAGGAGCGTGAATGTGCCGAGAGGCTCAATGCCGACTGCTCGCTGGTCGTCTCCGTCAAGGCCCCAACGAGCGTTTGCCATGGTGAGGAGTTCGCTCACACGAGGAACGTCAGCGGGTTCGATATCGAACGACATCGCAACAACGGGCTGTGCCAAGAGTTCAACGACGTCATCAACTCGAAAACGCCCGTCGAGCAATTGCAGTAGTTGTTGACCGACGGTCGCAATCGGGTTTGTCACTCCAAGCGAACGGTCAGCAATTTGCACCGGAATGTCGGGAACGCCGGCTGCTGGGTTGCCAGCGAACACCGACTGCACCAGTGGAGCGAAACGTTCGACATCGTTCGTGAGCACCACAACGTCCCGTGGCGCAAACACCGCCGACCCGTCACGATGCCGCTCGTTGAAAAGATGAAGGAGATGGTCTCTCAGTACCTCAACCTGGCGTGTTGCCCCAAACGTTCGATGAATGACAACGGTACGGTCGAGCGGTACTTCAGCATCAGGGATGGTGTCGTGATCAATGGCATCTTGAAGTGATGACAGGAGAGTGCTGTCATCACCACCTGCAGAGTCGCGCTTGATATTGACAGGCCCCTCCACTTCCCCGCTGGTGGCCAGCACCGAATCGAGTAGCAGCGTGTGGCCCTCTTCGTTGGTGCGACCCCACACCGTATTGAGTCGGAACCCACCCGTTGGGCGAGGATGCGCGTCGCGCAATGCCGGAAATCGCAACTCTTCTCGCCACGCTGATCGAACAGACTCCCACCTCGACGATGACGACACGGGAGCGAACACTGCGACCTCGGTCTTCGTTGATAACACTCGAAACAAGTCGAGTTGAGGCTGCGGCATCGTCGTCAAGCCAAATATCGACACCTGAGGTGGTATCGAACCAGTGAATGAGATCTCATCTGCGGAAGCATTCGTGAGTTGCTCGTATGCACGAGCATCTGATCGCCCTAGACGTGCTTCGAGTTGCCGCCAGAGTTCTGGTTGCCAGAGATGATGGTCAGCGAGGGCCTGTAGCGATCCGTCGACGTCTTCTCCATCAGACCATCGTCGCACCATGTGGGGCCGGTAGAGGATGTAACGATCAAACACATCGGCAATCGCACGTGCCCGCATGAGATCGTCGACACCGCCTTCTTTTTGGATGGCATGAACCGCCCACGACAACGGACCTGTCTCCCAGGTGCCCATCTTCGATTCGAGACTGAAGGTGTCTTTGAGGAATCTCGCCGGATACGAGAACTGAATGTTGGAACAAATGCCAAGGCGAAGAGCGATTGCGTGAGTTAGCCATGAACGAACGCCGTCACCTGGGACCACGATGGTTTCGGGGAGAAATGGGTCATCGGGCACCTCGCTCAGACGGTCAACGAGCCGGTCGGCAAGCGTCTCGAGGTCATTGGCGACGACGAGGTGCATTCCCATTCCTACGATCGTAGGTGCTGGGTGTGACGTCGATGCTGGTGATGGCCAGCATTCTCACTGCAACCGACACCTTCAGGCGGCGGTAGCCTTTCCACGTCATCCCGCCCTCGTAGCTCAGGGGATAGAGCATCGGCCTCCGGAGCCGTGTGCGCAGGTTCGAATCCTGCCGAGGGCACCAGCAATGGCGCTATCGCACGGCGAATAAGTCGTAGACAACCGACATTGCGTTGCGACCTGCTGACGCGATAAAGACGGTGTTGTTAAGCCATTCAAGCCCGGGGCCTCCGCTCTCGAGGTTGACTTGGAGTCTGAAGTAATACTCGTCTCGAGCGACATCATCGCCGGCTGCAACCCGTGCCAACACCTCAGCAGGCCCATGGCGAAATCCGCTCGTTGCGAAATAGATGAGAGAGCCATCAGCAGTCCTTGCGGAATAGCGGGTATCGATTATTGCGGTTCCATCAGCAGACACCATCTGCCAGTCGGCACCGCCATCAAGAATTTCAGCATTCAGCAGCGGACCCGTTATTAACCCGCCGGTGATGGGGATGATCCGACGCTGCCCGGTAAGAACCGACCCGAGTTCTAAGGGTTCGCCAAGTTCAACATTGACATGAGCGACAAACTCCAGCTCAGGAACATGCTCAGGGGGCGACATGAAAAGCGTGAGTCGGAATCAAAGAGGGTGACGTGTCGGAAATGTCACCGGGATGTTGCGCGGCCCTCGAACCTGGCCACCCGCCCATGTCACTGCATCGGCATCAGTGAGTTCAAACTCCGGAATCATTCTCAAGAACTCTTCGATAGCTACCTGCATTTCCATGCGAGCAAGGTTTGATCCAGCGCAACGGTGGATACCTGAACCGAATGCAATATGGCGGTTGTGCTCACGATCGATAATCACTTCCTCCGGGTTGTCGAACATTGCCGGATCGCGGTTCGCAGCAGGGAAGGTCAGCATCACTCGATCGCCTGCCTTGACCTCGCGGTCACCGAGCATGGTGTCATGATTTGCAACTCTGGCCATTGTCACCGGTGAATACGCGCGGAGAAATTCTTCAATTGCAGTCGGAATGAGATCGGGCTCGTCGACAAGTCGCTGACGATCTTCGGGGTGCGTTGCGAGGTGCAACAGGGCTGAGCCGATTGAACTCCACGTCGTGTCGATTCCAGCGATGAGCATGAGACCGACATTGCCTCGAATGACTGGCATCGGAACGGGCTCGCCATCAAGTTCGGCATCGAGCAGGAATGAGATGAGATCGTCACCTGGATTCTCTTGGCGGTATGCGATCTGTTCCAGGAAGAATTTTCTGATGATCGAGGCGTAGTGCTCACGAATTTCGTCATCTTGCAATCCGAGTTCAAGTGCACCCTGCACCCATGTCGTGAATTCGTCGGCCATCTCAGGTTCGATGCCAAGAATTGCGGCAATGATTCGGGGCGGGATCTGACGTGCGTATTGCTCTGCAATGTCAGCAGATCCCTCTTCAATGAATTCACGAATCAGTCGTCGGCACAACTCTTGGGTGTGCTCTCGATACTTCTCAACCGCCTTTGGCGAAAAGAAGGGCAACATCAGCCGACGTTCGGGGGTGTGATCAGGTTCATCGGTGGAGATAATCGAGCGAATGCGGTCGCCGTTCGCGTCATACGACTGTGGAACAGGGGTAACGGTCACCGAGTAGGACGACCACGCTTCGGTGTCAGCCGCGATCGCCCTCACTCCTTCGTAGGTCGTGGGCATGAACGTGACCTCGCGGCGCTCAGTGCGGGCAAATGGGCATCCCTGCTCACGTAACTCACCCCATACCGAATACGGATCTTTTACAAACTCCGGAGCAAAGATCTCGAAATCATTTGCCCAATCTGATACTGGATCAACTGCGGTCATCATTCCCCCTCGATGACAATGCCGGCGCCTTTGGCTTCTGGTCGGAATCGTAGCGCACACACATTCAGGTGTACACCGTGCCGTGACGCCTACAGCCGAGACGGGTCAAAGCCCAGAGGAAGTTCTAAGCGATGTTCCGCCAGCAGATCAACATTGGCGAGCAACTCTGGGGTGCGGCCATCGGCCACCACACGACCGTCGCTCACAATGACCGACCGATCACATAGTTGCAGTGCAAGGGGGAGGTCGTGAGTGACGATGAGTTGCGTCTGTGTGAGGGAGGAGAGCAAATCGATGAGTTCGCGCCTGCCCGCAGGGTCAAGACCTGAGGTGGGTTCATCAAGAATGAGGACATCAGGGTCCATTGAGAGCACGGTTGCAATCGCGACCCTTCGCTTTTCACCACCGCTCAAATGATGGGGGTTTCGATCGGCATAGCCGGCAGCTCCAACCCGATCGAGCGTTCGTTCGACGAGCTCATCAAGTTCTGCACCGCTGATACCGAGATTTGCTGGACCGAACGCCACATCTTCACGAACCGATGACATGAAAAGTTGATCATCTGCGTCTTGGAACACTGCGCCAACGCGGCGGCGAACTTCCATCAAATTCGATTCGACAACAGGGGTATCACCAATCCGAACCTCGCCAGATTGAGTTGCCAAGAGGCCATTGAGATGCATGACGAAGGTGGTTTTGCCCGAACCATTCGGCCCAAGCACGGCAACGCGTTCGCCCGCATTGACATCGATAGTGAGCCCTCTCAATGCATCGTGATGCTCCCCCGGATACCGAAAACCGAGTTCGCGAACCGAAATCGATGAAGCTGACATCACAACACCGCCAAGATGAGCACCACTACGGCACCAAAGGGGCACAGCAATACAGCGAGCCACTCTTTTGTTGACGCTCGTTGCTCAGACACCGTCGGCATCACTCCGGTGTAGCCGCGAGCAAGCATCGCCTGGTGCACGCGTTCTCCCCTCTCATAAGAACGAACAAAGAGAGCCCCTGCAGACGACGCAATTGGCTTCACTTGCCACAGCCATCTCGGGTCGTGACCTCTTGCCACCATCGAACGACGCATACGCCCGAGTTGTTCAACGAGAACATCGATATACCTCAGCATGAACGCAATGATCGCCACCAACAGTCGGGGAACTTTCAATCGAGTCATGCCATGCAAGAGCCCTACGACAGGAGTCGTTGCCGAGAGCGCAATACTCATCGTTGCGCCTAACCCCGCTTTCGCAAGGATGTTCCAGGTTGCCCACAGTCCGTCGACCGAGAGCGAGACGCCAAGCACGCGTACCGACTCGCCACCCCCGATGAACGGCACAATCAGGGCAAACATGACGAATGGAATAATCACTGACAAACGCTTCAGGTAGGTCAACACGCCAATTTTGGTCGTCGCAATAATGGCCCACGCCCCTACTGCGTAGAGAGCGAACGCAACCGTTTCTCGTCGTGGCGTCATCGCAATCACGACAACGACTGCAACGACCGCAACCAATTTCGCCTCAGGCGACAAACGGTGAATTCGCGAATCTCCCGGCACGAAGAGACGCGAAACGGTCGAACCATGAGCTCCCGACATGAAGCGCCCGACCTACGCAGTCTGTCGGCGACGGGTGGAACGAGATGCGCTCACCACACCGCCACCGACCAGGAGCGTTATGCAGATTCCTGCGACTCCGGCAACTGCCAGGCTCACCGACTCATTCGATATCCCTGCCGTTGCGTAGTCGGAGAACCAACTTGAATCCAACGCATGATCTGTGGCTGACTCCTCGAAGCCGTTATCGATCGCAACGCGCTCGAGCCCATCTGGGTTTGAGGCGGCAAATTGGCTGACCACGACACCCACCACAACTGCAGCACACATGCTGCCAATCACAAATGGTCGGAAACCGACGCGAGACGTCGCGTTCAACTCATCAGCAGACAGGTGCGCAGCACCCCGCACGAGGTCGGGTCGAGATGCCATCACTGCGGAGAGCACAAGACCGGTGATCACCGCCTCACCAATGCCGATCAACACGTGGACACCGACCATGGCTCCGAAGACGGTGTCGAAAGCCACCGGAGCAGATGCGCCAAACAGCCATTCGACTGAGAACGCTGCTGCAGAAAGTACGACCGATATTCCGGCCGCAACCGCTCCAGCACCGACAACTCCTGCGGAGGTACGTGGCATCACCTTTCGTAACAGCACAAATGCCGCCCATCCGCCGAACGCAGTCACTATCGCCATGTTGAGCGTGTTGTAACCAAGCGCCGTCAACCCACCATCTGCGAACAACACGGCTTGCACGATCACAACGACTGAAACCACCAACATGCCAACCCAAGGGCCGAGAAGCACTGCCGCCAGCGCCCCACCGAGCAGGTGCCCAGTAGTTCCAGCCGCTACCGGAAAATTCACCATCTGTGCAGCAAAAATAAAGGCCGCAGCAACCCCGGCAAGCGGTACCTGCCGATCGCCAAGTTCACGACCGGCGTAACGGACCCCAGCCGACACCGCTACGAGCGCAATCACCGCAGTGATGACGGCGACAGACGGCTCCAAAAACCCATCTGGAGCATGCATGGCAATGTGAGTCACGTCCCTGAACCGTAGCGAGGGGGCTCACTTACTGCAAATCGTTCGCAATTCACTTTCAGACCGAATGCCTAACCGACTCCTCTGAGGGAGCCCAACCTGCTTCCGCAAAATATGTAACGCGGTACCTTTCTCAGCCCGTAAGGTAACGCCATGAGTATTGACGAGGTACTGCGCGCTCAGGAATTTCGAGTCACCC
>CALCBR010000127.1:0-33559 GCA_937897105.1 uncultured Acidimicrobiaceae bacterium | reverse complement strand
ATCTGAACGACGGCTCTCGGGCGATCGCGATCGTCACCCACGACCCCGCCGTGGCAGCGTCGGCCGACCGACGTATCTCCATGAAGGACGGCAAGATCGTGGCCGACGATCAGCTGAGCGGTGGCGCTACCGTTTCGAGCTTTGGCGGCACGCTGGGCGGCGCGCCGTGAGAAGCGTCCGCGATCTCGTCGGCGTCGCCGAGGTAGAAGTGCTTCGACGGCGTGAGGTCGTCGTTCAGCTCGTAGACGAGCGGCACGCCGACGTCGTGGGCGACCGCGGCGACGCCCTCGATGTCCAGGCAGTCGTTCTTGGGGTTGCCGACCGTTTCACCGTAGAAGACCTTGGTATCGGGCCGTGCTGCGGCCCGCCACGCATCGAGGTCGTCGGGGTCGTCGACGAACGTGACCTCGATGCCCATCTTGGGCAGCGTGTAGTGCAACAGGTTGTACGAACCGCCATACAGCGATGGCGAGGCCACAATGTGGTGACCGGCTTCGACAACGGTGAGGATTGCAAGTGTCTCTGCGGCCTGGCCCGATGCGGTGGCCAGCGCTCCCGGGATACCGATTGCGGTCGTGCATCCACCCTCAAGGTCGTTCAGACGTGCCTCTAGGGCTGCCTGAGTTGGGTTCATGATGCGGGTGTAAATATTCCCGACTTCCCCCAGGGCGAACAGATTGGCGGCGTGTTCGGTATCGCGAAACTCGTACGAGGTCGTTTGGTAGATCGGCACGGCACGCGAGCCGGTCGCCGGGTCTGGGTCTCCCCCTACGTGAATCTGTCGGGTGTCAAAACCAAGTTTCTTTGCGCTATCAGCCATGGTCGGAGAGACTATCCCCTTAAAACCCGACCTGCAAGGTCATATTTAGAAACGCCTGGTGAAAAGGTACAACTGTCGGGCCTGTTCGCCCGTCTGCCTTGCCCCATATCTATCACATGCGGTGTGTGCCACAGCAATGGCACACACCACTGAACATCAGCTATCGCCGCCAGATGCTTCAGCAACCTTCTGCTTACCAGCCGAGATCCACGGCATCATTCCGCGAAGATGCGACCCAACGACCTCAATCGGGTGCGTCTTGCCCTCTTCTTGCATGCGGTGATAGTTCTCACGGCCTGACTCACTCTCATTCACCCACTCTTCGGCGAACTGACCCGACTGAATCTCCAACAGCACCTTCTTCATCTCAGCCTTCGTTGCATCGGTCACGATGCGAGGCCCACGAGTCAAGTCGCCGTACTCGGCGGTGTCAGAAATCGAATAGCGCATACCGGCGATGCCCTCTTCGTACATCAAGTCGACAATGAGCTTCACCTCATGCAGGCATTCGAAGTACGCCATTTCAGGCGCGTAACCTGCCTCGACCAACGTCTCGAATCCGGCCTGCACCAAACGGGTGAGACCACCGCACAGAACAACCTGCTCACCGAACAAGTCAGTCTCCGTCTCTTCGGTGAACGTCGTCTCGATTACACCAGCGCGAGCCCCACCGATGGCATCAGCGTATGACAAAGCAATTTCTTTCGCTTGGCCGGTTGCGTCCTGCTCAACCGCAATGAGCGCAGGTACGCCGCCACCTTCGGTGTACGTACGGCGCACCAAGTGACCGGGGCCCTTTGGCGCAATCATGATGCAATCGACACCCTCTGGAGCCGCAATGCGGCCAAAGCGGACGTTAAACCCATGCGCGAATGCAATGGCATCTCCAGCGTTCAGGTGTGCTGCAATGTGCTCATCAAAGATCTTCTTCTGTTCAGTATCGGGAGCGAGGATCATGATGACATCTGCCCACGCAGCTGCGTCTGCGACCGACTTCACGGTCAATCCGGCCTGCTCTGCCTTCTGAGTTGAACTTGAACCCTCACGAAGACCGATACACACATCGACGCCAGACTCCTTCAAGTTGAGCGCGTGTGCGTGGCCCTGTGAGCCATAACCGATAACAGCAACCTTCCGGTTGCGAATGAGGGAGCCGTCGCAATCGGCCTCGTAATACACGTTGGCGGCCATGTCAGCTCACCTTTCCTTTCTGGTTGGGGTTGACGGCACGAAGTCGTGCCGCCCGATCAAGTTTCGGAAGAGCCACTCGACCCGTCCGTTGCAACTCAACGATGGCATAAGAATCGAGCAGTTCCTCAAAATCATCCAATTTGTCTGGATGGCCCTCGAGACTCACCGTCACCGCATCTGATCCAACGGCAAGAATTTTTGCCTCGAAAATCTTTACCAGCTCAACAATTTCAGACCGTTGTCCCGTATCGGCACGGACGGTCGCGAGCAACAATTCACGTTCGATCGAACGCCGAGGGTCAAGCTCAGAAATCTTCACAACGTCAACCAACTTGAACAGTTGCTTCACCATCTGCTCAAGTGGAGCCGATTCAAGATCGACAACGATCGTGATGCGGCTTTGGGTTTCATCTTCAGCTGGCGCTACCGCCAACGAGAAAATGTTGTAGCCACGTCGGGCGAACAAACTCGCAACGCGCGCAAGCACGCCGGGGCGGTTCTGCACCAATACCGAAAGAATGCCGTGATTGAGCGAAGTTCCATGCGGATTAAACGCAGTCATGTCGTGTTCTCCAGTTTCTTTCAGTCACTTCAGCCGAGCTGCGCTCGGAACTGCTCTTGCGATGGGTGCACGAGCACCTCGTCGTTGCTCACGCCAGCCGGCACCATCGGGAACACCTTCTCTTCGGAGTCGGTTCGGAACTCGACAACAACCGACCGATCGTTGATTGAGTTCGCCTTCTCGATGGCCGGGCCAACCTCTTCGGGGCTTTCCACCCGAATCCCAACACAACCCATCGACTCTGCCCACTTCACGTAGTCGGGGGTTTCCGTTGACAAGTAGACCTCTGAGTAGCGCTCGTCATAGAACATTTCCTGCCACTGGCGAACCATACCGAGATACGAGTTATTCAACAGCGCAACCTTGACAGGAATTCGCTCGACCGTTGCGGTCACGAGTTCTTGCGCCGTCATTTGGAAGCAACCGTCGCCATCAACAGCCCACACGGTTGCGTCTGGGCGACCCGCCTTTGCTCCGATCGCCGCGGGAATCGAGAAACCCATTGTGCCCAAACCACCGGAGTTCACCCACGAGTACGGCTGGTTGAACTTCCAGTGCAGTGACGCCCACATCTGATGTTGACCCACGCCCGAGACGAGGATTGTTTCATCAGTTGATGCGGCGCGGAGTTCTTCCAGGCAATACTGCGGTTTCAACCCAGCACCCGGTGAAGCCTCGTCGTAGGTCAACGGAAAGATTTCTTGCCAGCCTGACACTCGAGACTTCCATGCGGTGATGTCGGCCTGCTCAATTCCCGATGCCGTGAGGTCACGGATTGCCTGCACGATTTCTTCGGTAACCAGACGACAGTCGCCCACAATCGGAACATCAGGGCGACGAACTTTGCCCTGCTCGGCCGGGTCGATGTCAACGTGAATGATCTTGGCATCAGGTGCGAACGCGTCGAGACGACCAGTGATTCGGTCATCGAAGCGGGCCCCTAGGGCGATGAGCAGGTCAGCGCGCTGCATTGCCGTTGTTGCGGCGATCGTTCCGTGCATGCCCGGCATTCCGAGACATAGCTCGTGGTCATCAGGGAACACGCCACGCGCCATCAACGTCGTGACGACATTGATGCCTGTCATCTCTGCGAGCTCTCGCAAAATTTCGGCGGCTCGCGCTTTCAACATGCCACCACCGACGTACAGCACAGGACGTTCAGCCGCAAGAATCATTCGTGCGGCTTCTTTGATCATTCGCGGGTGACCCTTCATCGTCGGGCGATACCCCGGAAGCGAGCCAGACACCTCATCGTCGGTCGGCCAATGCCATGTCATCTCGTTCTGAAGAACGTCTTTCGGGAGGTCGAGCAACACTGGCCCCGGGCGGCCCGTCGTCGCAAGGTGGAACGCCTGGCGAACGGCGAGCGGAATGTCATCGGGTGTCATGACAAGTTCATTGTGCTTGGTGCATGAACGGGTAATGCCGACCGTGTCACATTCTTGGAATGCGTCAGATCCAATCGCCGAGGTACCCACCTGGCCAGTGATACCAACCATCGGAATCGAGTCCATGTACGCATCCATCAGAGGTGTCACAAGGTTTGTTGCCGCAGGACCTGATGTCACCATTGCAACTCCAGGTCGACCGGTGACGTGGGCATAACCCTCCGCCATATGACCAGCACCTTGCTCGTGCCGTACGAGCACGTGGCGAATAGATGACTCGAGAAGAGGGTCGTATGCCGGCAGGATGCAGCCGCCGGGCAATCCGAAGATCGTGTCAACCTGCTCCATCTCGAGCGCTTTGATCAGAGCTTGGGCCCCGGTCATGCGAGTAGATGCTGTGCTCATTGGTTCTCCTGGTTGGTGGTCGTGGTCATGAAGTACTTGCGGTGAAAAACGGAACGACCCCCCGGTGTCGGGAGGTCGGTGCGCACGCGGTGTGAGGTCCGGTGCGCTACCGGATGCCTACTACAAGATCAAGAAACACGCGCTGTGCTGTTTTCATCGCCTTCTAGTGTGCCAGCACGCGCCGCAGAACGCAAATGCGGGGCGTAAAACCCTGCACAACTCACATCGCACGTGCTCAAAAGTTCTTGATGGCAATGCACATCACGCAGAGATGACACGGTGTACCGAGATGTCATGGGATTCCTGAGGCACCGCAGAAACGACCTGTTCTGCGAAACACACTCCAATCGTCACCGTCTCGTCGCCGACATCGGCGAGAAATCTGTCGTACCAGCCGCCACCCTGACCGAGCCGGTGACCATCGGCAGTGAATGCAACTCCCGGAACAACGACCATGTCAACATTGCGCGGCTCGGGATCATCGTCGGGAACAGCAATCTCAATGCCACGTTCGCTTAGCCATTCACGAAATATTTCGAGACGAGGTTCACCGGGCACCGAGTCAAACACCATCACGGTCGACGGCGTCCACGATTTCACTGCCATGATGAGCGCTTCGCAGATCACCGAAGACCGACGGTCAATCTCCGCACTCTCCAGACCGCGGCGCCATTTCCTGAGTTCAGCACGCATCCGCGACTTTTCATCGATGATGGGCGACACACCAGAACCGTACCCGGTTCGCCTCCCCTACGTCTCCCGTGACCGCGTAGTGTCGAAGGGGTGAGCACGATTGATCCGAAAGAATTTCGTAATGTCCTCGGACACTTTCCCACCGGCGTCACCGTCGTCACTGGGATGGACGGCGATGAGCCAGCCGGTCTGACGATTGGCTCATTTACCTCGGTTTCGCTTGACCCACCGATGGTTGGGTTCCTTCCCGGAAAAGAGTCGTCGACATGGGAGGCAATTCAAAAGAGTGGCAGTTTCTGTGTCAACGTGCTTGGCAACCACCAAGCAGATGAATGCTGGACGTTTGCAAAACCTGCCGAAGGGTCACGTTTTGATGGACTTGCCTGGCACGCTAAGTCGACCGGATCACCTGTGATCGACGGCTCGCTTGCGTGGATCGACTGCACGATTAATGAGGTCTACGAGATGGGCGACCATCTCTTCGTGCTCGGCGATGTTGTCTCGCTCGCCGGCAACGACGGCGACCCGCTGCTGTTTTTTAAAGGCGGATTGGGAACTTTTGCAGCGTCCTGATTCTGCATCACGATGGCGATTCATCGCAGCTGATGCCGCTGTCGTTGCGATCTTTGTCCTGATTGGCAGAAACGAGCACAACAGTGGCTCACAGATTGCTGGCTACCTCGCAACAGTTGCTCCATTTCTCATTGCGCTTGCGATGGCATGGAGCATTCCGATCGTTCGCCGTTCGCCGATCACTCCAACATCGGGATTGATCGTCTGGGTGTCAGTCGTCATTCTTGGCATGATTGTTCGAAGGCTCATCTTTGATGGCGGAACTGCGACGCCGTTCGTCGTTGTTGCAACGATCTTTAACGGCGTGTTTTTGCTGGGATGGCGAGTCTTCGCCCGTTCACGGGCGCGTCGACCTGATCGAGGTGTTCCACTCGGTTAAGCGGCTCACACCGGGTTCGTGATGGCACCCTTTTCCGCACCTTGAGCAAGCCGGGCGTATTTGCCAAGGATGCCGGTGGTGTAACGAGGCTCAATGGGCGACCAACCCTCGCGACGGCGAGCAAGTTCATCGTCGTCAACAAGAAGATCAAGTCCAAGCGTCGGCACGTCGATCCGAATGCGGTCGCCATCTTGCACAAAGGCAATCGGTCCACCATCGACCGCCTCGGGTGCGACGTGACCAATGCAGAACCCCCAAGTGCCTCCTGAGAAGCGGCCATCGGTAATCAATGCACAGTCAGCACCACGACCAACGCCCTTCAGAGCACCGGTGATCGCCAGCATCTCGCGCATCCCTGGGCCGCCCTTCGGCCCCTCGTACCGGATCACGATGACAGTGCCCGGCTCAATTTCACCACCCATGACTGCAGCCATCGCTCCATCTTCACCATCGAAGACACGGGCCGGACCCTCGAACACACGCTGATCTTCGGTAAGGCCAGCCACTTTTACCACCGAGCCAGAAGGTGCGAGAGAACCGGTCAGAACGTTGAGGCCACCTTCAGCGTTAATCGGCTGCGAAATCGGGTACACGACCGTTCCGTCTGGTGCAGGTGGATCAATTTCAGCAAGGTTCTCGGCCATCGTCTTGCCGGTCACCGTCATCTCGTCGCCATGTAGCAAGCCCTCCTCAAGGAGGTGCTTCAACACCACCGGAACACCACCAACCCGATCGAGATCGGTCATGTGGAACTTGCCACCAGGTTTCATGTCAGCGAAGTGTGGGACGCGGGCTGCAATGCGGTTGAAGTCGGCAAGTTCAATATCGACACGCGCTTCATTTGCGATCGCCAATAGGTGGAGCACTGCGTTTGTCGAACCTCCAAGGGCATTCGCCAACGTGATCGCATTCTCAAATGCCCCTCTGGTGAGGATGTCGTGAGGACGCAAACCCGTCTTCAACATGTTGATGACGGCCTCTCCGGCACGACGAGCATCATCTTCACGGCGACGATCAACCGCTGGCGGCGACGCAGAACCTGGCAGGCTCAGCCCGAGTGCTTCTCCGATAGATGACATCGTGTTGGCAGTGAACATTCCGCCACATGCACCCTCTCCGGGGCAGGCATTCGACTCGATTGCGTGCAGTTCATCTTCTGAAATCGTTCCTGCTGCGCAGGCACCGATCGCCTCAAACACGCTGGTGACATCGAGTGCTTTGCCGTTGTGATAGCCGGGCAACGTCGAACCGTTGTAGACGAAGATTCCAGGCAGATCGAGCCGCGCAATCGACATCATCATTCCTGGCATCGACTTATCGCATCCCCCCAGAACGACGACGCCGTCAAGTCGTTCTGCATGGATTACTGCTTCGACAGAGTCACAGATAATTTCTCGACTCACCAGCGAGGCCCGCATGCCCTCGTGTCCCATCGAAATACCGTCGGAGACGGTGATCGTCCCGAATTCGAGTCCGATGCCACCTGATCGCTGGACACCATCTTTGGCGGCTTCCGCGAGCCGACGAAGGCTGAGGTTGCATGGGGTGATCTCATTCCACGACGAGGCGATACCGACTTGAGGCTTGTCCCAATCGTCGTCGGTGAGCCCCACCGCCCGAAGCATCGCTCGAGCTGCTGCCTTTTGAATACCGTCGGTGACGTCGCGTGAACGCGGCTTGATATCTACTGAAGTCTCAGATGGACGATCGCTCATACCACCACGCTAATGCTGACGATGGCTACCACCATCGTCCGAGGCGTTCAGCCTTTGCGTGAATTAAGGATTGCTGTTACTGCCTTACCGTCAGCTTGGCCTCGCGATGCCTTCATGACATGGCCAACAAGGGCTCCCATCGCTTTGCCGTCTCCGGCGCAGAACTTTGCCCACGCATCAGGATCGGCCGCAATTGCGTCGTCGACAAATCCGTCAAGTTCAGATGTATCCATCGCCTCAAACCCACAAGCTGCCGCCATCGCCTTGGGGTCACCGCCACCTTGTTCGACAAGATCGCCAAGCAATGTTTTCGTCTGCGTTGAAGTGAGTTCTCCTCCTACTTCCATTGCGACCAATGCTGCGAGATCAGCGGCTGGCACAGACGGTTCACTGCCTTGCTCGGAGAACGCTTCTTTCACGTGGACAAGCACGCGTTCGGCTCCACCGCCGATTTCCGCTACCGCTACGACATAGTCGTCTTGGCGACGCTCAACCACCGTTGCGATCGCTTCACTATCGACCGCCTGACCGGTCACTTCTGCAAGACGAACGCGTCGGGCAGCCGGCAACATAGGAAGTTGCGAGCGAACGGAGTTGATCCATTCATCGCCTGGGTCGAGTGGCACGAGGTCGGGGTCAGGAAAATAGCGGTAATCGTCGGCATCTTCTTTGGTGCGAAGGGTGTGCGTGCGCCCATCGCCTTCATCCCAATGGCGAGTTTCTTGCTGGATTACTTCACCATCGGAGATCAACGCAACTTGCCGACGTGCCTCGTAATCGATTGCACGCCCAAGCGATCGAACCGAGTTCACGTTCTTAATTTCACAACGGGTGCCGAACTCTTCGCCCGGACGGCGAACACTCACGTTTGCGTCGACCCGCATCGAGCCTTCCTCCATGCGTGCATCGGAGGCACCAATTTCAACGAGAATCGCTCGGAGTTCATTGACGTACTGTCGCGCCTGCTCAGGGGTTCTGATATCAGGTCGACTCACGATCTCGACGAGCGGCACGCCGGCACGATTGAAATCGATGAGCGAGCCCTCGCTTCCATGAATTCGACCCGAACCACCAATGTGGGTGCTCTTGCCGGTGTCTTCTTCGAGGTGTGCTCGCTCGACGCCGATGACGATGCCGTCAGCAATTTCAAGGTGACCGTCAATGTTGAGCGGACGGTCATACTGAGAGATCTGGTACGCCTTCGGCATATCGGGATAGAAGTAATTCTTTCTCGCAAAGGTGCACGACTGAACGGTGCAATTGAGTGCGAGGCCGATTCTCATCGCCAACTCGACAGCCTGACGGTTGAGCACCGGCAAGGCGCCAGGCAGACCGAGCGACACCGGGTCAATATTGGTGTTCGGATCATCTCCAAAACGATTGGGAGAGCCTGAGAACAATTTTGTTTCGGTAGCGAGCTCGACATGCACCTCAAGGCCAACGACCATCTCGAACCCTTCATGGGTCCACGTTGCCGAATCAGACATGGTTACCCCCTGCCGAGCGTTCGAGTTCTGCGGCGACGGCAAACATTGTCGGTTCGCCCATGGCCGGAGCAAGCACTTGAACACCGATCGGAAGGTCGTTCTCGCCTGCACCAAATGGCACGCTCATCGCCGGGTGGCCAATGAGGTTCGATGGAATCGTGTAGGTATCACAGAGGTACATCGCAAGAGGGTCAGAGGTCTTCGAACCGAACGGGAATGCCACGCTCGGCGAGGCTGGCGTCACCAACGCATCGACCGACTCGTACGCCGTAGCGAAGTCTTGAGCCATCAATCGACGAACCTTCAGCGCTTTGCCGTAATAGGCGTCGTAGTAGCCAGCCGACAGTGCATAGGTGCCGAGCATGATTCGGCGTTTAACCTCTGGCCCGAACCCCTCACCGCGGGTTGCCATGTACATCGAGTTGGTGTCAGCAGCCTCAACCCGAGAACCGAATCGAACGCCGTCGTAACGAGCCAAATTCGATGATGCTTCGGCAGGAGCGATGAGGTAGTACGCCGTCAGGCCATAGGTGAATGCAGGAATCGTGACGTCGATGATCTCTGCCCCTGCATCTGCGAGCACCTCAAACGCACGATCGACCGAGGCGACAACATCAGCATCGGCGCCACTTGGCAGATCAACAATGCGACCGATACGAAGACCAGCGACGCCACGGTCGAGTGACTCAGACAGCGACGGGAACGGTTGCGGTATCGACGTTGAATCACCGGGGTCGTGCCCGGCCATGCATTCGAGGAGCAGCGCTGCGTCTGCAACGTCATGGGTGAACGGCCCAATCTGGTCAAGGCTGGACGCAAATGCGATCAACCCGAGTCGACTCACAGCCCCGTAGGTGGGCTTGACGCCAACAACCCCGCAAAGGGCCGCGGGTTGACGGATCGAGCCGCCGGTGTCTGAACCGAGCGACATCGCGGAGAACCCTGCCGCAACAGCAGCTGCCGATCCGCCCGACGAGCCTCCCGGCACACGACTCGTGTCGAGCGGGTTTCGTGTCGGGCCGAACGCCGAATTTTCGGTGCTTGAGCCCATCGCAAATTCATCGAGGTTGGTCTTGCCCACAAACACCGCACCGGCGTCGGCGAGTCGAGACACCACGGTTGCGTCATATGGAGGGCGCCATCCATCAAGAATATTCGACGAGCATGTCGTCGGAATTCCTCGGGTGCAGAGGTTGTCTTTCAGCGCAATCGGCACCCCAGCAAGTGGCCCTACCTGCTCCCCTGTCGCAATTCGTTCATCGACGCGTTCCGCTGATTGCAACGCCTCATCATGAAGCACCAGGTTGAACGCATGGACCTCTTCTTCGCGTTCTTCGATGCGCGCAAGGTGCTGTGACACGACGTCAACCGCAGATGATTCTCCGGTTGAGACCGAGGCTGCAATCGAACGCGCGCTTTGGAACGTGCTCACAGGTCGAGCCCCAAGATTGGCGGCACACCGAATCGGCCGTCGGAGGCATCTGGAGCGGCAGCGAGTACTTCGTCGTGGTCAAGAGTCTCGAGCGGAACGTCATCGCGCAACACATTGACCAATTCGTACGGCTGGGTCATTGGCTCGACATCGTCGAGGTCAAGCGCATCGATATCGGCAAAGTGCGCCATCATTCCCGCAAGACGGGTCGTTGCCTCATCGAGTTCTGCGTCACTCAATTCGAGCCGCGCCAACTTTGCGACCCGCTCAACAGCACCACGATCTATCTGTTCTGACACCCTCTTGAGGCTACCGGTCACCGTTGATGGCGGCCTGCTGCACATCGACTTCTTCGGCGGAGTCGCCAGATGACGATGTCACTGCGAGATAGATCAGCCCACCCACAATCGCCGCGATCGCAACCCACTGATTCCATCGAAGACCCCCGATTACCGAGGCGTCATCGATGCGGAGACCTTCAATCCACAGCCTGCCGAGTCCGTAGCCGCTGACGTACAGCGCAAAGAGTCGTGAACCCGCAAACCGTGATGACCCACTCAACCGAACCAGCCACAGACTGAGGCCGAGAGTCCACACGCTCTCGTACAGAAATGTCGGGTGGAAGGTCGTACCTGATTCGTATGCCGCTGGCAGATGATCATCATCAATGCGCAATGCCCACGGCAGAGTCGTGGGGCGGCCAAACAATTCTTGGTTGAACCAGTTGCCCCATCGCCCAACAGCTTGAGCGAGCGGAATTGCCGGCGCCGCAGCATGCAAGGTCTCCGCTGTCGAAATTCCAAACGATCGTGCCCGCAAGACGCCAACGATCGTTCCGAGGAGAACCCCTCCAGGAACTCCAAGACCTCCATGCCAGACCTTCGGGATCTCGCTGAGATTTCCCGAGAAACGGTCCCATTCAGTAACGACGTGATACAAGCGGGCACCGACGAGACCCGCTCCAACGCCCCATATACCGATCGACGCTGCTGCTTCTGATCCACCCGTCTTGAATCGCTCAAGTCCACTACCAAGTCGCCGTACTGCGAGAACCACGCCGACGGCAATGAGAAACCCGTACACCCGCAACTCGATAGGCCCTATCGACAGACTTGACCATGACGGTGAGGGAATCGATGCGAACATACCGGTGGCTCAACGATCAGTGTGCGAGTTCTGAAATGAACGCGAGCGACTTCTCAACGATCAACGCTTTGTCGTAGTCCTGAGTTGCAACGTGATACGACTTCTTCAACCACACATGGTCAACACTTCCGCCGTATGTCGCCGCGAGATGCGAACTGTCAGCAGGGTCAACAACATGGTCTTGTTCTGAGGTGAAGAGAAGTAACGGCACCTCGAGATCTCCCCACTGTTCCCATCGAGGTTGAACACCCTCAAAGAACATTGACCGAAGAGGCACCAGTGGGGTGCCTTCGTAGGCGGTTTCAAACGATTCTGGATCAGCAATGTCTGAGCCAACTCCGGGAAGAATCTCCATGCCGTCCGCGATGAGTTCTTCAACCATCTCGACCTCTTCAGGTGATCTCATTCGTGCGACCGGGTTGACACAGATGAGGCCAGCGGCCGAGCGTGCACCTCCTACAGAGAGCGTGAGAAGACCGCCCATTGAGAGTCCGGCGACAACCACTCGCTCACATCGGTCGGCAAGGGCGTCAAACGCCTGGAGAGCGGTGCCAAACCAGTCATCCCAACCTGTTGTCATCATGTCATCAACCGTTGTGCCGTGGCCTGGCAAACGGGGCATTTCAACGTCGTAGCCCTCGGCAATTGCCGCTTCCGCAAGAATTCGTACCGAAGACGGATTACCCGTGAAGCCGTGCAATACGAGCACGCCGGTCGTCGAACCAGCAACATGAGACAGTGGTTCTGCGCCCGGAATAATCGATGGAGTCGACGAAGTGTGGTCAGCCATCTCTCCATTCTGCCTGAGAGATCGCATAGACAAACCGCACTGTCAACTCCGTAACCTTTCATATGTGGAGTCACCACCACCTCGCTCCCCTCGCCGCGCCGCCAACTTTTCTTCACTCGCGGCGCTCACCCCGCTACTGGTGCTGTTGCCATTTTCACTGATTTCACTGCGACTTATCTGGATTCCTCTCAACGCAGTGCTCACCTTGTTCGGTATTTCGGTCACGTTTTGGTTGCTACCGATCGTCTGGATGGCGGGTGCCGGTGTGCTCTTTGTCCGATTCGCTCAAACACTCCTCCTCACTCCTGCTCTCGGCGCTCGGGCGTTGACCATTGAAGAAAGTTCGGTCGCTCAACCCGTCTGGCAAGAGGTTGCAACGGCAGCAGGAATTAATCCTGACAAATTCGTGCTGCGGATTATTGATGCTGACGAACTCAATGCGTTTGCCTGTGGGGGGCATCTCGTGGTGACAACCTCATTCTCTCTGCAACACCTTGGGCCCCGTGAACTCGCCGGTGTGTTCGCTCACGAACTCTCGCACCACCTCGGCTTGCACACGGTCTCGCTCACCTTGATCCACTGGTTTTCGCTGCCGATCATTGCTCTTGCCCGTGTGGGGTTTGCCGTGAAGAACGTGGCGAGAGCCGCAACTGACACCTTTGTCGCCCATTCCTCTGCACTCACCGCTCTCGGCAGGGTCGTCTCGGCCGTCCTCACTGCAGTGTCATGGGTCTTCCTGATCGTGCTCTACGCCAGCGATGCCGTCGGCAATCTTGTCGGACATCGATCAGAGTTTGACGCCGATCAACGAAGCGTTCGACTCGGCTATGGCCGCGAACTCGCAAGCGCGCTCAACACCGTCATCGCTCACGGAGGAGGTCAGCGCAGCATCGGGTGGCGTCAACGACTCAATGCCTCCCACCCACCGGCCCGCACCCGAGTGGCGCGGATTGAGGCCACCCTCCGTCATCCGTCGGGCATCTGATCGCGTCTGCCGCTAACCGCTGGCGATATCGGCGAACGTGGCATCGGTGAGGAATGCAAGATCGTTGGGGTCGACCGCAACATCGAGACCTCGCCGGCCACCACTCACGTAGATCTCGTCATACAACTGCGCAGTTTCATCGATGACGGTTCTCAGGCGTCGGCGCTGCGCAATTGGCGAGATTCCTCCAACCAGGTACCCGGTCGATCGCTCAGCCCGATTAGGGGGGCACATTTCTGCGCGCTTTGCACCAACTGCCTGCGCAAAGAGTTTCAGCGAGAGCTGCCCGCTGACCGGAACGACTGCGCACATTTCTTCTTCACCCACAAGCACGATAAGGGTCTTGAACACCTGATCTGGGTCGAGTCCGAGCAGGTCTGCCGCCTCGAGACCGAAATTGGAATTTGCCGGGTCGTGGTCATATTCGCAGAGCCGAAACGCAATTGAGGTGCTCGTCATCAGCTTCACCGCCGGCGTCATAGTCCACGACTCCTCACACCAGCACGATACGGTCGAGGGTTGTGAGAATGTCTATCGAACCACCTACCGACCGTTCGGCATATGACTTCTCGCATCGCATTCGCGTTCGATTTGCTGAAACCGATGCAATGGGCATCGTTCACCACAGCAGATACCTCCCCTACCTCGAGGAAGCCCGGGTGGAATATCTCCGCCATATCGGCCACCCCTATCACGAGATTCGGGCGGAGGGCGTTGACATGGCGGTGCTGGAAGCAGGGGTGCAATACCGTCAGCCGTTGAAATTTGACGATGTGGTTGACGTGCACGTGGCAATGGGGCCGATCACTCGGGCCACCTTCCAGATGGTGTACCTGCTCACCGTCGATGAGGTCGTCCACTCGACGGGCATCACCGTTCACGGCGCAGTCACGCCTGAAGGACGACCCACACGGCTACCTGCCTGGCTGCGCGGTTTCTCAAACGAGGCGCCTGGCACGTAGCGTCTGGGTGTGCGTTCACCTAAAGACTTCTTCCGCCCGCTCGCCGTCGGCGCCCCTGAACCCGTTCGCGAGATTCCGTTTCGGCCTAGCCGAATGCTTCATTTCTTCCCGCCAAATAACGAGAAGATGCGCAGCAAAGTTCCGTCGCTCGTCGGCAAGGTCGATGTGCTTGTCGCCAACCTGGAAGACGGCGTGCCGATGGCAGAAAAAGATGCAGCCCGTGCCGGGCTCGTCGATGTCGCTCAGAATGTTGATTTCGGTTCGACGCAATTATGGACTCGGGTGAACAGTCTTGATTCGCCATGGTGTCTCGCTGACATCCGTGCCGCCGTTATCGAAGCAGGGCATGCGGTCGATGTCATCATTCTCCCCAAGGTTGAAGGTGCCGAAGACATCCATTACGCCGATCGCCTGATTGCACAGTTGGAGGCCGAAGCTGGACTCACCCGGCCCATCCTGCTGCACGCAATTTTGGAGACCGCTCGCGGTGTGGCAAATGTGGAGGAAATCTGTCTGGCCTCACCGCGCATGCAAGGACTCTCACTCGGCCCGGCCGATCTCGCTGCGAACCGCCGCATGAAGACCACTCGAGTTGGTGGAGGACACCCCGATTACCTCGTTCGGTCTGATCCTGACCCTGACAGCCCAGATGCTGACCGAGCAACATTCCAGCAGGACCTTTGGCACTACACGATCGCTCGTATGGTCGACGCATGTGTGATGGCTGGCATCTTGCCGTATTACGGACCATTCGGTGATATTCGTGACACCACGGCGTGCGCGGACCAGTTCCGCAATGCCTATTTGCTTGGATGTGTTGGGGCATGGAGCCTGCACCCTGACCAGATCGCCGTCGCAAAAGAAGTGTTCTCGCCATCGGCTGAACAAGTGGCTCACGCCCGACGCGTGATCGACGCAATGGGGGACGGCACCGGCGCCATCATGCTCGACGGCAAGATGGAAGATGACGCATCGGTCAAGCAATGCCAGGTCGTCGTTCGCCTTGCCGAGCAACTCGCAGCAAGCGACCCTGAATTAGCCGCCCTTTACGAGATGGGATCTTGACATGTCGTCATTACGACCACGCCGATCGGTTCTCTACATGCCTGCAGCAAACGAGCGAGCGCTCGAAAAGGCAAAGACCATTGCAGCCGACGCCATCATCTTCGATCTCGAAGACGCCGTCGCCCCTGATGCAAAGGAGGCAGCCCGTGAAAATGCAGTTGCTGCCGCCACTTCAGGTGACTATGGCCGCCGAGAGCTGACGATTCGCTGCAACGGTCTTGACACGCCGTGGGGAGCAGCCGACATTGCAGCAGCTGCCGGGTCATCGGCTGCTGCCGTCGTCATTCCGAAGGTGACATCCACCGATCACCTCAACGAAGTCGATGCCCAACTTCGAGCAGCCGGCGCACCCGACGACATGACGATCTGGGCGATGGTCGAAACCCCGACAGCGATTTTTGATATTCGATCGATTGCAGCTCACCCTCGGGTCAACGTGCTGGTCATGGGAACAAACGACCTCATCAAAGAGCTGCGTGCCGAACAGCACGCCGACCGGGCCCCGTTGATTCCCCACCTCGCAATGGCGCTTCTCGGAGCCCGAGAAGCTGACAAGGTCATTCTCGACGGCGTCTACAACGACGTAAAAAATCCGGAAGGGTTCCTCGCTGAAGCACAGCAAGGTCGGGCATTTGGCTTCGATGGTAAAACCCTCATTCACCCGACCCAAGTTGAACCGGCAAATGATGTGTGGGCCCCGTCTGAGGCTGACATCGACTACTCACAGCGAGTGATCGAAGCGTTTGATGAAGCGGTAAGCGAAGGGCGTGGAGTGATCACTGTCGATGGTCGAATGATCGAAAACCTTCACGTCGACAATGCTCGACGGGTCCTTGCGACCGCCGCCGCAATCGCAGAACTCAACGGCTAATTACGACGCTCTGTCGCCTGAGAGGCGGCGACCGATCTCAACGATGCGTTCGCTCGCATTGTTCGCATCATCGCCCTGTTCTGCAAGCAGCATCGACCGGTCTTTCTCGGCCTCACGCTCCGCACGCGCCGTATCAGCGCGAGCGATCGCCGCTTCGGTGCCGTGTTCGTGAATGAATTCGGCCCATTCGACAAGCGCTCCAACCATTTCATCTTCAGGTACGACGGCCACGTTTCGACCTTTAATGAACAGATGGCCTCGCTTGTTTCCTGCAGCGATTCCAAGGTCGGCCTCTCGTGCTTCGCCGGGTCCGTTAACGACACATCCCATCACCGCTACCTGCAACGGAAGTTGACGTTCACCAAAGGCCTCCATCGCTTTTTGGGCAACGTCGATGACATCAACTTCTGCTCGACCACATGATGGACATGCAATGAGATCAACATTCTTTCGCTCGCGAAGCCCGAGAGCCTCAAGTAGTTGGCGGCCTGCACGAGCCTCCTCTACCGGGTCGGCCGTCAGTGAATACCGAATGGTGTCACCAATGCCCTCCATGAGAAGCGTCGAAATCCCCGCGGTGGCTTTCACCAGCCCTGCGGGCGGCGGGCCTGCTTCAGTTACTCCGAGATGCAACGGATGGTCGGTCACCTCTGCGAGTTGCCGGTAGGCCTCGACCATCAACGGGACACTCGATGCCTTGACCGAAATCTTCACCAGATCAAAATCGACCTCCGCGAAGTACTCGAGTTCTCTCTGCGCAGACTCGACCATGGCCTCAGGCGTTGCTCCTCCGTGCTTCTCATAAAGGTCAGGGTCGAGTGATCCTGCATTAACGCCGATGCGAATCGGCACGCCCCGATCTCGACATTCACTCGCAACTGCCTTGATGTGCTCAGGTCGGCGAATGTTTCCCGGGTTGAGTCGCAGCCCGTGCACTCCTGCATCTAACGCAGCAAGTGCCATCTTGTATTGATGGTGGATGTCGGCAATCACCGGAATCGGTGAACGAGGAACGATCTGAGCGAGGCCGACCGCGGCCTCCGACTCATTGCAGGTACACCGAACGATGTCGCATCCGGCTGCGGCGAGCGCATAGATCTGTTGCAGCGTTCCTTCAACATCGGCGGTTTTTGTCACCGTCATCGACTGCACCGTGATCGGTGAGTCACCGCCAACTGGGACACCGCCAACGTTGATCATCCGAGATGGGCGACGCTCCCCTGACCATCCTTTGACTTCCATCAGGTTCTCCTCACCGAATCGGGTTGACGATGTCGAGGTATAGACCGGACATAAACATGAATGCAAGCATCGCTACCACCGCCATTGTCAAAGGAACAAGCCGGGCGACATCGGCGTGATATCTCGAGCGGGTTCGGCCTTCTCGAGCACGCTCGTACGTCGCAATCGCAGCATGACCACCGTCGAGTGGCAGGAGGGGGAACAGGTTGAACACTCCGACGAAGACATTCAGAAACGCCAACAATTCGATAATGCCCGCGAAGCCTCCCGACTGCCCAACATCATCGCTCACCGCAGTGATGCCAACCAGCGTCGTCGGTCTCGTCATCGGATCGGCATTATCACCCGACAGGTGGGCTATGACGTTCGCCGGATTTAACACGGTGACGACACCCTTCACCGACATCCACATTTGATCGACCATGGCGGTGACCGAATGCCACGGTGCTGACCACCATGCACGTTGCTCGAGCGCTACCGGCATCACCGTCGACACACCCAAAAACGCTGACGAGCCATCTCCGCCAACGAGTGCATTCGAGCCGAGTGTGGTCTTCACCACCATTTCGACGCCTGCACGCTCGATCGCAATGTCAACTGCAGATCCTGGTTCAAATGACCTCACCACATCGCCGAGAGCACCTTCTACCACCTCACGACCGTCGACGCTCAAAATCACATCGCCGGGCAGTACGACGCCTGTCGCTGGCATCTCTTCGCCGACTGACATCACTTCCGCGCCCGGCAACACCACCGCCTCACCCCGGGTCGTGAAGACCGCTGAGAGCAGCACCAGTGCCAACAAAAAGTGCATGAGCGAGCCCGCAGTAATGACGAGCATTCGCTTTGGATACGACTTCGACCGGTAAGTCTGTTCTTCGTCAGCATCGTCGACGTCGTCCATCATGTTCATGCCAACGATGCGAACAAATGCCCCGAGTGGCAACGCCCGAACACCGAACTCGGTCGACCGATGATGCATGCTCCACACGCGTGGTCCGAAGCCCACAAAGAACTGGGTCACTTTCATTCCGCTCCAACGCGCCGTCGAGTAATGACCGACCTCGTGAAGCACGATGGAGAGCAACAGCCCAACTGCGAACACGAACCACCAAATGTTTGCGACCGCAAGGGCAACAAAAATCCCAATGAGTACGACGAGGCCGATGATGCCCGAGCCCTTCTCATCGGGCGGTCGCTCACCAACCGCCCCACCAGCAACTACCTCTGATACGAAACGCGAAGGTGCAGTCGGTGCGGGCCACGCAGCAGGAGGCGATGACTCTGGTTTCAAGTGCTCAGACATGATTGCTCTTACGCAAGCATGCCACTGATCACACGCCTTGCGTCCTCACGAGCGCGACGATCGGCATCAATAACTTCGTCCACCGTTGATGGCCGTGAAAGCTCTGTCACGTCGAGCACCGCTGCGGAGACATCGTGGATCTGAGCCCATGTGATTTCACCATCGATAAACGCATCAACAGCAATTTCGTTGGCTGCTGAAATCACCGCTGGGGCAGTGCCGCCTGCGCGCCCTGCGGCATAGGCAAGATCGAGACATTTAAATGTGCTCCGATCTGGTGGCTCGAAATTCAACTGCGAAAGTTGTGTCCAATCGATCGTTCCAAACGGTGTCCCAAGGCGGTGAGGCCACCCAAGTGCGTACCCAATTGGAAGCCGCATGTCAGGCATCGACAATTGAGCGATCGTCGAACCATCGATGAATTCAACCATCGAGTGCACCACCGACTGCGGGTGAACGACCACGTCGATCTCATCGAATGGGGTACCAAACAGTTCGTGCGCCTCAATGACCTCGAGGCCCTTATTCATCAACGTTGATGAATCGATCGTGATCTTTGGCCCCATCGACCACGTCGGATGACGTAGCGCCTCGTCGACCGTCACATTCGCGAGTTCTGCTGCCGAACAACCCCGAAACGGGCCGCCGCTTGCCGTGAGCACCAAGCGAGAGACCTCTCGATGGGTGTCGATCGACGAACGAAGGCATTGGTGCAGCGCACAGTGCTCAGAGTCGACCGGCACGAGTTCTGCACCATCAACCTCACGCAACGGCTGCACTACGGGCCCAGCGGCGATCAGACTTTCTTTGTTGGCAAGTCCAAGTCGACGTCCGTTCGACAGTGTTGCCATGGTGACAGGAAGACCAGCAAAACCCACGACCCCGTTGATGACGACGTCAGCAATGTCGCACATCTCTGTCGCATCTGCCACAACCTCAATCTCGCTCAGCCCCGAAAGTGCTTCGCTCACTTCGTTTCGCGCTGTGGGGTCAGCTACCGCGACAATCGCTGGCCTAAAGGTCTTGGCCTGCTCGATAATGGCCGCCGCTGAGCGTCCAGCCGAAAGACCGACGACATTAAATGCATCGGGGTCAGCCGAAATGATCTCAAGGGTTTGGCCGCCAATCGAACCGGTAGAACCCGCAATTGCGACCCGAATAGGAGTCATCTTGGTGATTGGCTATCAGCCAGCCCACGGCTCAAGAATCAGCGTCAAGTAGTAGACGATCGGCAGCGTGAGTAAGAAGCCATCAAAGCGGTCAAGTACGCCACCGTGGCCTTTCACCAACGATCCGAAATCTTTCACGCCGAGATTCCGCTTAAACATCGACTCGACGAGATCTCCCATCGGAGCAAAAATCGAGACCACGATCGCAAGCAGCAGTAGATCACCTGTGCTGTCCCACGTGGTATTCCATCCGCCGATACCGGCCACGATGAGCACCACGATTGTGAGCAACGCCCCACCGATAAAGCCTTCGACGGTCTTCCCGGGGGAAATCCATGAGCGCAAAGGTGTGCGGCCGGCGGCTGCACCAACGAACAGTGCACCAACATCATTCGCAACCACCGCAAGGGCGAGCATGAAGAGGGTGTCGGTACCGTTATCAGCCCGCAGCACCTCCCCTGTGGTTGAGAAACGGAGAATCAATCCGGCGTATGCACCGGCAAGCCCGACCCACACAATTGGCAACGTCGTAATCGACACATTTGGGAGCGGACCGATGTCAACCGACCGTGCCCCGATATACGTGCCTGCAGTGGCGATGAATGCGAAGACAATGACGAGTGGGAGCGCACCGTCACCTTGCCAATACGCAGCAATCGGTGCGATCACACAGGCGACAATTCCAGGAACCACCGCTGGCCGGTAGCCCTTCTCGGTCACCTTGTCGTAGAACTCGACAGCGGCGAGTCCTAATACGACAGCGACGAGAACGAGAGCCGCCCACGGGCGGTAGACCAGTGTCCCGACGAAAATCGCAACGAGCAAAATGCCAACCGCCGTTGCGACCGGCAAATCGCGACCACTTGACGCCGGAGCGCCTGGTCGAGGGGCGGAGGCTTTCGACTTTCCAGCAGCACGTCGGCGAGTACCGCCCGAATCTTCTCGAACCGCAGCCTGCGACTCTGACATCGGGCGATCCATCCCCGATGGGTCAGTTCCGATCACGATCCGGCTCTGCTGACCTGTTGAAGAACCCATCGAGTCTGCAGGTTCGTCGAATGTGCCAACCGCTGGCGATTCACGCGTCGGCTCAGGGCTGTCGCCTGGCTGCCATACGGGCTGCTCAGCGGTAAACGTCGCCCACAGATCGTCTTCTGACCGACCGGTTGGCACATCATCATCAAGAATTCCGAGATCGTCATCGTCGAATGAGCGAACGGGTGCACGCTCCTCGGTATCTTCGGCCGACTCATTGCCACGAGAGATCCCGCCCGACGGCGCCTCAGTCCAATGCGGCAGAGGTCCCGACTGGTCGTCGAATGAAAACGTTGGTGTGGTCGGCCGGTCTTCTGATGTCGACTCGTCGTCTGACTTACGACGATCAGGGCCGTCAAACAACGAGCCTGAATCGCCCCACATGTCGTCACTCATCGTTCATCACCTCTCTAGACCTCGAGAAGCTCAGCTTCTTTACGGCCGAGTCCTTGGTCGATTCGCTCCACGTGCTCGTGGGTGTACTTATCAAGTTCTTTTTCTGCACGATCAAGATCATCAGCAGAAATATCGCCATCTTTCTCAGCTGCCTCGAGCGACTTGCGTGCATCACGTCGAATATTTCGAACGGCGATTCGGCCATCTTCAGCCATATTCTTCGCCACTTTCACATAGTCGCGCCGGCGCTCTTCTGTGAGCGCTGGAAAATTGAGGCGAATAACGACACCATCGTTGTTCGGTGCGACTCCCAGATCGCTTTCCCTAATCGATTTCTCGACTGCGGCGAGTGACGCCCGGTCGTGAGGCTTGATCAGCAATTGACGTGCCTCAGGAACTTGAATCGATGCCAACTGCTGCAACGGAACGTGTGCTCCGTAGTACTCGACTTGCAACTGCTCGACGAGCGCAGGAGCGGCTCGGCCGGTGCGCACAGTAGCGAACTGCGATTGCACATGCAGAACGGCTTTTTCCATCTTGTCGATGGCTTCGAGAATGGTCTCGTCGATCACTCTTCTAGCGTACCCACCCGCTGCAGCCCGTTGGGGACAACACGAAAATGTTCAGACGGCGTTCGAATCAGACGTCGTGCACCATGGTGCCAACCGAGTCGCCGCACAGGATCGACCGGAGCGCTCCAGGTGCCGTCATATCGAACACGACAATCGGAATCGAGTTATCGCGACAGAACGCAATAGCGGTGGCATCCATGACCTTGAGGTTCTTTGTCATGACCTCCATGTAGCCAACCTCGTCGTACTTCACCGCTGACTCATCAACGCGGGGATCAGCGTCGTACACGCCGTCAACACCTGAATGTGTTCCTTTCAACAGGGCATCAGCTTCAATTTCTGCCGCCCGCAATGCTGCGGCGGTGTCGGTGGTGAAAAACGGGTTTCCGGTACCGGCGGCAAAAATGACGACGCGCCCCTTCTCGAGGTGGCGAACCGCACGACGACGAATGTACGCCTCAGCGATTCTCGGCATCTCGATCGCAGACTGCACACGGGTTGGTTGCCCTTGGCGCTCAAGCGCGTCCTGAAGAGCCAGCGCGTTCATCACTGTGCCCAACATCCCGATGTGATCGCTCTGAGTGGCGTCCATGCCTTCCATTGCGCCGGTGCGGCCGCGCCAAAAGTTTCCGCCACCAACGACGACCGCAACATCAACACCAAGGTTCTGCCGAAGGTCAATGATCTCTCGGGCGGTCGCATCGAGGGTCGGGCCATCAAGTCCGCGACCCGAAGGGCCAGCGAGTGCCTCACCTGAAGGCTTAAAGACGATCCGTCGCCATCGTGGGGTGGTAGTCGAATCGTCGCTCATATGAGAATTATCTCAGCCGATCTCAACCTGAGCGAACCGGACGATCTCGGCCGACCCGATCACCTGCTGAATCGACTGCTTGTCGTCTTTGGCAAATGGTTGCTCGAGGAGGCACACATCTTTGAAGAAACCGCCAATGCGGCCTTCAACGATCTTTTCGATCGCTTGCTCTGGCTTACCCTCGTTGCGTGTGATGGTTTCGAGCGTTGAGCGCTCGGTGGCAACCACATCGGCAGGAACATCTTCCCGGTTGAGGTACTGCGGGCGTGCGAACGCAATGTGGACAGCGATGTCATGGGCAAGTTCGTCACTCGCGCCTGCCATCTCAACGAGAACACCATTGACCCCTCGGCCACCCTGAATGTGCTCGTAGTGTCCAATGGTGTTGCCGTCAGCGGCCACCATGTGCACAACGTTGCCGAGTTCGATCTTTTCTTTGAGGAGAATACGAAGCTCCTCAAGTTGAGTTTCACGGCTCGCAACTGCGTCGGCGCCTCCTGCGAGAACTGCCTTCAGTAATTCGGCGGCCTCGTTGAGGAAGTGCTCGCTACCGGCAACAAAGTCGGTCTCACACTTCAACTGCACCATCGCAGCGGTCGAGCCTTCAATACCGAGAGCAACCAAACCCTGGTTATTTTCTCGGTCGTCGCGCTTCGCGCTTGCCGCCAACCCCTTCTCTCGCAGGTACTGCTTGGCAGCCTCGATATCACCCGATGATTCTTCGAGTGCCTTCTTGCAGTCCATCATGCCGGCGCCGGTTGATTCGCGCAGCGCCTTCACGTCTTGTGCGGTAAATGACATCTGTCAGCCTCTCTTCAGATCGTTTCAGGATTCAGCCGAAGCATCAGCTTCTGCGGTCTCTTCGGCAGCTGGTTCGTCGGCAGTTGCTTCTGCTGAATCAGAAGCGGCATCATCAGCGGCCTTCTTTGCGGCCATCCGTGCCTCTCGCTCAGCCTGGGCGCGAGCGGCAGCGGCGCGAGCCTCAGCCTGTGCCTGAGCGAACGCTGCCTCTTCTTCAGGGGTGCGCTCTTTCGGCTCTGGTGTGGCAGGAGCTGCCTGCGGGCGGCGCGAGGCAATGTATTGACCCTCGAGAACGGCTTCTGCGATCACGTTCGCGAACAATGCATTGGCGCGAATCGCATCGTCGTTTCCAGGGATCGGGAACTGAATGGAATCTGGGTCAACGTTGGTATCGACAACCGCAACAACAGGAATTCCGAGTTTGTTTGCCTCGGTGACCGCAATGTGCTCTTTCATCGTGTCGAGAACAAAAATCGCTTCCGGTGCCTTCTTCATCGAACGGAGACCACCGAGGTTGCGCTGCAACTTGGTGAGTTCGCGGTCAAGAAGCAACGCCTCTTTCTTAATCATGAGATCGAACTCACCGATTTCTTTCTGGCGCTCAAGTTCGAGCATCTTGTTGACGCGCAGAGAAATGGTGCCGAAGTTCGTGAGCATTCCGCCGAGCCAACGCTCGTTGACATACGGCATTCCACAACGATCTGCGGCTTCGCGAACTGGGTCTTGGGCCTGCTTCTTCGTTCCGACGAAGAGCACGTTGCCGCCGTCGGCCACGAGGTCACGAAGGAAGTTGTAGGCCGTCTCGACGCGATTCAACGTTTGGTCGAGATCAATGATGTAAATGCCGTTGCGTTCACCGAAGATGAAGCGGCGCATTTTGGGGTTCCAGCGTCGGGTCTGGTGGCCGAAGTGCGCACCTGCCTCAATCATCTGACGCATGCTGATGAGAGCCATGAAAGTCTCCTATGTGGGTTGCGGTTAGGTTCACGTCAGGGCGCCGAAACGACCGCAAATGACGGGAACATGTCGTATCTCGAGTGACCCGAATGCTCGGGTGCTCACCGGTTGGTAAGCCGTCCGACACGCTATCGGCGAGTGGCCGAAATATCACCGGGCACATCAGGCGAACACGATGCCCTTGGCTTCGTCGTCCGACCAGGTGCCTCGAGAGGAACCAGACGAGCCCGACCACGCCCCGCCCGCAGCCATAACTCAGGATCAATGTAGGTTCCCCCAGATCGGACACCGAGGTGAATTGGCCCCCTGGCAGGGCCGATGAATTCACCTGCAGCAATGTTCGACCCGCGCAGACGACGGCGATCAATCTCAATTCCACCAACGGTGACAAGAAGAGAAGTTGAACTCCCTTCGACGATGACGGTGAGGTAACCCGTGAGGCCGACAGAGCCGTGAAACCACACCGTTCCACCCACCACAGAACGAACATCGTCACTCGACTGGGCGGCAAATTCAAGGCCGCGATTTCCTGAACACCAACGACACGGAGGCGGCCGAAACGGGTCGGTGATCGGCCGGTTGACGGGAAGGCGCCAGCAGCTGAACCTTCCACTCTCAATGGCGCCGGTCAGCGCAGGTTGATCGATAGATTCCTCGACAAAACTCCAAGCCATATGTTGTTCGATGTCAGGTCGAGGCTGACCCGGCCCTCGATCTTGTGGGTTGCTGGCAGCCGGACTGATGGTGCCCACAAACACCGAGATGGCCACCGCGACACGAGCAATCACTGTTCGCGCAATCGACGCGCTACAGGTGCCCGGCTGCTCGCATTCGAGAGCGAAGTCGCAACACCGACTGGGCATGAAGCTGCGATACACGAGACTCGGTGACATCGAGAATCTCCGCAATGTCGGCGAGCGTCAAGTTCTCGTCGTAATACAGCGAAAGAACGAGCCGTTCCCGCTCTGGAAGCTCGCGCATTACCTGTCGAATAATGGAACGAAGCTCTTCGGCTTCGACCGCCACGACCGGGGTATGTGACCCGTCGAGCTCGTCTGCCTCGGGTTCGAAACCCATCGAAATCGCTCTGTCGAGCGTGCCGACCGTGGTTGTTGCAACTTCGGATAGCCACGTTGCGAGCTCGTCGATCGAAATTTCGAGGTGTACAGCGAGTTCGTCTTCGCTCGGAGAACGGCCGAGTTCTCGCTCGAGCTCTGTTAACGCCTGTTCGATGCGGCGACCTCTGGTGCGGACCGTTCTCGGAACCCAGTCGAGTTCGCGAAGACCGTCGTAGATCGCGCCTCGAATTCGAGGCGCTGCATATGTCTCGAACTTGACCCCGTGCGACGGGTCGAACTTTTCGATCGCATCGATCAATCCGAACACTCCGTAGCCGACCAAGTCGGCTGGATCAACTGAACGGGGAAGGCCCGAACCAACACGACCAGCGACGAACTTGACCAGCGGTGAATAGTGCACGATGAGATGGTCTCGTGCCGACGACGCCCGCCTGCGATTCCAGCGATTCCATTGCTCGGCGAGCTCGGTGGCAGCATCCACGAGACCTGGGCGTTGTCCGGCCGGGGGTGGAGGCGGAGGTGTCATGCTCGTGGATGCGATTGGCGATACGCCGCGGTGAGCCGCTCTTTGCTGACGTGCGTGTACCGCTGGGTGGTCGCAACATCGGCATGCCCAAGAAGCTCTTGAACGGCTCGGAGGTCGGCGCCGCCATCGAGGAGATGGGTAGCAAACGTGTGGCGGAGCGCATGCGGATGGGTTGGCGTTGCACTTCGGCGATCAAGAATGCGTCGAACATCACGTGATGTCAGCCGTCGGCCACGCTCGTTGGTGAACAGTGCGTCACCGGCCTCGGAAGGAGCGGCTTCGTGTCGAATCTCACACCATGCTGAGACGGCATCGCAGGCGGGCTCACCAATCGGAACTCGCCGCTCTTTCGAACCTTTTCCCCACACGCGCAACGCCTGATGGTCGAGGTCGAGTGATGACCGATCGAGCGAACAGAGTTCGGCAACACGCAAACCTGATCCGTAGAGCAATTCGAGCACCGCATCATCTCGCCGACGACGCCAAAGGGGTTCATCAGGGTCATCGGCGGGTTCGAGAAGATGCTCAAGATCTCGCCGATCGAGCACTTTCGGCAGACGACCAGTTCCACCGCTGACATGCACCCCAAGGGTTGGGTCGGTGTCGGCAACATCGTGACGAAGTGCCCACCTGAAATATCGCCGAATCGATGCGATCTTTCTCGCAATGCTTCGTTGCGCGTATTGCCGGGTCGAGAGGTGAGCGACATACCGACGGACATTCGTCCGACTGACCGAGCAGGGATCGTTGATGTTCATCCGAGCGATGAATTCGGCAAACATTCGAAGATCGGTTCGATAGGCCTCGAGGGTTCGTTCTGACAGCGAAGTCAATGACGCAACAAACCGGTCGATCTGCCACAGATCGACCTGGTTCGACTCGGTCGTTGGATCGATGTCCACGTAAACGAGGGTATTCGCTCATCAGAGCTCTCCACCGGACACCAACATCGAATCCGCCAGTTCAAACCACCCGTTGGTCTCGGTAATGATCTTTCGCTGAACAAGTTCGCTCATCACAATGACGGTTTCACCGATCGGCAGCGACAGTCGATCAACAATCTGACCAAGGATGGTTGCCGACGACACGGATGCAATCACAGGAAGAGTCCTTCGCAGATGTGCGGAATGGGGTGCATCACCCGATGGGTGGCGACAATCTATGGAGCCGTTGTGTCACACTCGTTTTGTGCAGAGGAAACGTCTTGGTTCGATGGCAACCATCGTTGGATTCGCAATGACAACTCTTTCTGCCTGTGGCGAGGCGACACCTGTTCCTGATGCGGCTGCCTTCTGCGAGGAACTTCGAAGCAACCGGTCAGCAATCGTTGCCGCAACGATTAATAGCGATCTCGAACTCACCGCAACCCTTGAGATCTACCGACGCTTACAGACGCTTGCGCCGTTGGCTGTTGCTCAAGAGTGGTCGAACGTGGTCCAAGCAATCGAGACCGCGAATACCGTCGTTCCTGGCGACCCGGACGGCATCCAACGTGTTGCTGCCGCCGCGTACCAAAGCGAAGCTTCGGCACTCACGATCCGTGAGTGGGCGATGGCATCATGCGACGTCGACCTAGGGCCAGTTACGACCTTGGTTCCGCATGATGCTCCTGAGCCTGCAACGCCGGTCGGCGCAGCAGACTAAACGTCAGACGATTTCACCTCGACGCAGGATCACGTTGTCGCAAAGGCCATATTCTTTGGCCTGCTCAGCGGTAAACCAACGGTCGCGTTCGGAGTCTTCTTGAATCTGCTCGAGGGGTTGCCCTGAATGCTCTGCAATGAGTTGAGCCATACGAAGCTTGGTGTACGCAAGCTGCTCAGCCTGAATCGCAATATCGGCGGCCTGACCACGAAGACCCGCCAACGGCTGATGCATCATGATGCGAGCATTCGGAAGGCTGTAACGCTTACCAGCGGCTCCCGCCGTCAGCAAGAACTGGCCCATCGAGGCGGCGAGGCCGAGGCAGACAGTTGCCACATCACAAGAAACGAACTGCATCGTGTCGTAAATTGCCATGCCTGCAGTCACCGATCCGCCGGGCGAATTGATGTACAACCAAATATCACTGTTTGGATCTTCGCCCTCGAGATACAGCAACTGTGCGCAAAGCTGATTCGCAATCTCATCGTTCACGTCAGAACCGAGCAGAACAACACGGTTCTTCAGCAGTCGATTAAACACATCACTTCGCGGGTCGATGCCGCCCTCTAGTGCGGATGGGCTTGGATGAACGTTGTCGCCGGACATGGGGCTAAGGCTACCCCCACTTGCGCTCAGGCTCAGCGTGCAGCTCCGGAAAGCAGGACAACAATTGGCCGATCATCAAGCGTGCCGGCGGCGCTCTCACCAAGGGCTCCAGCTACGCCGGCGGTTCCTGTTGCCGACGTCGGAGGTCCTGATGTATTCACCAGCTCGTGAGCGTGGACAATCTCTGATTCAGTAGCGACGACAGATCGGCCTGAAGATCGCTCAATGGCACGCCCAATGCTGATCCAGTCATACGTTTCATCGTCGAGAATTCCGTCGGCCAACGAGTGAGGTGACTCCCACGGCTGCATGAGTTCGGCCCAATGGAGTTCTGGAGCATCAACCCCAGATGCCGCTTGCAACGCGCGATGGAGAGGTGCGCAGCCCTCGGCTTGCACGACAACAAGAGGTACATCATCACCGAGACCAAGCGCAAGCGATGTTGCGAGGGCACCTCCCCCGACCTGAACAAACACCGCCTGCGGGGCTACCTCAACGTCGTTCAACTGATCGTGAAGCTCCCAGCCAATGGTTCGACCACCATCGAGGCACCACGCATTTGCCGGACCCTGAACGCTGAAGGGGATCGCCCCCTGCGACACCGCCTCTCTAAACGCACTCATAGCGGGATCGCCTGCGGCGCCGGCGACTCGTTCACAACGGTTGACCTCAGCACCAAGGGCATCAAGACCACTACCGAAGGCGTCGTCCATCCATGTCGGAACGAACACTCGCAACGGCCATTCTTGCGAACTCGCAACCGTCGCAGCAGCGAGCGCCGCATTCCCACACGACGAGATCGCAAGTGGTGGCCGCTCGGTCAGCATGCCGAGTCGTTCAGCAGCGATGAGGTGCAACATGATGCCAACAAGGTGGCGAGATTTATGAGATCCGCTTACTCCAACCGTCTCATTTTTTGCCCACACTGAACGACCAATGACATCGCTCAGCCCATCGTGCGGTTGAAGAGGGGTGACGCTGAATTGCCCTGCAACCGACCGCGCAAGACCCACGGTCTCATCATCGGACATGCCGTTCGCCCGGGCGAATGCCCACCACCCCATTCGTTCGCGATAGCGAACAAACGGATTGCTCTCCCCTCGATCGATCTCAATCGTCCGTGTTGCCCCGTTGTCGACAAATTCGAGCACATGAAACGGATCGGCCTCTGTTGCTCGAGGGCATGTCCACGACAATGGACGTGAGATTTCGACCTCTTCCCCGCACACCACGCATCGAAGACCGACCACCATGATCGCTGTTTACGCAGATGCGACGCGTTCGTTGAACTCAGAGATCATCGAGTCCCACACGCCGACATATCGACGCAGGTTCCGCCAGAACGACTGGTGACGACGCTCTTCGAAGAGTTCAAACGGCGTTCCTTGTTGCTCAACCCAGGTGTAGTAACCCAAGTTGAAGACTCGACGGCGATCGGCCTCGGTCATCTCAATCATGTGTTCGGTTGACACATTGGCGAGATGCTCTCCGTAAATGGCAGCGGCATCAGCCTCGGATAGCTCGCCGCCAAACCTTGTTGCCAGCGTTTTTGCCCGCTCACTCGGGTAGAGCGCCCCGCCATCTGTCGCCACCGTGATGAGCGCGTCGTTCTCGCCGAGGTCGAGCATGCGAGCGGTCTTGATCGCAGCCAACGTGTTGCAAATTGCTGAGAAACCAAAGTGAGAGAGAGCATCGATAGTTGCTTCGTCAATGCCATGTCGATCAGCCAACAGCCGGCGTCCTGCATCGGAGTTGAACAGCACATCAAGATCATCGGTTGAGCGGTCGCTAATCGCCACCACCACGTCGGAGTTCATGACGTTATGAATGAGCGGAATGTGTTTGTCACCAATGCCCTGAATGTTGTGCTCGCCGTAACCGTTCTCCAGCATTGTTGGGCACTCAAGCGCCTCAACCGCAACGATCTTGGTTCCGTATTCATCCTTGAGACGATCACCGGCTGCAATGGTGCCGGCAGACCCAGTCGCTGAGGTGAACGCTGCGAGGTTGAGGTCGCGCCCGCTGCTCTGTTGCACGTGCTCGAAGACATGAGCAAGCGCTCGGCCAGTCACGGTGTAATGGCCGAGATGATTTCCAAACTCTGAGAACTGGTTGAGCACGAAGTTCTCAGGGTCGAGGGCAAGCTCGTTGCAGGCGTCGTAAATCTCTTTGACATTCGACTCGGTTCCATGGGTGCGAATGACATCCTCAGCTGGGTTCTCACACCACTTATCGAGCCAGTCAAAACGCTCTTGGCTCATGCCCTCAGGAAGAATTGCGACACCGCGGCTCGCCATGATGCGGCTAATTGCAATGCCCCCTCGGGCGTAGTTGCCAGTCGATGGCCAGATTGCCCGGTGACGGGTCGGGTCGAATTGACCGGTGACGACGCGTGGCGCAAGACATGAGTACGCAGCGAGCACCTTGTGAGCGGTGATCATCGGGAAACGATCGCCGAAGACAACGATGATCGGGCTCTCAACTCCGGTGAGTTCTTTGGTCAACACAACGTGATTAGGTACCGACACCCGGTTTCCCGCGAGGTCGTTATACCAGTGCACCCGCCACAGATTGCGAGGGTCTGCGCCCTGCGGATCAGCATCACCGACGAGGCCCTCATCAACGGTGGACGGGTCAGCCAACTGTGCGAACGTCGGCAACACAATGCCTCGTTCTGCGAAACGGCGGACCGAATTTTCAAGCGCTGCCTCATCGACCAGTCGATCAGCAAGCCCAAATTGGTTTTCCAGTGCGTTAGTGATGTCGGTATCTACTGCGGTCACTCCCCCAGTCTTACACCGATCACCACCCGTCGTCACCTCGCCCACAAGTGATCTTGTCGAAATGCTCTACCGTTAACGCATGACCACTCGACCACACCTTCGTGTTGGAGCGTGCTACGACTTCCGAAATCCAACGGATTCGCCACTTTCGTGGCCCCAACTGTACGGCGCAGTCCTCGACCAAATTGCGTGGCTTGACGAACTTGGGTTCGATCTCGTGTGGTTCACCGAACACCATTTCGTCGACGACGGTTACCTGCCGTCGTGGATTCCTGTGGCGGGAGCGGTCGCCTCACGCACGAGTCGCATACGAATTTCATCAGACATCACCCTGATGCCTTTCCAAGAACCACTTCGACTCGCAGAAGACCTCGCCGTGCTCGACAACATCTCGAACGGGCGAATGGAGATCGGTGTCGGCATGGGCTACGCCCTTCACGAATTTCACGGATTCAACATTCCGCGCGCTCAGCGTGTCTCACGGACCGAAGAAGGAGTCGAAATTCTCCAACGGGCGTTCTCCGGAGATCGTTTCTCGTACGAAGGTAAACGCTTCACGTACAACGATGTCCGAGTGACACCAACCCCCGTGCAAGAGGGAGGCCCTCCAATCTGGATGGCAGCGATGGGAACACCAGGCGCCGAGCGTGCCGCGCGTCTCGGGCTTCACCTGCTCCCCCAGGGCGCAGCTGATCAAGTGCTCGACCCGTGGCGGGAGGCAACTCGGGCGCGCGGCGACGACCCCTCAGCTCGTCGTGTTGGCATCATCAGACCGTGGCTTGTCACCGATGATCGAGATCGCGACTGGCCCCCAATCCGGGCAGCCGAGCGATACAAAGCTGGAATTTACGCCGACTGGCTCACGTCGTCGGGTGACAACGTGTCGCTCCAGCTCACCGGCAACGCCGATCCCATACCGCAGACCTGGATTATCGGCGACGAAGACAAGGTGTTCGACGAAATGTGTCAGTTCATCGATGCCTTCGGCATCACCGATGTTGTGACCTGGGGGTGCCCTCCAGGTTTTGATCCCGAGCAGATGAACGAAAGCTTTGAACGATTTGCCACCGGGGTTCTTCCACGACTTCGGGAGCGCTACTGAGAGCAATTGACTCCGTTACTCGGAATGTGACCTTACACGGGCGAAAACTTCCGCAAAGATAGAGGCATGAAACGCATCTTTCGCATGTCATCTGCGGCATCGATCATTGCAGTTACCGCCGCATGTTCATCATCGGTCACGCTCACCAACGAGCCCGCCGCCACGCTTGGCTCTCCTCAAACCTCCATCGTCGATTCTGATCCATCGACATCTGTGCAGCCAACAGAATCGTCAACACCAACCAACGACACTGCCGATAGCTCCGATGACGTGTCGTCAGAAACTGCTGAGTCCACGTCGACGACCGCTCCAGATGCGAGCGCGACATCGACCACAACGACCGTCGAGCCGGTGGATCCGGTTGAACCAGAATTGAGTCCAGAACTCATCGCAGCCCGCGACGAGCTGCAATCTCAATATGCGGGTTCACGTCTGTACGGCCCAATCAGCACCGAACGGTGTGGAGTTCGAGCCGGAATTCTCATTGGCCCCAAACAGTGGGGCCCGCTCGAGAATGCGGAAGACCAGCGGATACCCGAAGCAGCAATGTTCAACTTGGTTGATGGCGAATGGGTGCGCACCGACCACATCAGCTACCAAAACGCCGTGAGTAACGGCATCGCTGCGGGAGCATTCGCTCAACTCTCGTTCGTCTCTGTCTCCGGCTATGACGAGCCGCTGCTCGTGCGTGCCGAAAGCACAAACGATGGCAACTATGAGACGGTCAAGAAGCTTGACTCGAACTGCCGTTGGTGGGACCGTCCCGTCATCACGCTATGCGGGGTCAATCGCATCGCCGCCAACATCACCGAATCTGGCTCGATGAACATGGCGTACCAATCGCTCTACAACGACAATCCGTGGCCATGTGAGCCATCAGGGTCAATTCCTATTCAGTGGAACCCGGAATTTCAGATGATCGAACCAGCGGTGAGCGGAGCCAATTGGTGTGCTGCATACGTGCTTGACACCGAGGTCGAATATCCACTTGCGCCTTGTGTTTCCGGCGACAGGGTGACGGCTATCCAAAACGGCCTCGCCGCAGCCGGATTCAGTGTCGATGCCG